>CAYLHK010000030.1:0-30336 GCA_964383295.1 uncultured Rhodovulum sp.
CCGGCAAGGTCGAGGACATGATCAACACCGTGGTCCGCCAGATCGCCTTCTACGACTTCGAGTCCAAGCTCCACGCCGCCCGGCGCCAGGGCGAGCTGACCCCCGACGACATCAACGCGATCTGGATGAGCGTCCAGGCCGAGAGCCTCGGCCCCGTCTTCGACTTCATGCCGGGCTACGAGACCTTCTGGGCCTATATCCCGCATTTCATCCACTCGCCGTTCTACGTCTACGCCTATGCCTTCGGCGACGGGCTGGTGAACGCGCTCTACGCCGTCTACCAGGAGGGCGATCCCGATTTCGCCGATAAGTATTTCGCCATGCTCGAGGCGGGCGGGTCCAAGCACCACAAGGACCTCCTCGCCCCCTTCGGCCTCGACGCCTCCGATCCGGCGTTCTGGGACAAGGGCCTCGCCCTGATCGCCTCGATGATCGACGAGCTGGAGACGCTCTGACGCGGGCTGCATTTTGTTGTTTCGCGGATTTGTCCGTCGACAAATCCGCGCGCGCCTGCCTGCCCCCGGCAGGCGCGTAAACGCGCCCGCCAGGCAGGCGCGCGCGGATTGCGGACCGACGGCGATGCCCAACGCCTCTCGACCTCCGCGCTCACGCGCTCCGGCCGACGAACCCGCGCGACGCAGTGCGTCGCAAGAGCGGGTTCGAAAGAAGGGCAGGTGCGGGCGAAGCAATCAACCTGAGCTTCTATCACGAAGTCGGGCAGCAGGATCCCGCCCCGGCGCCCCGCCCCTTACGGCGTCGGCGCGTCCGCGCGCATCAGCCCCTCGGCCTTCAGGTCGCGCCAGAGCGCGTCCGGGATCGGGGTGGCCAGGATGCGGGCGTTGCTCTCGACCTCGGCCGGCGCCTGGCCGCCGGGGATGACCGAGACCACCGAAGGGTGGTGCAGCGGGAACTGCAGCGCGGCCGCGATCAGCGGCACGCCATGCGCGGAGCAGACCGCCTCGATCCGGGCCACGCGCGCGAGGATGTCCTCCGGCGCGGGGTCATAGTTGTACCAGGCGCCGGGCTTCGGCCCTGTCGCCAGGATCCCCGAATTGTACGGGCCGCCGAGCGCGATGCCGATCCCGCGCGCCTGGCAGAGCGGCAGGAAGGAATTCAGCGCCTCCTGCTCCAAGAGCGTGTAGCGCCCCGCCAGCAGGAAGATGTCGAAATCGCCCCGCTCGGCCAGCGCCTGGGCATACTGCCATTCGTTGATGCCGCCGCCGATCGCCTTCACCGCCCCCTGGTCGCGCAGGGAAATCAGCGCCTTGTAGCCCGAAGTGATGAAATCGGTCAGATGGCCGTCGGCCACCTCCTTCGAGCCATGGGTATAGATGTCGAGGTCATGCGCATAGAGGATGTCGATCCGGTCGAGCCCCAGGCGCTCGAGCGAATCCTCCACCGAGCGCATCACCCCGTCATAGGAATAGTCATAGACCCCGCGCCGCGAGGGCGTGTCGAAGAACTTGCCGATCCCGGCCCGCTCCTCGGGCGGGCTCAGCCGCAGAAGCCGGCCGACCTTGGTGGACAGCACGTATCCGTCGCGGTCGCGCCCGCGCAGGAACCGGTTCAGCCGCGTCTCGGCAAGGCCGAGCCCGTAGAAGGGCGCGGTGTCGAAATAGCGCATCCCCGCCGCCCAGGCGGCCTCCAGCGTGGCCTGGGCATCGTCGTCGGAGATCGCGCGATAGAGATTGCCGAGCGGCGCGGTCCCGAAGCCGAGCTCGGTAAAGGTGATCCCGCCGTTGCCAATCCTGTCCCAGTGCCGCGTCTGCATGAAGCCCTCCCATTCGCCTTGCGCCATAGAAGGCAGGTCGCGACCCGGCGTCAAAGGGATTTGCGCGGGAGCGCCCGGGACATGTAGGCTCGCGCGAGATCAGGGAGGGCTGGCGATGTCGGCGAGGTTTCGGGCGGTGTTCGGAGCGGGCAAGCCCATCATCGCCATGGTGCATCTGGGCGCGCTGCCGGGCACGCCGCTGCACGACGCCGAGGCCGGGCTCGAGGGGCTGGTCGAGGCCGCGGCCCGCGATCTGGGCGCGCTGCAGGCAGCCGGCGTCGATGCGGTGATGTTCGGCAACGAGAACGACCGCCCCTACGAGCTGGCGGTCGACACCGCCTCCACCGCCACCATGGCCTATGTGATCGGACGGCTGCGCGGGCGCATCACCGTGCCCTTCGGCGTGAACGTGCTCTGGGATCCGATGAGCACCATGGCGCTGGCCGCCGCCACCGGGGCCGGCTTCGCGCGCGAGATCCTGACCGGCACCTATGCCTCCGACATGGGCGTCTGGTCGCCCGAAGCGGGCCGCGCCCTGCGCTACCGCGACCGGCTGGGGAGGCGGGACCTCGCCGTGCTCTTCAACGTCTCGGCCGAATTCGCCTGGTCGCTCGACCGGCGCAGCCTCGCCGACCGGGCGCGCTCGGCCGTGTTCTCCTCGGTGCCCGATGCGGTGCTGGTTTCGGGCGCGATCACCGGCGAGGCGGCGGAGATGGCCGATCTCGCCGCCGTCAAGGCCGCGCTGCCGGCTGTGCCGGTGCTGGCCAACACGGGCGTGAAGCACGCCACCGTGGCCGAAGTGCTGTCGGTGGCGGACGGCTGCATCGTCGGCTCGGCGCTGAAGGAAGGCGGCGACACCTGGGCGCCGGTCGATCCCGACCGGGCGGCGGATTTCATGGCCCGCGCGCGGGCGGCGCGCGCATGAGCCCGCGCAGCCGCATCGACGGCTGGCTGCGCGGCCTGCTGGCGGTGCCCGGCCTCAGCGGCCACGAGGACCGGGTGCGCCGGCATCTCGCGGGCCTGCTCGACGGGCTGGGGATCGCCAGCCGCTCGGACGTGCTCGGCAACCTGATCGCCGGCGTCGACGGCGGGCTCGACGGGCCGGGTGTGGTGCTGATCGCGCATATGGACCAGCTCGGCTTCATCGTGCGGCGGATCACGCCCGAGGGTCTGATCCAGGTCGAGCGCCTCGGCGGCGTGCCCGAGCGCGCGCTGGCGGCGCAGGACATGCTGATCTGCGTCGGCGAGGGCCGCGACATCCCCGGCGTGGTGGCGGTGAAAAGCCATCACGCGACCGAGCCGGCCGAGAAATACCGCGTCGCGCCCTGGCGCGAGCTGCACATCGACGCGGGCTTCCGTGACGCCGCCGAGGCGCTGGCCGCCGGCGTGCGCATCGGCACGCCCGTCGTCTGCCACCCCCGCGTCGTGGATCTCGCCGGCGGGCGGATCGCGGCTCCCGCGCTCGATGACCGGGCAGGCTGCGCGGTGGTGCTCGAGGTGCTGCGTGCCATCGCCGCCGGCGCCCCGGCGCCGCGGGTGCATGCCGTCTTCTCGGTGCAGGAGGAGTTCAACCTCCGCGGCGCCCTGCCGGCGGTGCGGGCGCTGGCCCCGGACGTGGCGATCCAGCTCGACCTGATGCTCGCCTCCGACACGCCCGAGATGGCGGGCTTCGGCGAGATCCGCCTGGGCGCCGGCCCGGCCATGGGCCTCTATTCCTTCCACGGCCGCGGCACGCTGAACGGGCTGCTGCCGCACCCCGCCCTGGTCGGCCTCTTCGAGCAGGCGGCCGAGGGCGCCGGCATTCCCCTCCAGCGCAGCGCCCATGTCGGCGCCCTCACCGAGACCTCCTACGTCCAGCTCGAGGGCGCCGGCGTCGCCTGCATCGACCTCGGCTTTCCCATGCGCCAGAGCCATGCCCCGCGCGAGATCTGCGAGCTCGCCGATCTCGAAGGGCTGGCGCGGCTGGTGCTGGCGGGGCTCGGGCGCATGGGGCCGGGCTTCACGCTCGACCGGGACGCCTGGACGTGAGCGCCTATCTCGGCATCGACATCGGCACCTTCGAGGCCAAGGGCGTGCTGGTGCGCCCGGACGGCACCCTGATCGCCGAGGCGCGGCGCGCGCACCGCATGCAGGTCCCGCGCCCCGGCTGGGCCGAGCACGATGCCGAGGCCGACTGGTGGGGCGGCGCCGCCGCGCTCTCGCGCCAGCTTCTCGCCACCAGCGGCCTCCCCGCCCGCGAGATCCGCGCCGTCGCCTGCAGCGCCATCGGCCCCTGCATGCTGCCGGTGGACGCGGCCGGCCGTGCGCTCGGCCCCGGCGTGCTCTACGGCGTCGACACCCGCGCCAGCGCCGAGATCCTTGAGCTGACCGAGGCGATCGGCACCGAGGCCCTGCTCGCGCGCACCGGCAACGGGCTGACCTCGCAGTCGGTGGGGCCCAAGATCCTCTGGCTGAGGCGCAACCGCCCCGAGATCTGGGCGCGGACCACCGAGGTGCTGACCGCGACCAGCTTCATCGTGCGCCGGCTGACTGGCGAGAGCGTGATCGACCACTATTCCGCCGCCGGCTTCGGCCCGCTCTACGACGTCGCGGCGCAGGGCTGGAACACCGCGCTCGCCCCCGGCATCATCGACCCGGGCCGGCTGGCGCGCCCGCGCTGGACGACCGAGATCGCCGGCGCCGTGACGCCCGCCGCCGCCGCCGAGACCGGGCTCGCCCCCGGCACGCCGGTCACCGTCGGCACCATCGACGCCGCCGCCGAGGCGGTCAGCATCGGGCTTCAGTTCCCCGGCGAGGCAATGGTCATGTACGGCTCGACCGTCTTCATCATCGCGCTGACGGGCCGGCCGGTGGCCGATGCGCGGCTCTGGTACGCGCCCTGGCTGTTCCCGGGCAGCCATGCCGCCATGGCCGGGCTCGCCACCTCGGGCACGCTCACCCGCTGGTTCCGCGACCAGTTTGCGCGCGAGCTGCCGCCCGAGACCGCCTTCGCCGCCCTGGCCGCCGAGGCCGAGGCGGTGCCGCCCGGCGCCGAGGGGCTGGTGCTGCTGCCCTATTTCTCCGGCGAGCGCACGCCGATCCACGACCCCTTCGCGCGCGGGGCGCTCTTCGGGCTGAACCTCACCCACACCCGCGGGCATGTCTACCGCGCGCTCCTCGAAGGCATCGCCCATGGCACGGCGCACGCGCTGGCGGCCATGGCCGAGGCCGGCGCCGGGGCCTCGGTCCTGCGCGCGGTGGGCGGCGGGGTGCAGAACCGCGTCTGGCTGCAGGCGACCTCGGACATCGCCGAGCGCCCGCAGCTCCTGGCGGCGCAGTCGATCGGGGCAAGCTACGGCGATGCCTTCCTCGCCGCGCTCGCGGTCGGCGACGTGACCCCCGGCGACATCGCCGCCTGGAACCCCGAGGCCGGACGGGTGGAGCCCCGGCCCAGCGCCACCTACCGCCGCCAGCATGCGGTGTTCCGCGGCCTCTATCCGGCGACGCGGGAGCTGATGGCGGAGCTGGGGCAGGGGTAGGGTGGCGGCGCCGCATCGATCGGCCTCGAACCTGCCCTTGCGAGGCACTGCCTCGCGCAGGTTCGTCGGCTGGAGCGCGTGAGCGCGGAAGCCGAGGAGCAATGTGCATTCCCGTACCTCTGTAATCCGCGCGCGCCTGCCTGGGCGGCGCGGTTTACCGCGCCTGCCAAGGGGCAGGCAGGCGCGCGCGGATTTGTCGACGGACAAATCCGCGAAGTGAAGCTGGTACCGGAACGCTCACCGCCCTGCCTCCCGCCGCCCCCTCACCCCCGCCGCGCCACCAGCTCCACCAGCCCCCGCCGCCGCGCCAGCCGCGCGGCCAGCCCGGCCACCGCGCCCGCCTCCAGATCGCGCACTGCCCAGTGCGAGGCCGCCTGCAAGCGCCAGCCGCGCGCCATCAGCCAGCGCGGCAGCGCGTCGGGCGCGGCCCCCGCCATCTCCTGCAAGACCGGATCCCATTCGACGATCAGCACCAGCCCCGGTGCGCCGAGCAGCCGCTCCATCCCCGCCAGCACCTCGAGCTCGGCCCCCTCCACGTCGATCTTCACGACGTCCGCCACCCCCTCGACCAGCGCATCGAGCGGCGCCACCGGCACCCGCAGCACCTCGGTGACGCGCGCATAGCGGCTCTCGGGATAGAGGCTGCTGACAGCGCTCACGCCGCCGCGCACGAAGAACTCCGCCGTCCCCGCCGCGCGCCCCGCCGCCACCGGCACCACCGCGATGGTCCCCATGCCGCAGGCGGTGACATTGCGGCGCAGCACCGCCAGCGTGTCCGGCCCCGGCTCCACCGCCAGAACCCGGCCCTCTGGACCGGCCAGCCGCGCCGCCTCCACGGCGTTCCAGCCGACATTGGCGCCCACATCGACCACGCACATCCCCGGCCGCACCCAGCGCCGCAGCAGCCGATGAATGCGCAGGTTCCCGGCGACGACCGACAGCCGCTCCGCCCGCGTCCCCGGCACCTCGAGCCCCACGTCCCCCACCCGCACCCGCGGCCCGCGCCAGGCGTCGAGGAGGATGGCTGGTGATGTAAGCATGTTGCAAATCACTATAGCCAGTGCCTCTGTACGCCGAGAAATATTAATTGTGCCGCCGCTACGTGGCTACCAAAATCGCTGTCGAATTTATCTGTACGAATGGGGTTAAAAAAGGCGAAGGTTGGGCCCCGATTGCGATTGCAGTTATCATGGATGTGCATTTATTTTTATTGCTATGGAACTGTTAGCGATTAATGCTATTTAGTAAATCCAGTGTATTTATATTATTATTTACTATATAACTATAAACTATAGTTATTTAGAAACTTTGTGGTTAGTTGCAAGCCAAGCGTAGTAATGTTTACCAAGGTGAATAAATATAATTTCCATATTACTTTCCATATATTATTTTATAGATACATAATGCCAATGGGGGTGGAAAGGTGCCACAGTACATGAATTTGGGCGGGAAATCCGGCGTGGCCGCCTATGAATGCGGTCCCACCTGGATCGAGGTGGAGTTCAAGAAAGGGGCGCATCGATACTACAAATACACACACTCGCGTCCGGGGCCGGAGGATGTAGAGGAAATGAAGAGGCTGGCGAAGGCGGGAGATGGATTAAACTCATACATATCCCGCCACGTGAAGGATAACTTCGAGTCGAAGCGATAGATTCAGTTGATACGCTTTGGAGGCCCCCGAACAGCGTGCTGTGGGGGGTCTCAGCTTCTGTCCATTTTCGGGCGCTTGCGATTGCGCGAGGCGGCTCTTAGCCTCCCCCCAGCCGCACCCCATACACCCGCTCCGCCGTGCGGTGCGCGATGGCGGCCGCCTCGTCTTCCGACAGCCCCTCCAGGATCTCCCGCGTCGCTGCCAGCCAGGCCGGCAGGCTGCCGCCGCGGACATTGACCACCGGCCAGTCGCTGCCCCAGAGGCAGCGCTCCGCCCCGAAGGCGTCGATCACATGCTCGACATAGGGCCGCACGGCGCCCAGCGTCACCTCGCCCGGCGCGCAATAGGCGAAGACGCCGGAGATCTTGGCGATAACGTTCGGCTCGCGCGCCAGCGCCGCCACATCCGCCCGCCAGGGGTCGAACCCGCCGCCGGCGATGTCGGGCACGCCGCAATGGTCGAGCACGAAGCGCGTCTCGGGACAGGCCCGCACCAGCTCCAGCGCGATCGGCAGCTGGCGGGCCAGGAACACCATGTCGAACACCCGGCCGCGCGCCCCGATCCGCCGCACGTTGGCGCGGAAGCTCGCCGACTGCGACAGATCGTCCGCCACCTCGTGCAGGATGCGCCGATATCCGACCACGCCGAGGTCCGTGCCCTCGTCGAGCCAGCCTTCGAACCCCGCATCGTCCTCGGGCCGGCAGGAGGCGATGAGGCCGAGAATGCCGCTGGCCGGATCACGCGCCAGCCCGGCCACCAGCCGGGCCTCCTCGCGCCAGGCCCCCGCGACGTCGACCTCCATGAAGATCGACCCCGCGATACCCGCGCCCGCGGTCAGCGCGCGGTACTCGGGCAGCCCGAATTCCCGACCGGCCAGCGCCGGGGCGCCCGCCGCCCAGGCATAGTCCAGCCGATCGGGAAAGATCAGGTGCTGGTGCGTGTCGATGAGCGGCAGCACCAGCGTCTCCCTCAGGCCGGGTCGGCCACGAAGACCTGGCGCTGCTCGCCCAGACCCTCGATGCCGAGCTCGCAGACATCGCCCGCCTTGAGGTACTGCGGGCTGGGCTTCATCCCCATGCCGACGCCCGGAGGCGTGCCGGTGGTGACGATGTCGCCGGGCTCCAGCGTCATGAACTGGCTGAGATAGCTGACGAGGAAGGCCACGCCATAGACCATGGTCTCGGTCGAGCCGTCCTGCTTGGTCTCGCCGTTGACCTTCAGCCACATCTTCAGCTTCTGCGGATCGGCGACCTCGTCGCGCGTCACCAGCCACGGGCCGATGGGGCCGAAGGTGTCGCAGGACTTGCCCTTGGTCCACTGGCCCTGGCGCTCGGTCTGGAACTCGCGCTCCGAGACGTCATTGGTCACGCAGTATCCGGCGACGTAGCTCAGCGCATCCGCCTCGCTGACGTATTTCGCCCGCTTGCCGATGACGAAGGCGAGCTCGACCTCCCAGTCGGTCTTGACCGACTTGCGCGGGATCCAGACCTCGTCGTTCGGGCCCTGGATGGCGCTGGTCGCCTTCATGAAGATCACCGGCTCGGACGGCACGGTCATGCCCGATTCCGCCGCATGATCGGCGTAGTTCAGGCCGATGCAGATGAACTTGCCCGTGCCCGCCACGCAGGCCCCGATCCGCGTGCCGGCCGGCACCGCCGGCAGGCTGGCCGCATCCACGCCGCGCAGCTTGTCGAGACCCGCATCCGACAGCGTCTCGCCGGCGATGTCGCCGACCACGCCGGACAGGTCACGGATCGTGCCGCCGGCGTCGAGCAGGCCGGGCTTCTCGGCGCCCACGGGGCCCCAGCGCAGAAGTTTCATGCAAAGTTCCTCCCAGATGCAGAAAGTCGATCAGACGTTGGCCATGCCGCCGTCGATGATGTTGATCGAGCCGGTCATGAACACGGTCTCGTCGCTGGCCAGATACACCGCCATCAGCGCGATCTCCTCGGGCGTGCCCAGCCGTCCCATCGGCTGGCGGGCGATGAAGGCCGCGCGCGCCGCCTCGTAGTCGGGGCTGTGGGTGCGCATCCGGTATTCCAGCGACGGGCTCTGGATCGTGCCCGGGCAGATCGCGTTGCAGCGCACGCCGCGGGTGACGAAATCCGCCGCCACCGACTTGGTCAGCCCGATCACCGCCGCCTTGGACGCGCCGTAGGCGCAGCGCAGCGGCACCGCCTGCACGGACGAGGCGATCGAGGCCACGTTGATGATCGAGCCCGCGCCCTTGTCCAGCATCCCCGGCAGGAAGGCGCGGATGGTGCGGTACATCGAGGTGACGTTGATGTCGAAGGACAGGGCCCAGGCCGCCTCGTCGGTGTCGAGGATCGAGCCGTGCTCGACGAAGCCGACGCCGTTGAAGAGCACGTCCACCGCGCCGATCCGGTCGCGCAGCGCCAGCACCGCGGCGCCGTCGCGCACGTCGAGCACCGCCGTCTCGATCCTGTCGCTGGCGAGCCCCTCGAGCTTGCCCGCGTCGATGTCGGTGGCGATCACATGCGCACCCTCGCGCGCAAAGGCCTCGGCGGTCGCCCGCCCGATGCCCTGGCCTGCCGCCGTGACGAGGCAGGTCTTGTCCTTGAGGCGATCCATCCCGTTCCCCCGGTTATTTTCGCGCATTCTTCTGTCGCAATCCGCAGGGGTTGTCCACCGGCGCCGGCGGAAGCGCGCCGGTCGGGGAAGGGGGCTCTCCCTCGGACCCGAACCGCACGACAGCCGCAACGAAGCGCCCCCTCCGCCACCCGTCCCGCCCGGCGCCCTTGCGCCGGGCCGCGCCCGACCCGCCCCGTCACGCCGGAGGCGTGCCTCCGGCACGGCGCGGGCGCGAGCGCCCACCGTCGGGTCGGGCGCGGCCCTCATCACCCCGGGACGAACGCCAAGACAGGGCAGACTCAACAGCCCCCCGCAACACCCCACCGCACGCTCCCCGCCAAATCCACGCAACACCCTGAATCCCATGCCATAATGCCGCCCGCGATTCCCTCCGGGAGGCCCCCATGACCGACACCACCGTCCACCTCGTCCCCCTCGGCACCATCGACCCCGGCGCCCTCTCCCGCGACCGCACCGGCCTCGACCCCGAGCCGATGACCGAGCTGGAGAACTCCATCGCCACCACCGGCCTGCGCCAGCCGATCGAGATCTTCCCCCTCGCGACGCCCTATGAGACCTTCACCCACGGCCTCCTCTCCGGCTACCGCCGCCTCTTCGCCTTCCGCCAACTGCACGAGCGCACCGCCCAGGACCGCTTCGCCACCATCCCCGCCTTCATCCGCCCCCGCGCCGACTTGGGCCCCGCCATGGCCGCCATGGTCGAAGAGAACGAGATCCGCGCCGGGATATCGCCCTACGAGCGCGGGCTGGTCTGCGTGAAGGCGAGGGATATGGGGGCGTTCGGCAGCATCGAGGAGGCGGTGGAGGGGCTCTATCCCAGCGTCAGCCGCGCCAAGCGCATCCGCATCGGCATGTTCGGCTTCTTCGCCGAGCAGATCGGCGGCTTCTTCAGATGCCCCGAGAAACTGTCCGAGCGTCAGATCGAACGCCTGGTGCGCACCGTCACCGGCGGGTTCGGCGACGTGCTGCGCACCGCACTGGAAGAATCCAGCATCACCGACCCCGACCACCAGTGGAAACTCGTCCAGCCGATCGTCGAGGAGGCCGAGGAGACGGCCCGCAACCCCGAACCCCCGCGAGCGCCCGGCCGCCCCCGCCGCATCCTGCGCCCGAAATATGGCGTCACCATCCGCCGCGAGCGCACCCGGGACGGCTGGTGCCTCCACTTCACCGGCCGCGAGGCGGTCGGCCCGCTGATGGACCTGGTGCTGGACGAGATCGAGCGCATGTACGCCCCCGAATAGTCCCGCCCCCAATCCCCCCTTCGTCCCTCCGCCACCCCCGATCACGAAGGGCAGCGCACGACCCGGCGGGCGAGTAGCGCCCGCCTGGGGGCGGGGCGGGCGCTGCCCGGGCTTGACGCCCGGGCGGGACAAAGTGTCGACCGGAGTAACGCTGTCCGATATAGAAAGACCATTGGGGGGAACCATGGATGTTTCGGGCTTCAATGAATCGGACGTGCGTGAGGAAATCGCAGCCCCTGTTCTAAGGGCGCTCGGATACTCAAAAGGTTCAGACGCCGACATTATTCGTGAGAAGGATATGCGGCTCCGATATGGGCGATACTTTCTTGGCCGGAAGAACCCCACGAAGGACCCTGTATTGCAGGGGCGAGCGGACTATGTGCTGCGGGTCGCAGGAGCATGCGCGTGGGTGCTTGAGACTAAGCCGCCTACAGAGGACATTGGCATCGATGTAATTGAACAAGCAATTTCCTACGCTCGGCACCCGGAAATAAATGGAGACTTAGTTGCACTTTTGAACGGCCGAAAGTTTGTCCTCTACAAAGTTAATCAGCTGGCCGTTGAGGATCCGATATTTTCAACGGAAAACTGCGCGCCGGACTGCTTGGCCAAGCAGCTCGAAAATATCCTAACTCCACATGCACTTCGGCGGGACATGCGGAGGATGTCAATCGACGTGGGGAGGTCCCTGGGGGGAGGACTGAGGTCGAGGGAGATCATTGCCGGAGGCTCCGTCACATACAATCTTGCACGTTTCGAGATACTTGAGTGCCCGCCGTGTTTTGAGGGGCCGTTCCGCGCCCAGCTTGATCATGGTCTTCAGCCAGTTATCCCTGGTTCGCGTTATCCAATCGAGCGCGGAACAATAGAGCGCGCGGAAAGCGGGAGAATCGTTGCTAATCTAACCTGGATATCGCCATTTTTGCAGTTAGAGAGCTTTATGTCCATCAAAGGTCTCAATGATATTCGGTATGTTTGTATGGATAGTGAGATATCGTCTAGCGTTTGCAGGCCAAGCACATTCAACTTTTATCATTCGTTCAGAATGCATGAAGGGGAGGAGATGTTCGATATGCTTCGGCAACAGACGATGAACCAAGGATATCCCTCCGATGTTGATGTTGTCGGCCAGATTGTTGGCCACGTAGAGGGGCGGGTGTTCGCTGGATCCTTTGAGCACGCGTTCGTGACGAAGCTTCATATAGGGGAAATGGATATAGCAGTTGCACATCTAGGCGAGGGCGATTTCTCGGTACACGTCTAAACTGTTTGCTGAAAGGGAAGGCGTGGCGGCCTTGCCGCTTTCTGGAGTTATGTTGGGTGACGCGGTTATTTGGAATATTCCGCTGCGGCTGCTATTCGGGATAGTCGGCGGCGGTTGCGAGGGTACACGTTAACCGATGTTTCCATCTAGTTAACGTGATGGAATTATATATTATAAATCAGACACATAACGTTTTGTCCGAACTCGGACAAAACGACCCCCGGCCGACCCCAGCCGGCCGGGAGCCCGTCCCAAACCCCTCAGTAAACCGCCCGACCCCCCGACAGATCGAACGTGAACCCGGTGGTGAAGCTGCAGTCCGGCCCGACAATCCACGAGATCATCTTCGCCGCTTCTTCCAGCTCGCCGCAGCGCTTCATCGGGATGCGGTCGGTCATGTACTTGACCTGCTCGGCGGGCATGGAGGCCACCATCGGCGTGCGGATCACGGCCGGGGCCAGCGCGTTCACGGTCACGCCGGTCTCGGCGTATTCCTTGCCCATCGACTTCACCAGCCCGATGACGCCCGCCTTGCTGGCCGAATAGGCCGCCATGCCGGCATTGCCCTCCTTGCCGGCGATCGAGGCCACGTGCAGGATCCGCCCATAGCCCCGCTCGCGCATATGCCCCAGCACCGCCTGGCTGACAAACAGCGAGCCGGTCAGGTTGACGCGGACCACCATCTCGAAATCCTCAGGCGACAGATCCTCCGACTTCAGGTTCGTCGGCCCCACCACGCCCGCACAATTGGCCAGCCCGTCGAGCCGCCCGAAATCCGCGATGATCCCGCCGAGAACCTTGTGGCAGGCCGCCACATCGGTGATGTCGAGCACGTGGGACGTCGCCCCATGACCGGCCTCCGCGGCGGCATCTGCCGGATCGGTCCGGTCGATCAGTGCCACCCGCACGCCGTTCGCGGCCAGATACACCGCCGTCGCCCGCCCGATCCCGCTCGCCGCCCCGGTCACTGCGACGCTGTAGCCCTCAGGAAATCCCACGTCTGTCTCCTCGTCCATGCAATGGCTCCCGGCCTTGCACGGACGGGGCGCGGTACTGCTAGTATGCGCGCGCGGGCTTGTCACGCCGCGAAGGGAAGGGGACGCGATGGAGCGCATGGGGCAGGTGATCGGGCTCAGGCCCGAGGTGATCGACGAGTACCGTCGCATCCACGCCGAGGTCTGGCCGGAGGTGCTGGAGCTGATCTCGGCCTGCAACATCACCAACTACACGATCTTCCTCAAGGAGCCCGAGAACCTGCTCTTCGCCTACTGGGAATACACCGGCACCGACTTCGCCGCGGACATGGCCCGGATGAAGGCGGATGCGCGCATGCAGGACTGGTGGGCGATCACCGATCCGATGCAGGCGCCACTCGCCACCCGGGCCGAGGGCGAATGGTGGGCGCGGATGCAGCCGGTCTTCCATCTCGACTGACGCGGGAATCCCCGCTCGGCCCGCCGGCTGCCCGCAAATCGCGCAGCCGTCCCGCAGGCCCGCCCGGGCGCCAACAATTGCATGGTACGCTCTGGCGATTTGTGGAACGGTGCCGGCGATACCGAAGGACAGCATCCCAGGCATGTCGATCAAGGCCAGCATCTTCCACCTGACGCACTACCGCTACGACCGCCCGGTTATCCTCGGTCCCCAGGTCATCCGCCTGCGACCGGCGCCCCATTCGCGCACCCGGGTCCTGTCGCATTCGCTGAAGGTCTCGCCCGCCGGCCATTTCGTGAACCACCAGCAGGACCCCTACGGCAACTGGCTGTCGCGCTTCGTCTTCCCCGAGCCGGTGACCGAGCTGAAGATCGAGGTCGGTCTCGTCGCCGACATGACGGTCTATAATCCCTTCGACTTCTTCGTGGAGGAGAGCGCCGAGGCCTGGCCCTTCGACTATCCCGAAGATCTGCACGACGATCTGGTCATCTACCGCCAGCCGGAACCGGTCGGCCCGCAGCTGCGCGCCTTCCTTGACACGCTGCCGAGCTCAGCGCCGAACACGGTCAACTTCATCGTCGATCTGAACCGCCGCGTCTCGGAGGCCGTCGGCTACGTCATCCGCATGGAACCCGGCGTCCAGGCGCCCGAGGAGACCTTCACCCGTGGCACCGGGTCGTGCCGGGACTCGTCCTGGCTGCTGGTGCAGGCGCTTCGCAACCTCGGCTTTGCCGCCCGCTTCGTCTCCGGCTACCTGATCCAGCTCAAGCCCGATCTGGTGTCGCTCGACGGCCCGCCGGGGACCGACCACGACTTCACCGACCTGCACGCCTGGGCTGAGGTCTACCTTCCCGGCGCTGGCTGGATCGGCCTCGACCCCACCAGCGGCCTGCTGACCGGCGAGAGCCACATCCCGCTCGCCGCCACGCCGCATTACCGCAACGCCGCGCCGATCAGCGGCGTGGCGAGCTTTGCCGAGGTCGATTTCGCCTTCGACATGAAGGTGACCCGCGTCGCCGAGCATCCCCGCATCACCAAGCCCTTCTCCGACGAGGCATGGTCCGCGCTGAATGTGCTTGGGCGCAAGGTCGACGAGAGCCTCGCCGCCGGCGACGTGCGCCTGACCATGGGCGGCGAGCCGACCTTCGTCTCCATCGACGACTTCGAGAGCGAGGAGTGGAACACCGAGGCCGTCGGCCCGCAGAAGCGCGCGCTGGCCGATACGCTGATCCGCCGCCTGCGCGACCGTTTCGCCCCGGGCGGTTTCCTGCATTACGGCCAGGGCAAGTGGTACCCCGGCGAGACCCTGCCGCGCTGGACCTTCTCGCTCTACTGGCGCCGCGACGGCGCGCCGATCTGGCAGGACGCGGGCCTGATCGCCGAGGAAGGTGCCGACACGAAGTCAGGGCCGGCCGAGGCCGAACAGCTCCTGCGCGGCATGGCCGCGGAACTCGGCGTCGAGGCCGAAATGGTGGTCCCCGCCTACGAGGACCCTGCCGAGTGGATCCTCAAGGAAGCCGACCTGCCCGAGAACGTCACGCCGGAGAACTCGAAGCTGAAGGATGCCGAGGCGCGCCATCGCATCGCCAAGGTGTTCGACCGCGGCCTGACGACACCTTCGGGCTATATCCTGCCGATCCAGCGCTGGCAGTCGAAGGCGGCCGGGCATGGCTGGCGATCCGAACACTGGAAGCTGCGGCGCGGCTACCTCTTCCTCGTTCCCGGCGACAGCCCGGTCGGGTTCCGGCTGCCCCTCGGCAAGCTGCCCTGGGTCTCGGCCTCGAACTATCCCTACACCAACGTCGTCGATCCGACCGTCGTACGCGGACCGCTGCCCGACGTCCGTAATCGGGCGACGACGATGCCCGAGGAGCCGCCGCAGCCGACCCGCGGCAGCAGGGCGCAGCCCATGTCGCATTTCGTCGCCGATGAGACGGTGATGCAGGACGTGGTGGAACAGGAGATCGGCGATGCCGGCGGCGCGGTGCGCACCGCGCTCTCCGTCGAGCCGCGTGACGGGCGGCTCTGCGTGTTCATGCCCCCCGTGGAGAGCGTTGAGGACTATCTCGACCTGGTCGCCGCCGCCGAGGCGGCGGCGAGGGCGATGAACCTGCCGATCCATATCGAGGGCTACGCCCCTCCGCACGACCCGCGGCTGAACGTGATCCGCGTGGCGCCTGACCCGGGCGTGATCGAAGTGAACATCCACCCCGCAGCGTCCTGGGACGATTGCGTCGCCATCACCACCGGGGTCTACGAGGAGGCCCGCCAGTGCCGCCTCGGCGCCGACAAGTTCATGATCGACGGCAAGCACACCGGCACCGGCGGTGGCAACCACGTCGTCGTGGGCGGCGCGACGACGCTCGACAGCCCCTTCCTGCGCCGGCCTGACCTCCTTCGCTCGATCGTGCTGCACTGGCTGCGGCATCCGTCGATCTCCTATCTCTTCTCCGGCCTCTTCATCGGCCCGACCAGCCAGGCGCCCCGTGTGGACGAGGCCCGCCACGACGGGCTCTACGAGCTGGAAATCGCCCTCGCCCAGATGCCGCCGCCGGGCCAGGGCGATGCGCCGCCGCCATGGCTGGTCGATCGGCTGATGCGCAACCTCATGGTCGACGTGACCGGCAACACGCACCGGGCCGAGATCTGCATCGACAAGCTCTACTCCCCCGACGGCCCGACCGGCCGGCTCGGACTGGTGGAATTCCGAGGCTTCGAGATGCCGCCCGACCCGCGCATGTCTCTCGCCCAGCAGCTCCTGATCCGTGCCCTGATCGCGCGGCTCTGGCATGCGCCGGTCACGGGCGAGCTGACCCGCTGGGGCACGGTGCTGCACGATCGCTTCATGCTGCCGCATTTCGTCTGGGAGGACTTCCTCGACGTGCTGCGCGACCTCGGCGCCCACGGCTTCGACATGCGCGCGGACTGGTTCGAAGCGCAGCACGAGTTCCGCTTCCCCTTCTGCGGCGAGGTCGAGACCGACGGCGTCCACCTCGAACTGCGCCAGGCGCTGGAGCCGTGGCATGTTCTGGGTGAGACCGGCGCCATCGGCGGCACCGTGCGCTACACCGATAGCTCGGTCGAACGGCTGCAGGTCAAGCTGACCACGACCGACCCGGGCCGCTACATCGTCGCCTGCAACCGCCGGCGGATGCCGCTGCAGCCGACCGGCACGGGGGGCTCGGCCGTGGCCGGCGTGCGCTTCAAGGCCTGGCAGCCGGCGATGGCGCTGCACCCGGTGATCCCGGTGCATGCGCCGCTGACCTTCGACATCTTCGACACCTGGACAGGCCGGGCGATCGCCGGTTGCACCTATCACGTGGCGCATCCGGGGGGGCGGAGCTACGACACCTTCCCGGTGAACGGCAACGAGGCCGAGGCGCGCAGGCTGGCGCGCTTCGAGCCGCACGGCCACAGCGCCGGCGCCTACGCGCCCCCGCCCGAAAACCCGCATCGCGAGTTCCCGATGACGCTCGACCTGCGCCGTCCGCCAGGGCTCTGATCGATGCCGTCGCCACAACTCGCCATGCCTGACCGGGTCGCCCGGCTGCTCGCCGACTACCGCCCGCTGCCGGGCGTGCCGGACGAACTGATCGACGCCCGCGGCAATCTGCGTCCGGCCTGGACGTCGTTCATCTCGCACTTGGCGGCCCTTGGCCCCGAGGAGATCAACCACCGCTTCTCCCGGGGCGACCAGTACCTGCGCGACGCCGGCGTCTTCTTCCGCCAGTACGGCGAGGGCAAGAGCACCGAGCGCGCCTGGCCGCTGGCGCATGTGCCGGTGCTGCTCGGCGAGGCCGAATGGCAGGGGATCGCCGACGGCCTGCGCCAGCGCGCCGACGTGCTGGAGGCACTGGTTGCCGATCTCTACGGGCCGAACCGGCTGGTCGCCGGCGGCCACCTGCCGGCGCGGCTGATCGCCGGCAGCCGCGAATGGCTGCGGCCGCTGGTCGGCGTGGGGCCGCGGGGCGGGCACTACCTGCATTTCCTCGCCTTCGAGATCGGCCGCGGCCCTGACGGCACCTGGTGGGTGCTCGGCGACCGCGCCCAGGCGCCCTCGGGCGCGGGCTTCGCGCTGGAGAACCGGGTGGCGACCTCGCGCGTCTATGCCGATCTCTTCGCGGATGCCCATGTTCACCGGCTGGCCGGGTTCTTCCGCACCTTCCGCGACGCGCTGCAGGGGCTGAACTCCTCGCCCGATGACGAGGTGGCGATCCTGACCCCGGGGCCGCTGAACGACACCTATTTCGAACACGCCTATATCGCGCGCTACCTCGGCTTCTCGCTGCTCGAAGGCGAGGACCTCACCGTCGAGGGCGGGCGGGTGATGGTGCGCACCGTCGAGGGCAGCCGGCCGGTAACGGTACTCTGGCGCCGCCTGGACGCGGCCTGGGCCGATCCGCTGGAGCTTGACGCCAACTCGCGGCTCGGCACGCCGGGCCTCGTCGGCGCGGTGCGGCAGGGCTCGGTGACCATGGTGAATGCGCTGGGCTCGGGCGTGCTGGAGATGCGCGCACTGATGGCCTTCCTGCCGCGGATCGCGCGCGAGCTGACAGGCAGCCCGCTTATCCTGCCCAATATTGCCACCTGGTGGTGCGGCCAGGAGGCCGAGCGCGCCCATGTCCGCGCCCATCAGGACCGGATGATGATCGGCCCTGCCCATTCGACCCGGCTGCCCTTCGAGGCCGAGGACGCGACGCTCCTCGGCGGCCGCCTGCGCCCGCCCGCCCGCGAGGCGCTGGACGCCTGGCTCGAGGCGGAGGGCGCCGATCTCGTCGGTCAGGAGGCGGTCACGCTCTCCACGACCCCGGCCTTCGAGCGCGGCCGGCTGGTCCCTCGACCGATGAGCCTGCGCGTCTTTCTCGCCCGCACCTCGCGCGGCTGGCAGGTGATGCCGGGCGGCTTCGCCCGGATCGGACGCAGCGACGACGCCACCGCCATCGCCATGCAGCGCGGTGGCTCGGCGGCGGATGTCTGGGTGGTCAGCGACAAGCCCGTCGAGCACACCTCGCTCCTGCCGGTCGACAGGGCGGCCTTCGCCCGGCTCAAGCCCGGCGTGCTGCCAAGCCGGGCGGGCGACAACCTCTTCTGGCTCGGCCGCTATGTCGAGCGGGCCGAGAGCATCATGCGCTTCGTGCGCGCCTATCACGTGCGCATCGCCGAGACCGCCGAGGCGGAATCGCCCCTGATCCGCCATTTCGGCCGCTATCTCGCCACCTTCGGCATCGACAGCGGCGAGACGCTGCCCGGCGCGCTGATGCGCGCGCTCGATGCGGCGGTGATCAGCGCGGGCCATGTGCGCGACCGCTTTTCGCCGGATGGCTGGACGGTGCTGAACGATCTCGCCACGCTGGCGGACGGGATGCGCGGCTCGGTCGCCCACGGGGATGAGACGGCCCGCGCGATGGGACAGCTCCTGCGCCGTATCACCGGCTTCTCGGGCCTGGTGCATGAGAACATGTACCGATCGACCGGCTGGCGCTTCCTGTCGATCGGCCGCTCGCTGGAACGGGCGATCACCTTCTCGGGGGCGCTGGCGGCGCTCGTCGATACGGAGGCGCCGGAAGGGGCGCTCGATCTCGCGGTCGAGATCGGCGACAGCGTCATGTCGCACCGGCGCCGCTATGCGGTGGCCACGACTCGTGAGACGATGCTGGACCTGCTGGCGCTCGACACGATGAACCCGCGCTCGATCCTCTACCAGCTGTCCGAGCTCATGGATCACATCAGCTTCCTGCCCGGGGCAGAGCCGCATGCCCAGATGACCGACCTTGGGCGCGCCGTCCTCCAGACGCACACCGGCCTTGCCGTGCAGACGCCCGACCGCATCGACGAGATGGGCCTGGTGGCGCTGCGTGCCGAGATCGAGGCTCTGTCCGACCTGATTGCCGAGACCTATTTCCGCTGAAGGCTGCCGCGCCCGTGCTCTATGACATCCGCCTCGTCATCGCCTACGACTACGACCGGCCCGCTGGTGCGGGACGGCACATGCTCCGGCTGATGCCGGCCGATCTGCCGGGCCAGCAGCGGCGGCTGGACGGGAAACTCACGATCGATCCGCCACCGACCGAGCGCCGGGACGTGGTGGACTTCTTCGGCAATTCGGCCGTGGAGATCACCTTCCGCGAGGCGCATGAGGACATCCGCTTCAGGATCGAGGCGCGGGTGGAACGCATCGCCGAGGCGAGCTCGCTCGATATCTCGCCGCCGTTGCACGGGCTCGCGGCCGAGATCGCCGGGCACCGCGGGCTGGACGCCGAAGCGCCACACCATTTCCTTGGAGCGAGCCCGCGCGTCCATCCGACGCGCGAGATGACTGCCTTTGCCCGCGCGAGGGTGACGCCGGAGATGAGCACGCGCGAGGCCGTCGAGGCCGTGGGCCGCGCCCTGAATGCCGAGTTCGTCTACGATCCCGATGCGACCACGGTCGACACGACCCCGTCGGAGGCCTTCTCTCTGGGGCGCGGGGTCTGCCAGGACTTCTCCCAGATCATGATCGCCTGCCTGCGCGGCATCGGCATACCGGCAGGGTATGTCTCGGGTTTCCTGCGGACCATTCCGCCGCCCGGCAAGCCGAGGCTCGAGGGCAGCGATGCCATGCATGCCTGGGTGCGCGCCTGGTGCGGCTGGGATGCCGGCTGGATCGAATACGATCCCACCAACGCTCTGCTCGTCGGCGCCGATCACATCGTGGTCGCCCGCGGGCGAGACTACGGCGACGTCTCGCCGGTGAAGGGCGTGCTGCGTACCGCCGGCGGGCAGACGACCGACCAGGCTGTGGACGTGCTGCCGGTCGGGGGGTGACGGGGCGGTCGACGTACGGGCTCCGGGTGAGTTGCCTGGCAGGAGCGGCGCGAAGACGGCCTTAACGAAGCTTTCCTAATGGTAAATGGGCCGAAATAGCGCAGTCATTACAATGGCTTGAAAATTGCGCACATGTGCGCACCCGTGCGCGGGCACAGCCGGGGCGCACCGCGGCGCACCCTTGGCGGACTGCCGCCTCGCCTGCCGGGGCATGTGACACCCGAGACAGGCTTGTGATAGGCTGCTCGGGACACGACTGGAGGAGACCCCCGAAATGCCGTTCCGCCGCACCCTCGGTGCGACGCTCTTTGCTGTCGCGCCCGTCTTTGTCCCGTTCGCCATGGCCCAGGATGTCGCCGCGCCCGGGGTGCCGGCCCAGCCCGAGGCCACCTCCGCGCTGGCCACACGCAAGGCGGTGACCGGGCGCGACTTCATGGTCGCCTCGGCCCATCCGCTCGCGACGGAGGCGGCGCATGCCGTCCTCGCCGAAGGCGGCTCGGCCGCGGATGCTGCGGTCGCGCTGCAGATGGTGCTGAACCTCGTCGAGCCGCAGAGCTCGGGCATCGGGGGCGGGGGGTTCGTCCTCTACTGGGACGCCGCTCTCGGCCAGCTGACCACCTTCGACGGGCGCGAGACGGCGCCCTCTGCTGCGACCCCGGACTACTGGCTCGGCGATGACGGCGAGCCGGTGGCTTTCTGGGATGCGGTCGTCGGCGGCCGCTCGGTGGGCGTGCCCGGTACGGTGCGGCTGATGGAGGAGCTTCATTCGCGTCACGGCCGGCTGCCCTGGGGATCGCTGTTCACCCCGGCGATCGGTCTGGCCGAAGAAGGGTTCCCGGTGTCGCCACGCCTCGCCGATGCGATCGCCGGGGCGCAGGAGCTCGACCTCTTCACGGCGACCCGCAACCATTTCTTCCGTCAGGACGACAGTCCGCTGATCGAGGGTGACCTGCTGCACAGCCCCGATTTCGCCCGGACGCTGCGTCTGATCGCCGCCGAGGGAAGCGAGCCGTTCTACCATGGCTCCATCGCGCGCGACATCGTGGCGGCGGTGCGGACAGAGACCAACCCCGGCGTCATGACGCTGGCGGATCTGGCCGGCTACGAGGTGATCGAGCGGCCGGCGGTCTGTCAGCACTACCGGGCCTACGAGGTCTGCGGCATGGGGCCGCCGAGCTCGGGCGGGCTGACGGTCGGGCAGATGCTGGGAATGCTCTCGGCCTTCGACCTGCCCGCTTTGGGGCCCGGGCCGGAGGCGACGCATCTGTTCATGGAGGCAGGCAAGCTCGCCTTCGCCGACCGCGGAATGTTCATGGCCGACAGTGATTTCGTCGACATGCCCGAAGGGCTGCTCGACGGGGTATATCTGGCGGGGCGGGCGGCGATGATCGACCGGGCCCATGCGATGGAGGTCCCGGCCAGGGCCGGGGAGCCGCCTTGGGAGGAGGCTCAGTTGAGGGTGCCGGACCAGGAACGGCCGAATTTCGGGACGTCGCATTTCGTGATCGTGGACAGCTATGGGGACATGCTCTCGGCGACGACGACGATCGAGACCGGGTTCGGAAGCCGGGTGATGACGGGCGGGTTCCTGCTGAACAACGAGCTGACCGATTTCGCCTTCGTACCCGAAGTGGACGGGGTGCCGGTGGCGAACCGGGTGGAGGGCGGCAAGCGGCCGCGTTCGTCGATGTCGCCGACGGTGGTTCTGCGGGGCGGGCAGCCGGTGCTGTTGATCGGCTCGCCGGGCGGGGCCAATATCATACCATATGTAGCCGGCGCGCTGGTGGGCATACTCGATTTCGGGCTCGACCCGCAGACGGCGGTGGACCGGCCGCATGCCCTTAACCTCAACGGGCCGAGCCGGGTCGAGGCGGGCGAGGGGGCCGAGGCGCTGATCGAGGCGCTGGCGGGGTTCGGGCATCAGGCGGAGGCGGTGGACCTGAACTCGGGGCTGCACGCGATCCTGATCGGCTCGGACGGCACGCTGAGCGGTGCGGCGGACCGGCGTCGGGAGGGGCTGGTGCTGGGGAACTGATCGTCGGGAAAACCCGTGCGGGGCAAAAGGTTTATGCCGATCCGGGCGATATGGAACGCGTACAGAACGCGTATGGAATGCGTATGTATACTAATTTAGTCAGGATTGAATCGTTAACGGCCCGCAGAGCGTAGGTTGGCCCGCGCCTTGGGCCGGGCTTTCCGCACGCGTCATGTCCCGGGGGAGGCCGCATGTTCGACACCTGCACATGGCTGAATGAACCGCGCAGATGGTCCGTTGCCGGCGGCGTCCTCGATGTCACCTCCGACAAGGCAACGGACTTCTGGCGCAGCACCCACTACGGGTTCATACGCGACACCGGGCATTTCTTCGGCTCCCACCGCAAGGGGGACTTCACGGCGTCGTTGCGCATCCAGGGCAACTATACCGAGCTTTACGATCAGGCCGGGATCATGGTGCGCGTGGATGAAACCGCCTGGATCAAGGCCGGGATCGAGCTTTCAGACGGCGAGGCCTGCCTTGGCAGCGTGCTGACGATCGGTCAGTCGGACTGGGCGACATCGGCCTATCGCGGGCCTGCGTCCGACCTCCATCTCCGTGTCACGGTCGAGAAGGGTGTCCTGCGCGTTCAGGCGTCACAGGACGGGCTGCGCTGGCCGCTGCTGCGACTGTGCCCCTTTCCGGTGGCGACGTCCTATCTGGTGGGGCCGATGTGCTGCAGCCCGGAGCGGGAGGGGCTGAACGTGAGGTTTTCGGAGTTCCAGGTTGGCGCACCCTTGGGCAAGGACCTGCACGATCTGACGTAGCGTGGGAGGTCGATGGTAGCCCGCAAGTCAGGTTTCGCTTCGCGCCAGAAGCAGTACCAAGCGGTCATTCGCGGCGGTGGGGACCGATGTCTGCTTTGGGCGGAGAGCGACCACTCGCGGCGCATTTGACAAATGACCGGACCAGGTCGAACCACGGTGACCGAGCAGGCAAGGCCGGTCACACGGCAGCGAGTTGTCTGGACATAAACTCGCGAGTAGACGTGGCTACAAGCCTTTCATAGTGGCTGAATATGTGATGCATAATAACGCCATTGCTTGCACTCTGCGGGCGTCCGGCTCTGCGCCGCACGACCACTCTGCACCAGTTGAACAGGACGAACAACATTGAATGCCCGCAGAAGTATCTGGGGTAAATGTTGCCATGCTGGCCAAAATCTATAGTGTCTGTCGCGCTATTCTGGCCCCTACCAGCAAGGCGCGCCC
This sequence comes from uncultured Rhodovulum sp., assembly GCA_964383295.1. GTDB lineage: Bacteria > Pseudomonadota > Alphaproteobacteria > Rhodobacterales > Rhodobacteraceae > Amaricoccus. The sequence goes on from CAYLHK010000030.1 coordinate 23,549, forward strand.
GCGCATCGTCTTCCGAGAACTCATAGCCCCGTCGGTCGTCGCCAATCATCAAGTCTCGCGGGTTCGATCTCACTATCAATCCCTCTCCAGTGGCCGACAAGCCTACATCTAGCCGCAACAGCCACTCGCCTACCCTTGACAGCTTGGCGAGATAACGACGAAAGGCCCTCTTAAGAAACGTCTCATCAATCTGCTCCGGAGCTATCAGGCGCGCTATCGCAGCTGCAGCATCCGGTGTGATAAAATCATTCTCGAAGCTGTAACCGTGCGTGCGCAGTATGCGATTATGCGGAGTCCACATTCCGAGAAGCGGGACATAATCTGCATCCCTGCACACTACAACATTTGATATCCGACCAGAGATGACAGAATCCACGATGTCCGTCAAGTTTTCGACACCGTCCTTCTTTTCATACCGTACCTTCAATTCTGGTCGCAAAGCGAGAAAGATAGTTTTCCAATAGCCGATATCTGACTTTCCTTCAACATAAGCTATAATATCGACTCCAAGGAAATGTTTGTAGTTTGAGACACCTGCGTCACTTCGTCTAAAACTCACTGGAGCTTTTCCTCTATCTTGATAATATCTTTGGTGTTGTCGCCCACAATGTCGGGGGAATGGGTGGCAAAAATGATCTGTACACCACTATTAAGCTTCTCGATGCTTCGGACGAGTTCCGACTGCCACCCTACATGTAGGGAGAGCTCAGGTTCATCGGCAACAAATACAAACGGATGCTTTTCGTAGAGTAAAACCTCGCCAAGCATAATAAACAGCTGCTTCTCACCTGATGAGAGAACGTTCGGCGAAAAAGTCTTTCCCGATTGAGTAACAATTTCTATTTCGTTTCTATCAGTAATTTTTGCCATTTTTCGAGAGAACAAGCGATTAATAATCTCGATGAAGGTGTTCCGCTGGGCGTAAATCCGGCTTTTCGACACCTGCAATCGCCGCCAATCTGTCAGAATTCTTGCAAGCCGCTGATTATCATACATAACTACGAGGTCGTCCGCCGTAATCTCCCCCTGGGAGCGGACTTTCTCGGTTGCAGCCATCAAACGCTCGAAGTGATTTGAAATAGATCGACGTGTCCTATTCCGATCCATTTTGAACTCATTGAACACTGCCTCCAATCCGGACTGATCCGTTGGGGCATTCTGGGCGAGGCTTGAAAGTCCTCGGTTGCGGCGGTCGGACGAGCTAACCAGCGAAAGAAAAATCTTTTCTTGGAATAGATCAGTCTCCCGCTGGGCCTGCGTCTGAAGTGATGAGAAATATGTAGCAAAATCACGCGTTACCTGTGCCAGCTTGGCATCAATTGACGGCTGAAAACGCTCTTCAGGAAAGTCGCGGGAGGCACTTGAATGGGACCGCCAGATGGGCAGCCACGATAACTGCACGAGTTCAGAAAGTCGCTGCTGTAGTCCAAGATGTTGGGCTTCGGTACTTGGCGACATACGGCGGCGACGCGCCATTCTGATATCAGCGAAGTCATCAAACTCATACTTCGTTGGCTTATCAGAAGCAGAGGTCTTTAAATAGTACGTTATCTTAGCAAGATATTCATTTATTGGATTCTTTGTCAGACGGATCGATGGCTTTTGATTCTTTCCCACTGTTTTGAGCACGATATTTATTTCTTGAAAATCGAGCTTTGTGAGTGTCTCGAAATCCATTCGAAGTGCTGCACTGAGAAGGTCGATAAAGGTTGTCTTTCCCGAGCCATTTACGCCGATAATGAAATTTCGAGAACTACGGAACCTCATATCGACAGATTTGTCGCCCCAAAAGCCGCTTATCGAGACCCGTTCGATTACGTTAACCATTTGTCCGTGCTCTCGACCTATTGCTCGATCGCTTCTACAGGGGCGTTGGGGGAACTCCAATAGCGGTGTATCGACGCCCAGTCCCCGAGCTTGGAGCGCGTGTCCGCTAAAGGGAAGCCACAGCGATTTTCCGATCGCCGATTAGGCGCAAGGGGTCATTGATCGATAGGCGCGGGTACGTCCGCAAAGGGCCGAAAGCAGCTATCGTCCGGTAGTTCTCTAGTGGTCCTTTGGAAGCGCCTAAACCGTCATCATCCGCCGCACGTCGCCCGTATCCACCTCGCCTGCCAGGCCGCCCAGCACCACCCGGCCGCGGTCCATGACGGCATAGCGGTCGGCGAGCTCGACCGCGAAGTCGAAATACTGCTCGACCAGCACGATCGCCATCTGGCCCTGGTCGCGGAGGTAGGTGATGGCGCGGCCGATGTCCTTGATGATCGAGGGCTGGATGCCCTCGGTCGGCTCGTCCATCAGGAGCAGGCGGGGATTGGTGACCATGGCGCGGCCGATGGCGAGCTGCTGCTGCTGGCCGCCGGAGAGATCGCCGCCGCGGCGGTTCATCATCTCGGCGAGCACCGGGAAGAGCTCGAAGACGGCATCGGGGATGCGGCGGGCCCCGCGGGGCAGCAGGGCGAAGCCGGTCTCGAGGTTCTCGCGCACGGTCAGCAGCGGGAAGATCTCGCGGCCCTGCGGCACCGTGGCGACGCCGGCCCGCGCGCGCAGGTCGGGGCGCAGGCGCGCGATGTCCTGGCCGTCCCACATGATGCGGCCGGCGCTGATCGGCTGGCGGCCGGCGATGGCGCGCATCAGGGAGGTCTTGCCGACGCCGTTGCGCCCCAGCACGCAGGTGACGCGGCCGGGCTCGGCGGTGATCGAGACGTCCCGGAGGGCCTGGGCGGCGCCGTAGAAGAGATCGACGTTTTCGACGGTCAGCATGTCAGCGCCCCAGATAGACCTCGACCACCTCGGGATTGGCCGAGACATGGTCGAGGGAGCCTTCGGCCAGCACCGCGCCGCGGTGGAGCACCGTGACCTTGCAGTCCAGCGCGCGGACGAAGTCCATGTCATGCTCGATGACGACGATCGAATGGCTGCCGGCGAGCGAGCGGAGCAGCTCGGCGGTCTTCATGGTTTCGGCATCGGTCATGCCGGCGGCGGGCTCGTCGACGAGCAGGAGCTGCGGCTCCTGGGCGAGCAGCATGCCGATCTCGAGCCACTGCTTCTGGCCGTGGCCGAGGCTGCCGGCCAGTCGCGCGCGCGCGGGGCCGAGGCCGACGATGTCGAGGAGCTCGCCGATGCGGCCCCATTCGGCGCCGGTCTGGCGGTGGAGGAGCGCGGCCGGCACGCCGCGGTCGCCGGCCAGCGCCAGCATCAGATTGTCGGCGACGGTGAGGGTCTCGAAGACGGTGGGCTTCTGGAACTTGCGTCCTATGCCGAGGCGGGCGGTGCCCGTCTCGTCGAGGCGGGTGAGATCGGTGTCCTCGCCCCAGACGACATGGCCCGAGTCGGGCCGGGTGCGGCCGGTGATGATGTCGAGCATGGTGGTCTTGCCGGCGCCGTTCGGGCCGACGACCGCGCGCAGCTCGCCGCGCTCGATGACCAGCGAGAGGTCGTTGATCGCCTTGAACCCGTCGAAGGCCTTGTTGACGCCGTCGAGGTAGAGCTGGGTCTCGTTCATCGTCTCACTCCGCGGGCTCAGTTCGGGGGGCCAGGGTCCTGGCCCGCGCCCGGCCGAGGGCGCGTTCGATCACGCCGAGCACGCCCTTCGGCATCAGGATGGTGACGAGGACGAAGGTGGCGCCGAGCACGAAGAGCCAGGCCTCGGGGAAGTTCGCCGTCAGCCAGCTCTTGCCGGCGGCGACGATCAGCGCGCCGGCGGCCGCGCCGACCAGCGTGCCGCGGCCGCCGAGCGCCACCCAGATCACGATCTCGATAGAGTTGGCGGGGGAGAACTCGCCGGGATTGATGATCCCGACCTGGGGGACGTAGAGGGCGCCGGCGAGGCCGGCCATCATGGCGGAGACCACGAAGACGAAGAGCTTGTAGTGCTCGACCCGGTAGCCGAGGAAGCGGGTGCGGCTCTCGGCGTCGCGCACCGCCACCAGCACCTTGCCGAATTTCGAGATGGTGATGGCGCGTCCCAAGAGCAGGCCGCCGGCCAGCGCCAGGCCCGAGAGGACGAAGAGCGCCGCGCGGGTCGTGTCGGCCTGCAGGCTGAAGCCGAGCACGTCGCGGAAGTCGTTCAGCCCGTTGTTGCCGCCGAAGCCCATCTCGTTGCGGAAGAAGGCGAGCATCAGCGCGAAGGTCAGCGCCTGGGTGATGATCGAGAGATAGACGCCGGTGACGCGGCTGCGGAAGGCGAACCAGCCGAAGACGAAGGCGAGCGCGCCGGGGACCAGCAGCACCATCAGGCAGGCGAACCAGAACATGTCGAAGCCCCACCAGAACCAGGGCAATCGGTCGTAGCTCAGGAACACCATGAAGTCGGGCAGGACCGGGTTGGCGTAGACGCCGCGGTCGCCGATCTCGCGCATCAGGTGCATCCCCATCGCATAGCCGCCGAGCGCGAAGAAGGCGCCGTGGCCAAGCGAGAGGATCCCCGCGTAGCCCCAGCAGAGGTCGAGGGCGACGGCGAGCAGGGCGTAGCAGAGGTATTTGCCGAGCAGCGCCATGACGTAGCTCGGCACATGCGCGCCGGAGCCGGGCGAGGCGAGGAGATTGCCCACCGGCACCAGCACCACCACCAGGAAGAGCACCGCGAGGAAGATGCCGGTGCGCCGGTCGATCAGGGGTTCGGACATGTCAGGCCTCGACCGCTCGGCCGCGCTGCGGGAACAGGCCGCGGGGTCGCTTCTGGATGAAGAGGATGATGAAGACGAGGATCAGGATCTTGCCGAGCACCGCCCCCGCCCAGGGTTCGAGGAACTTGTTGAGGATGCCGAGCGAGAAGGCGGCCGCGAGCGTTCCCCAGAGGTTGCCGGCGCCGCCGAAGACGACGACGAGGAAGCTGTCGATGATGTAGCTGGTGCCGAGGTTGGGCGAGACGTTGTCGATCTGGCTGAGGGCGACGCCGGCAAGGCCGGCGATGCCCGCCCCGAGGCCGAAGGTCATGGCGTCGACCCAGCCGGTGCGGATGCCCATCTCGGCCGCCATCGGGCGGTTCTGGGTCACCGCGCGCATCTGCAGGCCGAGGGCGGTGCGCTTGAGGAGCAGGAGGAGGCCGACGAAGACGGCGAGGGCGAAGAGGATGATCCAGAGGCGGTTCCAGGTGATGGTCAGCTCGCCGATCTGGAAGGCGCCCGACATCCAGGAGGGATTGCCGACCTCGCGGTTCGAGGGGCCGAAGAGCGTGCGCACGGCCTGCTGCAGGATGAGGCCGACGCCCCAGGTGGCGAGCAGCGTGTCGAGCGGGCGGCCATAGAGGAAGCGCACGATCCCGCGTTCCATCGCCACGCCGATGAGGCCTGCGACGAGGAAGGCCAGCGGTGCGGCGATGGCGAGCGACCAGCCGAAGAGTTCGGGCGCCTGGGCGCGGATGACGCTCTGCACCAGGAAGGTCGTATAGGCGCCGAGCATGATCAGCTCGCCATGCGCCATGTTGATGACGCCCATGACGCCGAAGGTGATGGCGAGGCCGACGGCGGCGAGCAGCAGCACCGAGCCGAGCGAGAGGCCGAACCAGACGTTCTGGGCGTGGCTCCAGAGGGCCTGGCTGCGTTCGATGGAGGCGACGGCGGCGCCGGCTGCCTCGGCGATGCGGGGGTCGTCGACGTTGATGAGCGGGCGCAGGATGGGCATGGCGGCGCTGCCGCCGCGGGCGGCCACGGTCTCGATGGCGCCGATGCGCGCCTCGACGTCGCCGTCGCCGGCGAGGATGGCGGCGGCGCGGGCCTGTTCGAGGAGCCGGGCGACGGCGGGGTTGTCCTCGGCGGCCAGGGCGGTCTCGATCGCCTCGACCTGCGAGGCATCGGGGCTGCGGAAGGCCGCCAGCGCCGCGGCGCTGCGCCGGGCCGGGTCGGGGTGCATGAGGGTGAGCGAGGAAAGGGCCGAGCGGATGGCGCGGCGGAGCGCGTTGTTCACGCGGATCGCCTCGGTCTCGCGGGCGGCGACGGGTCCGAGGGCGTCGCCGGTATAGGCGTCGAAGCCCTGCAGGCTGCCGCGGCGGCCGGTGACGCGCAGGAGCTGGCCGTCGCTGTCGCGCAGGTGCAGCTCGCCCTCGGCGAGGGCCTCGAGCAGGGCGGCGGCGCGCTCGTCTCCGGTGGCGGCCAGAGCTGCTACGACCGCGGCGCGCTGGTTGAAGTTTCCGTCCGGGAGGCGGGCGGCGAGCTCTTCGAAGCTCTGCGCGGTGGCGGCGGGGGCGAGCGCCAGGGCCAGCCAGATCATTATCGGGGCAAGGATGCGCATGTGCTTACCGGCTGGGGCAGGGGTGCGGAGCGCAGCACGCGCGCGCTCCGCGATCCTCATTGCAGGATCAGTTGGTGGCGCCGCCGCACTGGCCGGTGGCGACGTTGTAGTTGCCGCAGGACATCGGCGCGCGCCAGTTGGCGATGAGGTCGGCCGATTCCGGCAGATGGTCGGACCACTCGTCGCCGAGCACGAGGCCGGTCGTCTCCCAGACCACCTCGAACTGGCCGTCGCCCTGGATCTCGCCCACCAGCACCGGCTTGGTGATGTGGTGGTTCGAGCCCATGGAGCTGATGCCGCCGGTCAGGTTCGGAACGGCGACGCCGATCATCGCCTCGAGCACGGCGTCGGTGTCGGTGGTGCCGGCCGCCTCGACCGCCTTCACCCACATGTTGAAGCCGATGTAATGGGCCTCCATCGGGTCGTTGGTCACGCGGTCCTCGGAGCCGATGAACGCTTGCCACTTCTCGATGAACTCGGCGTTCTCGTCGGTGTCGACCGACATGAAGTAGTTCCAGGCGGCCAGGTGGCCCACCAGCGGCTTGGTGTCGATGCCG
>CAYLHK010000031.1:0-30110 GCA_964383295.1 uncultured Rhodovulum sp.
GATCAGCCCGCCGATGACGGCGATGGCCATGGGCGCGCGGAAGGCGCCGCCCTCGGCCAGGGCGAGGGCTGCCGGCATCATGCCCGCGGACATGGCGATGGTGGTCATCACGATGGGCTGGGCTCGCTTCAGCCCGGCCTCGATCAGGGCCTCATTGCGCGGCGTGCCCCGCCGGATCTCCTCGATGGCGAAATCCACCAGCAGGATGGCGTTCTTGGCGACGATGCCGAGCAGCATCAGGATGCCGATCACCGCCGGCATGCCGATCCCGTGCCCGGTCAGGAGCAGCGCGAGCATCGCGCCACCGATGCTCAGCGGCAGCGAGAGCAGGATGGTGATGGGCTGGAACAGGTCCCCGTAGAGCAGGATCAGCACGATGAGTATCAGCATCAGACCGGCGCCCATCGCCTTTAGGAACCCGGAGAAGACGTCGCCCATCAGCTCGGCGTCGCCTGCCTCGGCGAAGCGCATGCCGGCGGGCAGATCCCTGACCACGTCGAGGGCCATCACCGCAGCCAGCGCCGCGCCGAGGTCGGCGCCGGGCGCGAGATCGGCCTCGATCAGGATGAGGCGCTCGCCGTTCAGCCGCTCCACGGACGCGGGCCCGAGGCCTGCGCCGATGTCGGCCACGGCGGCCAGCGGCACGATGGCGTCCCTGCCGCGCAGCTGGAGGGTCTCCAGGCTCGCCATGTCGTGCCGCGCCGCGTCGGGCAGCAGGACCTTGATGTCGATCTGGCGCGCGCCGTCCGAGAGCTTCGCCAGGTTCTGCGGCCGGTCGCCCAGGGTGGCGATGCGCATCACCGTCGCGATCTCGGCGGCGGAGACCCCCAGTGCCGCCGCATCCCTCGGGCGCGGCACGATCCTGAGCTCGGGCCGCTCCACGGCGGCGCCGGACTGCACATTCCGCAAGGACGGCACATGGGCGCGGATCGCCGTCTCGATCTCCGTAGCGGCGCGGGCGACGGCCGGCCCATCGGGGCCCGTCAGGCTCGCGGTGAATGCCCGGCCGTCCATGCCGCTCTGGAAGTACATTCTCAGATCGGGGATAGCGGCCAGATCGGCCAGTGCTTCCCGCTCGAACGTCCGCTGGTCGATGTCGCGCTGGTCGGGCGGCACAAGCGTGACCGAGACGGTGCCCTTGCGAATGTCCTCGCCGTCGCCGAGGCTCGCGAAGACCGACGCCACCTCGGGGCGGGCTTGCAGCCTGTCGCTGATCTCGAGCAGGGTGGCCGTCGCATCGCTCATCGTCACGCCGGACGGCAGCTCGAAGCTCAGCGCCGAGCGGGAACTGTCGTCCTCGGGGAAGAGCCCCGTCGGCAGCAGCGTCACCAGCCAGATCGACGCGGCGAAGATCGCGAGCCCGCCGGCGACGGTCGCGAGACGGCGGCGCAGCGTCCATGCCAGCAGGCGCGCATACCAGCGGGCCAGGGCGCCCGGCGCCGCCTCGGCATGGCCGGCATTCGTCAGGAAGTACGCAGCCAGCATCGGCGTGATCAGCCGGGCGACGAGCAGCGAGAAGGTGACCGACACGGCGACGGTGATGCCGAACTGCATGAAGTACTGCCCGACGATCCCGCCCATGAAGCTGACGGGCAGGAAGACGGCGACGATGGTGGCGGATGACGCCACCACCGCCATCCCGATCTCGTCCGCCGCATCGACCGAGGCGTCGAACGCAGACTTGCCCATGCGCATGTGGCGGATGATGTTCTCGATCTCCACGATCGCATCGTCCACCAGCACGCCGGTCACCAGCGTCACCGCCAGCAGGCTGACCGTATTGAGCGAGAAGCCGAGCGTGTCCATCACCCAGAATGTCGGGATGATGGACAGGGGGATGGCGAGCGCGGCGATGAGGGTTGCGCGGAAATCCCGAAGGAACAGGTAGACGACGATGACGGCCAGGATCGCGCCTTCGATCAGCGTGTCCAGCGCGACGGCAAAGTCCGCCTCGATCTCGGGGACGGAGCTGTCGATCAGCTGGATGGACACGTCCTTGCGCTGCTCGTCGAACGCCGCCAGCACATCGGCGACCTGCCGCGCGACGACCGGAGCCGAATGGCCGGGCGCGAGGAAGACGCCGAACGCGACGACCGGATCGCCGTTCCGGAAGGCGACGCTGCGGGTCTCGGCCTGCGTATCCCGCACGGTGGCCAGATCGCCCAGCGTCACATGCCCGCCGCGTGGCAGGGCCAGGTTGAGCGCGGCCAGGTCCGCCACGTCCCGGGCCGTGCCCAGCACGCGCAGCGACTGCTCCTGCGCGCCAATCGCGCTGCGCCCGCTGGACTGATCCAGCAGGGTCTGCCCCAGTTGCGTGCTGATCTCGGCAGCCGTGACGCTGTGTGCCTGTAGGCGCTGCGGGTCCAGTTCCACCCGGATCTCGCGCTCCGCGCCGCCGTCGCGCGCCACGCGCGCCACGCCGGGCACGTCCAGAAGGGCCTGCGTCAGGCTGTCGTCGATCAGCCACGACACCGCCTCGGAGGTCATGAGGGGCGCGTGGACCACGTAGGTGGCGATCGGCCCGCCATCCACCTCGACCCGCCGGACCACCGGCTCCTCCACCGTGCCCGGCAGGTCGCCGCGGATCCGGGTGACCGCATCGCGCACGTCGCCCAGCGCCCGGTCCACAGGCACGTCGAGCTCGAACTCCACAGACGTTTCGGACAGGCCATCGGTGACGGTGGACAACACGGTGCGCACGCCGGACAGAGCGGACACCGCGGATTCCACCGGCCTGGCGACCCGGGTCTCCAGCTCCGCCGGCGCTGCCCCCGGCTGGCTGATCGTGACCGACACCAATGGCACGCGGATCTCGGGCATGTCGGTGACCGGCAGCGCAGCAAAAGACACGAGGCCCACCACCGACAGGGCCGCGAAGAGCAACAGCGACGGAAGGGGCTTGCGGATCGCCCAGGCCGAGACGTTCAGGGTCATCGGAAATCCCCCTCCGCCGAGGCAGCCCGGCCGAACACGGGCGACACGAGGCTGCCCTCGCGCAGGAAGCCGCCCGCGGCGGCGATCACGATCTCGCCCTCCTCAAGCCCCGCTCGGATCTCCACGCCGCTCGCGTCGGCCAGCCCGGCTTCGACCTCCCGCAGCACCACGACGCCGTCCTGCACCACCTGCACGCGCGACCCCGCATCGCCCGCCAGCACCGCCGCGCGGGGCACCACGATGGCCTCGCGCCGGTCGGCCTCGAATGTCACGCTGGCGGAGCCGCCGGGCCTCATCCCTGTCCCCCGAAGGCTGATCCAGACCTTGCCCATCCGCGTGGCGGGGTCGACCGAAGGCGACACGAGGCGGACCTGCCCCCGGATCGGACTCTCGAGCCCTGCAACGGCCACCGTCGCGCCCTGACCGGCGCGGATCGCGGTGAGGGCGGTCTCGATGACCGACGCCTCCATCTCGACCTCGCCGTCCCTGAGGATGCGGAAGAGCGGCGTGCCGTCCGCGGCTGTCGTCTGCCCCACCCTGGCGGTGCGCTCGATGACGATCCCTGTCGCCGTGGCGCGGACCGTCGCCCGGTCGCGCTCCCACATGAGCTCGTCGCGTTCGGCGCCGACCCGGAGCAGATCGGCTCTGGCGGCCGCGAGCTCCTGTCGCTGCGCCTCGGCGCGGGCGGCGGCGATCGCCGCCGCGGCTTCCCGCTCCTGCAGGGCCTGTGCCGAGACGTTGCCCCGTTCCCGCAACGCCGCCGCCCGCTCCAACGCGAAGGTCGCTTCCTGCTCGGCAGCGCCCGCTTCTGCCGAAAGGGCCTCCGCCTGCGCGATCACAGCTTCGGCCCGGACCCGATCCGCCGACTTCTGCGCCAGCAGGAGCTCGAGCCGCTGTCCGTCCAGAAGCGCCAGCGGCTGACCCTCCGTCACCAGGTCGCCGACGTCGACGAGCACGCGCCCCACCGGAACACTCTCGAGCCGCGCCACGATCAGAACCTCCTCCCGTGCGACCAGCGTGCCGCCCGCGACGATGCTGCGCGAGATCATGCGCGGCTCCGCCCTCACGACCGTGACGGCCATCGGCAGTTCGGCCGGGGCTTCGGCGTGGGATCCGGCGGTATGGTCGGAGGGAAGCAGACTGTGGCGGAACACGTAGCCCGCCCCGCTGAGCAGCATAGCCGCGATCAGAAGCCAGCGACCGACGAGGGCGGGGCCGCGTCCCCGGATCGGCCGGTCGGTCAAGGGGGCTCCCTGGGGAATGGCCTGAAACTGCTCAAATCGGGTCAACGCGACAGCCCCCGGCAATCAGAACTCACCGGCGGGCGTCGATTGCGCGGCGACGGCGATCGGGGCGTCGGATGACCGGCCAGCCGCGGAAGTGACCGGCGGCGCGGGGTGGGGGCGCGGTCGAGGAGGCAGAACCGTGATCAACGCCTGGTTGGAGGCGCCGGGCTTCGACGCCGGCGGATGGATCAAATCATGGCGATTACCTACAATGATGAGAAGGAGGTAGAGCGCCACCGCGACGAACCAAAGGCGAAGCATGTCCCGCCCTCAGAACCGGTAGCCGAGCACCAGCATCGCGCTCGGCTGCATCTTGTCCTGCACGATCGGGCTGTCGGCGGCGTCTCCGACCAGGTAGCCCACTCCCGCCTGCGCGCGAAGCACCCAGTTCCCCGACATGAGGTAGGTCGCGAAGACCTCGGCATCCACGCGCTTGAACCCCGACCCGGCGTCATGGCGCGCAAGGCCCGACCGCTCGGACTGTCTGTCCGTGATGCCGAAATATGCGCTCATGTAGTCGCTGTCGGCCCAGGTCGCCGATGCCCCCGCCGAGAGGAGGAGCGGGCCTTGCGGGTAGGTGACCACCGCGCCGGCGATGGCCTGCATACCATCGGCCCCGCCGAAGGTCCGTTCCAGCGTTCCGTAAAGCTCCACCGGGCCGAGATCGTAGCCCACCGTGCCGCCGACCAGGACGCCGCCGCCGATGTCGCCGAGGCCCTTGAGGTAGTCGGAGTCGTCCTCGTCGCGCCCCCAGTCGTACTGGGCGTTCAGGCGAAAGCTGAGATTGTCGCGGCTGAAGACGGTGAACTCGAGGCCCATGGGGTTCACGACGATGCTCTCGCCGAAGTTGAAGGAGAGCAGCGGCACCGGCATGGCCGTGAACTTGTCGGAGCCTTCGTACTCCGGCGCCACCATCACGCCGCCCCCCAGGACGACCTGGCGGCGATTGAGATAGCCCGTGAAACCCGCCTCCTCCGGAACCTCCACCATCACGATCGGTGGACCGCCGACGGGCGGCGCGGCGAAGTCGTCGGCCCGGGCGGTGAACGGCGACACCAGGATCGCGCCGACGGCGGCCGAGGGGAGGACGGACGAGCGGGCGGGGATTCTTCGGCGGAAGACCATTTGCGGTAACTCCTCGGGATCGGACAGCGAAACCCTTGTTGAGTGACCGTGTGTGTCGTGCATTGCGGCAGCATTACGCGGCTCCGCCCTCGTCGACATTCGTGCGTGGCTCGCACGGCCGGGGGCGGAAAGGCAGGAGTTGAAGCGAAGCGCACGGGTCTGACACCGCGGCCGAGGGGACTTGGCCGCGTGCCGGCGGTCCGCAGGTCTATTAGTCTGGGACCAATTGGCCGTCCTCGGTCGTGACGATCCTGTCGGCTATTCTCCGATCGCCGCTTTTATCGTCATCTAAGAGGGCGGTCGGTGTTTCCGCTATGCTCCCAAAACGCAGGAGCCGCTGCGGAACGGCTGTCGGGTGCCGAACGTGATCGGAGGATCGCACTCCCAGCGCTGGATTCCGGATCGAAAGCAAGATTGCTTGACGGACGCGAACAGCCGAGCGTCCTCGTCCTTCCGCTCCCAGCCTACCTGCTCTGGAGAGCGACATCGTTCAACGTACCGGGACCCATGACGGCGGTCGGCTCGAAGACAAAGGCGATCTGGCCTTCCCGGTTGAGCGGCGCGGCTTCCGGGCTCAGGAGGTTCGTGCCGAATTTCGCAAGCAACGCGTAGCGATCATGCCCGAGGCCGTCGCCTGCCTCAACGGACGTCATGTCCATGATGCGGAGGTTTCCCCGTTCGGCCATAGCTTTCAAGTGTGGGTCCTCTATGGACATTTGTCCTACGCGCTCCCGCTCCCGCGCCAGCAGGCTCGAAGCGGACAGTGCGCGATCCGTCCTGGCAACCAGGAGCATGATTGGCGTTGCAGTGGAGCCGATATCCTCAAGTTGAGACCGAAACACGTCAACGTCGATGTCGGGAGACGCCAATATGACGGCCAGCCGGTCCATGATGTCCTGGCGACCTTCCACTCTGAGCTGCCGGACCGTCTCCATGACGAGAAAGCCGCCCATGCTATGACCGAAGAGCACGATCTGTTCCATGCCTGGCGCGTCTGCAAGGGCCTTCACCAGATCGGTCAAAGCGCTGCGGGACGCCAGAACGGAGTCGCGATCCGCAACATAGCCGGTCATTCTGGCGGCGGAAGGCCATGAGAAGAGAATGGGCGCATTCTTGATGTTGGCATCTGCAGCGACTTGAGCCGTACGATAGAGCGCCTCCTGATACGTGAAGTTGTAGCCGTGGACGAATATCCCGCTCGATCCGTCGAACTCCGGCGAGCGAACGAGTTCGCCAACGATGTCGGGTCTGGTTGCCGTCCTTCTCGAGTTCACCACATACTGACGACTCGGATCCGGGATCCTTGCGGGATAGGAAATCCTGATGCCGTGCCGAGCGGCTGGGACAGAAAGGTCGAATATTTCGAAGGATGTGGCGACGGCCCAAGTGCTGTCGTAGCCGATGCGGTCAGCGGTGGGTTGGCGGTTGGTCGCGGCGATGATCCGCACTCTTTCCGCGGCCTCCTCGCCTGTGGCCAGGGGTGAGGGCACGAGAACGCCGGCATCCGGTCTGGAAGCACAGCCGGTTTGAGCAAGGATCAGGGCGAACAGGATACTGCGAAGACAGCACCTGAAAACGGCGGGCAAACCGTCGTTCGGCTCATCTCTCGCCAGCATGGGCGGGTTTCCTTGCCATGGACCGCGGAACCCCGGGTGCGCTGCAATCGCGTCTCCGGCGCGGGGTTCTGCTGTTGCGTGTCTGGCAACACCTACTGGTTCGACGGCGGCGTAGGCCCTCCGTCAGTCCATTCGGGTGGTGCACCGAAGTTCGACGCGACCGCACCCATCAAACCCGGCGCGCGACCGAACGCCTCGCAGGCTGCATGCTTGGGCTCGCCTCCCAACCAGGACTGCACGCGATGCCGCGAGGGGAGGGAAACATCAACTGCCTTCGGCTCCTCTCCGGAAATGAGCATGGCGGAGAAATCTCCTGCGAACTTGGTCGCCAGGCCGTATGCGTCGCCAACCTCGGACACGCGGGAGCTGTCCTGTATCGAGTTCGCCCCACGTGCCCACAGCAGCGCAGCCCTCTGCCGCCCGGCGCCGTCGACCGCCTCCGCCTCGACGGCCAGCCCACCAAGGCCGAAGGGCAAACGTGGCACCCCGACCGGCAGGACGAAGCCCGTGCCGAACGTGACCGCCGTGGCGACGCCGGCGGCAGTCTTGTTTGTCGGCACGATCTCCGTGACCACGGACCGGAGGGTCAGATCAGCCGGCATGTCGGCAGATACCATCTGATACCTGTCGCTGAGCGCGACGCAGAGCGCTCGATCCATGGCGTTTGCCACAAGGGTCCGGTCAGCCTCCGACGTCACGCGCGAGGCGGCACCGGCCGAGAAGGTGGTGGGCACAATGCGGACCGTCTCCACGTCGGCCATGTGCGGCCCGTCGATGTAAAGGCGTCGCGTGGACAAGGTTCCCTTGGCCGTGCCGAGATCGCTGTAGGAGGTGAGCGTTCCACCCTCCTTCAAGGGCACCGTACTGCACCCGGTCGCCATGAGCGTAAAGAGCAAGGCAATGCTGATTTGGCTCGGCGCGACGCTTCCCCAGCGCCACACATTTGCGCCGAATGATTCCCGTGAGGACCTGCCGAACACGCTTTCTGACTCCATCATCGCTGCTGCGCGGCGATGGTGGAGTCCCAGCATTGCGGCTGCATTACGGGCCGGATCGCAGCAGATCGAAAAGCGAGGAGTGAGAGCGCCCGGGCACAAGGGGTTCTGTTGGGAGCGCCTCAGAGCTGAATCGTTACCTCGGTACCGGCTGCGCTGCTTTCGAGACTGACGCTCCCGTTATGGTTGGCCACGATCTGTCTCACGAGGCTCAACCCCAGCCCTGCGCCCTCGGTTCGTGGGGTAACGCGATAGAACGGCTCGAAGACGAGCTCCCGATCCTCCTCGGGTATGCCGTCCCCCTGATCCGACACCTTGATCGAACGGTCCTCCGAGACGGAGACCAGAATCATGCCCTTGTTGCCGCCGTGGTCGATGGCATTGCGCACGAGGTTGCCGATTGCCCTCGGCAGGGCCAGGGCGCTCCCCGTGCATTCCAGGCTTTGCACGTTGCTCTCGAAGGAGATTTTATACCCCGCCGCGATCGCCCGTGGCGCAAGATCGGCGACAACGCCCCGCGCGATCTCGATGAGATCGACCGCCTCGAAGAGGTCGGTGGTCTGGTCGTTTCGCTCGAAATCCAGCAGCTGCTCGGCGGTCTCGGCCAAACGAGCGACATCGGCCAGCAGGCGTCGGCGTTCGCTGCCTTCCGTCATGCCCTCGATCCGGGTCTGCATGATCGCGATCGGCGTTCGCAGTTCATGCGCCGCGTCAATCAGGAAGCGCTGGCGCTTCTGGAACGCGCTTTCAAGCCGTTCGAGCGCGCCGTTGAACCCGGTCACAAGCGGAGCAATCTCGCGGGGGACTCCGTCCACCGGCAGGCGGGCGCCGTGGCGACGGGGATCGATCCTCGCCGCCATCTGCGCGACGTCGCTCACCCTTGCCAGCGCGTGTTTCACAATGCGCGGAACGGCGAGGAAGATCGTCGGCAGCGCAATTGCGAGCAGGGAAAGGTAGATCGGATAACTTCTGAGCAGCAGGGCGAGCACGGGAGACCCCTGGTCCGCTACGCCCCCGAAGAGGACCCGGACCTCTCCCGTCCTTGTGCTGACGCTCTTGATGGTCGCAACCTCGTTCGTAAGGTCGGACCCGCGTATGTCCGCATCGGCGAAAAGGTGCACCATGCGGGCAAGGTCACGGTAGGGCGTCGGGATGGCGCCATGAGAGGCGAAGGTGTCGTTCGTGGTTGCGGCCACGTACCACAAGCTGGAGTTCTGCTCCTTGAGCAAACGTAGCTGATCCGTCTCCAGCAACGCCGGTCTGCCGGTGCTATCGCTCTCCACGGCGTGCTCGATCACCGAGACCACCGTGTCTTCCAGGGCCGTGTTGGGAGAGAGTATCATTGCGCCGACAACGCTCAGTCCGAGGATGACCACCGCGAGAACAGTGGCGATGACCAGGCTGAGCTGCCAGCTGAGACGCCACCAGATTGATGGATTTATCTGCTCCGCGGCGCCCATCACTCTTCCTTCAGAAGATATCCCACGCCCCGAATGCTATGGATCGCGAGGCCCGCGTCCACCTCCGCCAGCCGCTTTCGCAACCGTGAGATGTGCGCATCCAGCGCATTTGATTGCAGCTCTTCCTCGTAGTTGTAGACCGCGGCTTCGATCGCCGACCGAAGCACGGTCTTGCCCTTGCGCTTGGCAAGCGTGACGAGAACGAGCAACTCGCGTCTTGGCAGGTCGAGCGGCGCGGAGTCGATCGTGACGTTCAGATGCAGAGGATCGATCATCAGCCTCCCGGCATCGATGTGCGGCTCGACCAGATTTGACGGCCGCCTCAGCACGGCGCGCAGGCGGGCCAGCAGTTCCTCGACGAGGAAAGGTTTGCCCAGATAGTCGTCGGCGCCGATGTCGAGCCCCCTGACGCGTTCCAGTGGTTCATTGCGTGCCGTCAACACGATGATGGGGGATTCAGTCCCGGCCTTCCTCAATCTCGGAATGAACGACAATCCTTCGCCGTCCGGCAAACGACGATCCAGAATAATAGCATCGTAGTCGTTTTGGCGCGTCAGTTCAAAAGCATCGGCGAGACTTATAGTGTGATCGATGACTATGCCATGTCTGCTCAGCGCGACCGACAGGGCCTCCGCCATCTCCCTTTCATCCTCGATCAGCAGAATTCTCATCGTCTCCCCGCCTTCGCGCGCGGCCCCAGCTTCCTTAGCGAAGATTGCAGCTGCATTACGGGACATGATAGGCTGCGGGGCAGCCGACACACAGTATGGCGTCTGGGCTGGATCACTTCGTCACGGACTTCGAGGCGCGGCCGAAGGTAGCGTGACGTCCCTTCAGGCTCGACTCGATATCGTTTTGGAGGCCGCGAGGGTTGAGACTGGCCTGACCCCATAGGGTGGTCCGGTTTCAGTCTTGATGCATGATGGGCTTCTGGGCCATCGCCTGGGCAGATGATGGCGCTGACCCGCATGCTGGCGCAGGCCAGATGATGGCCTCCAGCGCCGGCGGCTTGTAGCCGAGCGATGAGTGCGGCCGCTCGGTATTGTAGGAGCGTCGCCATGTCTCGATGACGATCTTGGCTTCGGCGAACCTTGCAGGCAAACTGCTCCGAGACGGAGAACTTCGCCACGACATGGTCGACGCAGCTACGACGATGGGCGGGGCTCAGAAGTTTCCCGAGGCGAGCTGGCGGGCGAAATGGTGGACGCGGGAATAGGCGCCGTCGACACCGAGCTCCCCGGCGGCCACGGCAAGGTCGATCGACTGCAGCAGCGCATCGGGCGCCGGGCGGGTGCCCGAGCTCTGGGCCGGCGACCAGTGACCGAAAGACAGAAATCCGATTTTCTTCACACCCGCCTCCGTTGCAGCTCCGGTCGCGGCGATGCGGCGGCCGCCTACCAATGCCTGTGGCGGAGAGATGCAATGTCGGCAGGCGAGGTGCGGGCGCCGGGGGGTAGCACCACCGGCGACCGCGCTTTGGGTCAGTTGTCGGCGCAGAAGCCGGGCGCGGCATGGTTGCAGACGTCGAGGCCCGTGTAGAGGGGATCATCCACCGTCTCGCCGTTGATCAGCTGGATCATGACGTCCGGCGCACGAAGGCCCATCTCGAACGGGCGCTGTCCGATCTGGGCATGGCTGCGCCCTTCGCGGAAGGCCTGGGTCTGCGGCGGCAGGGTGTCGCCCGCGATGATGATCAGTTCGTTGGACTTCAGCTTGTCCATGACCTGATCGGTCACCTGCGCATAGGCCTGCGGCGCGAACTGCGCCCAGCCGCCCACGAGCACGAAGGCGTCTAGATCGGGCTTGGCGATGAAGGTATCGGCCATCTGCTGGTTGGCCAGATCCGCCTGGTCGTTGGTATAGACCGGGCAGCCGTCGGCCTCGGTCCAACCGTTCTGTCCCGTCAGCCGGTCGGTGCCCTCGGCACCGGCGACGGTGTCGCGAAGCCCTTGGGCGCGGGAATTGATGTTCGCCGCAGCGACGTTGCCGAGCTGCAGGCAGACCGAGCCGCCATCCGGCTTCAGCGCCATGAGCTGCTCGGCCATCTGCACGCCCATCAGGTAGTTGTCGGTGCCGAGATAGGTGGCACGCAGGTCGTGGTCGTCGGGCAGCAGGTCCGCGTCGATGGTCATGACCGGCACGTCGGGCCCGATCTCGCGCAGGCGGTTGGCCATGGCGGGGGCGTTGGACGGCGAAATCGCGACGGCAGCGACGCCGCGCGCCAGCAGATCGTCCACGATCTGCACCGCACCGGCTTCGTCTGCCGAGGAGGCGGGCCCGGTGTAGAGACACTCGTACGGGCTGTCGGCGTTCTCGGACATCCACTTCTGGCAGCCGAGATTGATCTGCTCGAAGAACGGGTTGTCGAGCCCTTTGACGACGATTGCCAGGACCTGCTTGTCCTGGGCAAGGCCCGCACCCGCCATGAGCGCCAATGCGGCCGTGGCGGACAGGATATTGATGGTCTTCACGTTTCTCTCCCTTTCTGTTTACCATTCTGGAGCCAGGGCGGTCAGCCCGGGTACCAGACCTTGCGTGGATCGCTTTCCGCGCGTTCCCACTCCCAAGCCCGCTCGATCAGGGCCTCAAGTCCGATTGCCGGGCGCCAGCCGAGCGCGTGGCGCGCGGCGGTGTTATCCAGCCAGTTGCTGTGGAAGGGTGTCGCGACCGGGACCGGCCGCATTCGTCGGGTCCGCGCCAGTATCTCGGCCACGCGCCCGTAGTCGACCGGCTCGTCCATGGCGATGTTGAACACGCGCTGACGCGCCCCCGGCGCATCGAGCGCGGCGAGAACAGCCGTCACCAGGTCGTCGACATGCACGAAGTTCCGTCGCAGCGTTGCGCCGGTATGGTCGAGCATCATCGGCACCGTATCAGTGCCGGCAAGCTCGGCCAGCCTCGCGGGCGGCATCAGCGTGTCCCAGGACGGGCCGCCGAACTGGTCGGGGCCGAGATCCAGCGCGAAGCGGAAATCGTCCTTCTCCATGATCCATGGCGCGCGCAGGACGCAGCCGTTCAGCCCGTACTGGATCTGGTACTGCTCGATCATCACCTCTTCGATGACCTTGGTCAGGGCATAGCATCCGGCATAGGCCCGGCGCGGCGAGGTCTCCGTGATGGGAGCGCCGTAGCCGTGAAAGATGTGGCCGACCGTGCAATCGCCGCTGATCAGGATGAACTGACGGAAGTCGGGCAGGGCGCGCGCCTGTTCGAGCAGAAGGAACAGTCCCTTGATCGCGACGTCGATCACCTGCGCCGGCGTCTCCTTGACCGCCGCCATGTGGATGACATGGGTCACGCCCTGCATGGCGCGTGCCACCGTTTCGGGATCGCCGAGCGAGCCCGCGACGATCTCCAGCGCCGGCAACGGGTCGATCCGGCGCTGATTGCACAGCCCCACCAGCTCCGCCCCCCGGAACCGCGCCGCCTGCCGCAGCGCGGGGAGAAGCGCCTGGCCTACCTTGCCGGTGACTCCCGTCAGGAGAATCCGCATCATTCCTCCCACGACACTGCGCCTAATAATGTTTACTAATATTAATCGGTCAAGTACGAGAATCTCCACAAGGCCGCGGCGACGGCCGCGACAGGGAGGAAGGTCGGGTGTCCCGATTGAAACTGGAGGGTATATCGCGCTCGTTCGGCGCGATTCAGGCCCTCGACGATGTGTCGCTCGAGATCGGCCCGGGCGAGGTCCTCGGCCTCATGGGCGACAACGGCGCCGGCAAGTCGACGCTGGTCAAGATCGTGGCGGGCAACTTCCGCCCCACCCACGGGGTGATCCGCATCGACGACAAGCCCGTGAACTTCCACAGGCCGCTGGATGCGCGCCGCGAGGGGATCGAGGTCGTCTACCAGGACCTCGCGCTCTGCGACAATCTCACGGCAGCATCGAACGTCTTTCTCGGTCGCGAGCCGACGCTGCGAGCGGGACCGCTGTCGATCATCGACTACACCTCCATGCGGCGCACGGCGGCCACGCTCTTCGCCAGCCTCAAGTCCGAGACCCGACCGCTGGATCTGGTCCGGCGCATGTCGGGAGGCCAGCGGCAGGCCGTCGCCATCGCCCGCACCCTGCTCTCCGACCCCCGGATCGTGCTGATGGACGAGCCGACCGCCGCCATCTCGGTGCGTCAGGTGGCCGAGGTCCTCGACCTCATCCGCCGGCTGCGCGACCGCGGGATCAGCGTGATCCTCATCAGCCACCGCATGCCGGACGTCTTTGCCGTCTGCGACCGGATCGCCGTGCTGCGCCGCGGCCGGCTGGTGTCCAGTAAACGCGCCGAGGAGTCCTCGCCCGAAGAGGTGACGGGCCTGATCACCGGCGCCATCGAGACCGCCTGAGGGTATGCCATGACATCGACACTCGAAACCGCCATCGGCCAGAGCCAGAACCGCGGGATCCTTGCACGCATGGCCGGGGCCCAGGTCTTCTGGGTCTTCGTCGCCGCCGTGCTCGCCTGCCTGGCGCTGACCTATCTGACCGACGCCTTCTCCTCGCAGCGCAACCTCTTCAACGTGGCACGCAACTTCGCCTTCGTGGCGATCATCGCCATCGGCATGACGGCCGTCATCGCCTCGGGCGGCATCGACCTCTCCGTCGGATCGACGGTAGTGCTCTCAGCCATGGTCATCTCGGTCCTGATGGAGGGCGGCGCCAGCTTCTGGCTGGCGGCGCTGGCGGCGATCGGGGCGGCGCTGCTGGTCGGGGCGCTAAACGGGGTGCTGATAGCCTTTGTCGGCATGCCCGCCTTCGTCGTGACGCTCGGCTCGCTGTCGGCAGTACGCTCCATCGCCATGGTCCTGTCGAACAACAAGATGATCTACCAGTTCGGACCCGATCACGACCTCCTGCTCTGGCTGGGTGGCGGCTCCACCTATGGCGTGCCGCATCCGCTGTATTTCCTGATCGTGCTCGTCATCGTCATGACCGTGGTCTTCCGCTGGACCCGTTGGGGCCAGTACGTCTACGCAATCGGCGGCAACGAGCAGGCGGCGCGTCTGACGGGCATCCCGGTGCGCGCGCTCAAGGTGTCGATCTACATGTTCTCTGCGCTGACGGCGGGGATCACCGGCATCCTCATGGCCGGCTGGCTCGGCAGCGTGACCACCAATCTCGGTACGACGATGGAGCTGACGGTGATCGCCGCGGCGGTGATCGGTGGCGCCAATCTGGCGGGGGGCGAGGGCACGCCGATCGGCGCGGTGATCGGCGCGCTCCTGATCGAGGTCATCCGCAATTCGCTGATCCTGCTGGGGATCTCGACCTTCTGGCAGGGGGCGTTCATCGGCACCGCCATCGTCATCGCGGTCGCCTTCGACCGTATACGCCACATGCGGACCTGAGACCGGCCGGGCGGGTCAGCCCGCCCGTTCCACCTCGTCGTCGGCCTCGTCGTCGAAGCCGATACCGCGCAGCGCCGCCCGGGCACAGGCGATGTCGTCGGCCTCGGCCGCACCCGAGACGCCGATGGCCCCGATGATGCGCCCCGCCTGACGGATCGGCACACCGCCGCCCCAGACGAGGATCCGCCCGCGCCCCGTGGCGCCCATGCGCAGGCGCGGCGCATGCTCGAACTCGGCGAAGACCGCATCGGAGGGCTGGCTCAGCGACAGGGCAGTATAGGCCTTGTCCCCGGCAAAGCCCAGGATGGCCGGTGCCGCGCCGTCCATCCGCAGGCAGGCCAGTTCGATCCCGTGCATGTCCACGATGCTGACGGCGATTTCCCAGCCATGGGACATGGCGTGGTCGCGCGCCAGCGTCACCAGCTCGAGCGCCGCCGAGGCCGTTATGCTCAGATGCAGCGCCGTGCGCGCCCCGGCGGATGTCATGTCGTGCTCTCCCGTGTTCTCGTGGCGGACGGACCGGCGGCCGGCAGAGGCGCCCGTTCGAGTTCGGCCATGGCCAGCCGCTGCCGCCGTGCATCGCGGAGCCGCGCGAAGGTCGTGTCGGCAATGACGCCGATCAGGATCACGCTGCCCATCACCGCGAAGTTCAGCGACGAGGGAATGCCGAGCAGGTTCACGAGATTCTGCAGCACCTGCAGCAGCACGACGCCCAGAACCGCGCCCACGATCGACCCCTCGCCGCCGCGCAGCGAGAAGCCGCCGAGGACGGCCGCGGCGATGGCATAGAGCTCGTAGAAGTTGCCGTGGGACGAGGGCTGGACCGAGCGCGTGTACATCGCGAGGAACATCGCCGAGATCCCGGTCAGCACGGCGCAGATCACATAGGCCGCGACGATGACCCGCGTGGTGTTGATCCCGGCATAGCGCGCGGCCTCCTCGTTCTTGCCCACGGCCATCAGATGCCGGCCGAAGACGCTGCGATGCAGGACGAACCAGGAGATCACGGCGACGATGCCGAAGGCGATCAGCGCATGGGGCACGCCGAAGCTGCGCCCGGACAGCAGCCATTCCAGCAGCGGGAACTGGGCCCCGAAGGGGAAGCCGGCAGTGCCGTCGGCGGTGTACCACCGCGCCACGCCCCGGTAGATCAGCAGGCCGCAAAGGGTGACCACGAAGGGTTGCAGCTTCAGCCGCGTGATCAGGAGCCCGTGCGCCAGCCCGATCAACGTGGCCAGGATCAGCACGATCACCATGGCGGCGGGCCAGGGCACGCCCATCCGCCCGATCAGGTCGATGAAGATCACGCCCAGCAGGGCGATGACCGAGCCGATCGACAGCTCGATGCCCGCCGTGACGATGACGAAGGCCTGCGCGATGGTGAACAGGCCGAACAGCCCGATCAGGTTGGCGGTATTGGACAGGTTCACGGCCGAGAGGAAGCGCGGGTTGATCATTGCGACCACCGCCCCCACCGTCAGGACCAGAATCGCCAGCCCGATGTCTTTCTTCTGCATCCAGTTCTCCGGTCGATCTATCCTACGGCATGCCGCAGGATGGCTTGCTCGCTCAGGCCGTCGCGATCGAGCACGCCCGCCAGCCGTCCGCGGCACATCACCGCGACACGATCGGACACGCCCATCACCTCTTCCATGTCGGACGAGATCATGACCACGGCGACACCCGCCTCGGCCAGGTCACGCATGATGCGGTAGACCTCAGCACGGGCGCCGACGTCGATGCCGCGGGTCGGCTCGTCGAAGAGGATCACCCGTGGCCCCATGGCCAGCCACTTGGCCAGGACGACCTTCTGCTGGTTGCCGCCCGAGAGCTCGGCCACCGCCCGCGTCATGTCATGGGCCTTGATCCCGAGGTCGCGCCGCGAGCTTTCCGCCAGCTTCGCCTCGGCCGCCCGGTCGACGAAGGGACCGCGGCGCAACCGCTCGAGACCCGGCAGCGAGATGTTCGTGTCGCATCCGAAGTCGAGCAGCAGCCCCTGGCCCTTGCGGTCCTCGGGGACGAGGCAGATGCCCTCGGCGATCGCCTCGGCAACCGAGCCGCCGCTCAGGCTGGCACCGCCGATGCGGATGCTGCCCCCGGCGGGCGGGTCTATGCCGAAGATCACCCGCGCCAGCTCCGTCCGCCCGGCGCCGACCAGCCCGGCGATGCCGAGGATCTCGCCGGCGTGGAAGTCGAGGTCGATCGGGCAGTCGGGCCAGGCCGGGCTGCGCAGGCCGGACAGGGACAGCACGACCGGCCCGGGCGGCGGCGGGATGCGATCATAGGCCAGCGTCATCTCGCGCCCGACCATCATCGCGACCATGCGCTCGCGGGAGATCTCGTCACGCGCGAGCCCGCCGGCGTTGCGCCCGTCGCGGAGCGCGACCACGCGGTCGGCGATCTCGGCCACCTCGGCCAGGCGGTGGGTGATGAACAGGACCGCCACGCCGCGATCGCGCAGCCGCTTCACCACCGTCAGCAGGCGCCGGGTCTCGGACAGGGTCAGGCTCGATGTGGGCTCGTCGAGGATCAGGAGCCGCGCCTCCATGGAGAGCGCGCGCGCGATCTCCAGCAGCTGGCAGTCGGCCAGCGACAGGTCGGTCACGCGATCCGCCGGGCCGAAGCGCGTGCCGAGATCGGAGAGGATCGGCGCCACGCGCTCGCGCATCGCCCGCGTATCGAGCAGGCGGAGCGGCCCGTGGCGCAGCTCGCGGCTCAGCATCACATTCGCGGCCACGTCGAGATTGTCGAACGGGGTCAGTTCCTGGTGCACGAAGGCGATGCCGCGCGCGGCGGCGACGGCCGGCGTCAGCCCGTGCTCGTGCTGCCCGTCTATGATGATCTCGCCCCGGTCGGGCTGGACCACGCCGCCCAGCGCCTTCATCAGCGTCGACTTGCCGGCCCCGTTCTCGCCGATCAGCCCGACGATCTCTCCGCCGCGGATCGACAGATCCACGTCGCTCAGTGCCACGGCACCGGAATAGACCTTGGTGATCCCGGTCAGCGACAGGGAAATGGGGCCGGTGGGGACCATCGGGGCGCTCACGCAGAGGATTGCGTCACCGCACCGGACGGCCGGTGCGGTGACCTGACATGCCGGGTCAGCTACCCAGCCGCTCGCGCAGCTCTGCTTCGAAGCCGTCGACATTGCCCTGGTCGATGACCTTGGTCGGCACGATGATCAGGCCGTCGGCCGGAATGCCCGAGCGATCGCCCTGCAGGACATGCGCCATCAGATGCATGCCCTGATAGCCCCACTGATAGGGGTCCTGCACGACGGTGCCGGCAAAGTCGCCGTTGCGCACCGCGCCGAGCGTGACGGGATCCTCGTCGAAGGCGATGACCGTGACCTCGCCGAGCTTGCCCGCCGCCTGCAGCGCCTCGTAGATCTTCGGCGGGTTATAGGAATAGAAGCCGATCATGCAGTCGATCTCGGGATTGGCCGCCAGAACGTCGTCGACGTTCGAGCGGGCGCGGGCGAAATCGACGTCATCGCCGCGCACGTCGACCAGCTCGATCCCCTTCCCCTCGATCGCGGCGCGGAAGCCGGCGATGCGCTCGACCGCGTTGTCCGCGCCGAGGAAGCCGACGAAGCCCATGCACTTGCCGCCGTTCGGCAGCGCGCTCACGGCGATCTCGCCCGCCTGCTCGCCGGCCAGGGTGTTGGACGAGCCGAGATAGGCCAGACGGTCGGAGGCGGGCGCGTCGCTGTCCGTGGTGAACAGCGGCACCTGCGCGGCGACGCGGTTGAAGGCGTCGATCGAGTTCTTCGGATCGGCCGACGAGATCATGATCGCGTCGATGCCGGCCGCGACCAGATCGTCCATTAGCGCGTTCTGGAGCGCCGCGCTCCCCTGGGCCGGATAGCGGAACTGCAGGTCGTAGTCCGGCAGCTCGGTCTGCGCGGCGGCGACGCCGGCCTCGGCCAGCTTCCAGAAGTCCGAAGCGGCATTGACCACGAAGGCCATGGACTGCCGTTCCTGTGCCGAGGTCCCCGCACAGAGCGCCAGCCCGAGCGCGGTCGCGCCAAAAAGCGGTGCAAGTCTCATTTTCCATCCTCCCGTCGCCGATTGCCGGCTGTTGCGACCCCTCTCCCGCCATTTGCCGTGGAGGCCGATAATAAATATTACTGATTCTATTAATTCGATCAATCCGGGATGGATACCGCCGCCGGATTAGGCCAAAACGTTGGAATCACCCGCCGATCCGGGATGGCAGCCGGGCGGCGGCCGTGGAGTGGCGTTACGAACGGGATGCCGATGACCAGTTGCCGGGGATATTCGCAGCCACCGGACCGGGTGGCGGGCGGAACAGCACGGAGCAGAACGCGATGACCTCACGATCCCGCCCGACGATGCTGGATGTCGGCGCGCGTGCCGGCGTCTCCCAGGCAACGGTCTCGCTGATCCTCAACGGCAGCCCCGGCGCCAAGTTCAGCGCCGAGACCACGCGACGGGTGCACCGTGCCGCGAAAGAACTCGGCTACCGGCTCGCCCGCCGGCCCGAAGGCGCGGCAGAGGCGACCGAGCGGATCGTCCTGCTGGTGACCGACGAGAATTCCTCCGATCCGTGGATGCCCATGGCCTTCGACGGGATCCGCGACAAGGCCGACGAGCGCGGACTGGCCGCCCTGACGACCGTCGGCCGGCCGGAGGACATCGACCGGCACCTGCGCAACCTCGGAGGCAGCCAGGTGGCGGGGGTGATCTACGGCACGGCGCTCACCCGCCAGATCGTGCCGCCGGCGGCGATGCTGCGGATACCGTCGGTCCTGCTCAACTGCTATGACGCCGAGCGGCGCATCGCATCGGTGGTCCCCGGAGATCTCGTGGGCGGTCGACAGGCGACCGAGCGCCTGCTCCTCGGGGGACGCCGGCGCATCGCCATCATCAACGGCCAGACCGGGCTTGACGCCTCGCGCGACCGGTTGCGCGGCTATCGACAGGCACTGTCGAGCCATGACATCACGTTCGATCCCCAGCTCGTGCGGCCCGGAAACTGGGAACCCTCGTCGGGCTACGAGCAGACGCACGAGCTGATGAGTCTGCCCAATCCGCCCGACGGGATCTTCTGCGCCAACGACCTGATCGCCATGGGCTGCTTCAGCGCACTGCGAGAACTCGGTCTCGCGGTCTTCGAGGATGTCGCGGTCGTGGGCTTCGACAACCGCGAGATCGCTCATTACATGCGCCCCGGCCTGACCACCTTCAAGCTCCCGCAGTACGAGATGGGCGAGATCGCCTGCGAACTCCTTCTCGACCGTACGGACGGCAACGGGGCCGCCCGCGAGCAGATCAAGGTCGAGTGCCAGCTCGTCGAGCGCGAGTCGGGATAGCCGCGCCGGGATCGGACCCCCTCCGCAGGCCCCTGTGAGCCCGAGAGCCTTGTGCGGGCGCATGGCTATCCTGTGCCGCACCGCGTGGCGAAAGCCCTTTGCACCTTTCTATGGTGTCGCGGTTGCCGTCGGCTGCGCTCTCTCGGCGCACCATGCCACCGGTGTTCGGCGACACGCCCCTGTCGCAACGTGCAACGGGCTGTTTGGATGATGATCTCGAGGCTGGCCGTCTGCAGCGTCCTGGCAGGCGCGCTCCTGGGCGGGGCCCTTGCGGCACCATAAGCTGCGATCGCGCAGCCTCAGGAGACTGCTGACGAACTGCAGCAGATGCTCCGGGAGTGGCCGCCGGCCGCATGGAGCACCTCGAAGGTGTCCGGGGCGCGGTCTGTCCTCGCCTGGCGTGTCCGGGTAGCCAGCGCGGGTCGCCCGCAGCCGACGATCAGCAGCCAGGCGGATGGCTGGACTTGGTTGGGTGGCACTACAGCGGCTGAGGTGGTCCCGGCAGATCGGGGGATAGCGTCGTGAGATCTCCGCAGATTGGTCTAAGGCAGGCCAAGCGGCTCAGCAACATGGCGCCCGACCGTCGGCCTGAACAATTTCAGGCGACAAGCGACACGCCGGCCAAAGGCCGGCAGATCTCCACCAGATCCGGCTTTCCGATCACATAGCGCAGCTTGCCGGTCAGCGGTGTTCGGCTCCAGTCCATCGTTGAGACGGCGCCGAGCGCGGTCAGGATCGGCCAGATTCCGACTACGTCCCACGCACTTTCGCCATAGCCGACATGACCGTCGACCTCGCCCGTCGCCACCTCGATCAGCGAGAGCGTCGCGGCGTTGCAGCAGCGAAACATGATCCGCGCGTCCTCGGTCAGGAATCGCAGCATCTCGAGCCGGTCGGACGAGGGGATCGCCCCGCCCAGGCTGACGCTGACAGCGCCGCGGTCGGGCTGGTAGGGGGCAAGCCGGGGCAGCAGCTTTCCGTTCATTTCCGGCGCGTGGCCGCGCCCGCCCGTCAGGGTCAGCGCCTGCACCGGGGCATGGACGACGCCGGCCACGGGCTGATCCGCCTGCCAGAGCCCGATGGAGACCGCCCAATCCTTGCCCCCCCGGACGAAGTTGAACGTGCCGTCAATCGGGTCGATCACCCACATCCGGCCGGATCTGCCGGGCAGCAGGCCGCCTTCTTCGCCCAGTATCCCGTCCTCGGGGAAGGCCGCGCGCAAGCGCGCAACGATCAGTGCCTCCACCGCGCGGTCGGCCACCGTCACGAGGTCGAGCGGCCCCTTGGCGGAAACCGCGCCCGTGGTGAGGTTGCCGAAATGGGAAAGGGCCAGCGCGCCCGCCTCATGGGCGAGGGGGGTCAGGATGTCGAACATGAGTGGGCTCGCGGTTAGGGGCGGGGTTCAGATGCCGGCTCAAAGCTCGGGGAAATGGCGGTGGATCGTGTGGTTGAAGCCATCATCGAGGACATGAACGGTGTAGTGATAGGGCTCATCGACGGTGGGCGGCTCCTCCGGTGCGCCGAGGTCCAGCGCGAACTGGAAAGCGGTGCTGGTCGCGGCCGACACGAAGGACCGCCCGAACTGCGCCGTGAAGGGACGGTGCATGTGGCCGCAGAGCAAGGTCGGGGGGCGGGGCAGGGCGTCGAGCAGGTCGCGCAGGCGGTCGTTGCCCTCGATCAGGATATTGCGGTCAAGCCGCCCCATGGCGGGCGGGCAGGGCGGATGATGGAGGGCCACCATCGTATGGCCGGCGAAGGGCGCGGCCAGCACCTGCTCCAGCCAGCCGAGCTGCGCGGGCAGAAGGCGTCCGCCGACCTCGCCCTGGGCCAGCGTGTCCAGGATGATGACTCGCAGATCGCCCGCCTGCCAGAGATGATGGAGCCGTTCCGCATCGGCATAAGATCTGTCGGGCACCGTCGCGCGCAGCAGCGTCCGGTCATCATGATTGCCGGGCAGGATCAGGAACGGCACCGAAAGCCCTGCCAGCACGTCGGCCAGCACGGCATATTCCGCAGGTTTCTCATCATTCACGTTGTCGCCGGTGATGACCACCAGATCCAGCCCGGGGAAGGCGGAAAGGTCTGCCATCAGCGCCCTTGCGCGCGCCATCGCATCGGCGCGCAGGATGCTCGGGATTTCTTCGCTGGCGATGATGTGGAGGTCGGAAATGTGAGCGATTTTCATCAGATGGACCTATCGGATGCCGGCACGCATGAAGCTCTGGACGAACTGGCGCTGGAAGAACAGGAAGGCGATCAGGATCGGCGCGACCGACAGCAGGGTGGCGGCGGTGATGGTGGGCCAGTCGATCCCCTGCTCGACCGTGGAGAAGACCTGAAGGCCGACGGTGATGGGGCGGGTCGTGACCGAATTTGTGATGATGAGCGGCCAGAGGAAGTTGTTCCAGTGATAGGCCACCATCACCAGCCCGTAGGCGAGATACGTCGGTCGGGCGAGCGGCACATAGACGCGCCAGAGCACCTGCATCGGGCCCGCCCCCTCCATCCGCGCGGCTTCGTCGAGCTCCTTGGGGACGCTCTTGAACGCCTGCCGGAAGAGGAAGATCCCGAAGGCCGAGGCGAGATAGGGGAGCGCGATGGCCGGGATCGTGTCGACCAGCC
The DNA here is from genome assembly GCA_964383295.1 of uncultured Rhodovulum sp. GTDB lineage: Bacteria > Pseudomonadota > Alphaproteobacteria > Rhodobacterales > Rhodobacteraceae > Amaricoccus. The sequence continues at coordinate 22,717 of CAYLHK010000031.1, forward strand.
CCATTGTCGAGATGGTGGCGTAATTGCGCACCAAGAGGACCTCGGGCATCACCATCATCTGCACAAGCACCGCCATGAAGATCCAATCTGAGCCCCGGAAGGGAAAGACGGCGAAGGCGTAGGCGGCGAGCGTGCAGAGGATGAACTGGCTGACGACGACGAAGACCACGAGGATCAGCGTGTTCAGGAAGTAGCGGTCAAAGGGCACCGCATTCCAGACCCGCACGAAGTTTTCGAGGGTCAGCGGCGCGAAGAACTCGAAGCGCGCGGCATAGATCGGCGGATGGATCGCCGTCCAGACGGCATAGAGCAGAGGCAGGATCCAGAGCGCGGCGAGGGTCCAGGCCGCCAGGTTCAGCAGAAGGCGGTTCATCGGTAATGCGTCCTCTTGTCGAGAATTCCGAACTGCACCAGCGCGATGAGTGCCAGTACCGCCAGCAGCGCCACGCTGAGCGCCGCGGCATAGCCCGTATCCCAGTAGTTGAAGGCGACCTGATAGATGTAATGGAGCAGGAGTTGGCTGGAATTGTTCGGACCGCCCCGCGTCAGGGCGATCACATGGTCGACCAGCCGGAAGGCCTCGATCACCGCGTTGATGAGGATGAACAGCGTTGTCGGCATCAGCAGCGGCAGGATCACCCGGCGCAGGCGCTGAAAGGGGCTCGCCCCTTCCAGTCTGGCGGCCTCGAGCAGGCTCGGCGGGATCTGCTGCAGGGCTGCGAGATAGAAGATCATGAAGAACCCGGCGAGCTTCCAGACGGTGATGACGATCAGCGCCCAGAGCGCGGTTCCCGGCTGGCCCAGCCAGTTGTTGCCGCCAAGGCCGAAGAGGCCGAGGAACTGGTCGATCAGCCCGTAGTCCGGGGCGTAGAAGAACATCCAGATGTTCGCGACCGCGATCATCGGCAGGATGGTCGGCGTGAAATATGCCAGCCGCACCAGCCCGCGACCGGCGATCTTAGCGTTGACGAGCAGCGCCATGGCGAGCGCCAGTCCCATGGAGGCGGGAATGATGACGGCGGCGTAGATCATGTTGTTGATCATCGCCATGCGGAAGATCGGATCTGCCATCATCGTGCGGAAATGCTCCGCCCCGATGAACTGCGCAGGCCGCCGCCCGCGCGGGGTCGAATAGAAGCTGTCGATCAGGGTGGCGACTGTGGGGTAGAAGGTGAAGGCGACCAGGAGGATGGCGGCCGGTGCCAGCAGCAGGAGGCTTATCCTCGCATTGCGCGACATCATGGCCGGATCACCCGCACGCCGCCCATCACCCTCTCTCCCACGGTCATTCCAGTTCAGTTGCGGTAGGCCGAGAGGATGCGGTCGGCTTCGACCTGCGCGGCCTTCAGCGCGTCCTCGGGCGTGGCCTGCCCGGTCAGGGCCGCCTGGATTGCCGCGTTCAGCACCTCGTTGACGCGCTGCCCCTCGAAGGTCGAGATCTCCGGCACCGAAACCGCGATCTGACGCCGCGCAACCTCGGCCTGCGGGACCTCGGCGACATAGGCCTGCATCAGGTCGGTTTCCCAGGATCCGTCGCGGGGCGCGACATAGCCGGTCTTGATGCCCCAGTCGGCCAGCAACTCATCCGAGGTCAGGAACTTGATGAACTCGAAGGCCGCCGCCTTCTGCTCGTCCGACGCCCCCTCGAAGATGTAGAGGTTGCCACCGCCGAGAACCGAGGCAGGGTCCGGATTGCCCGGATAGGCCGCAACGCCGAAATCGAAGGTCGCGTTGTTGAGGATGTTGGTCAGGTTGCCGGTCGTCGTCCAGGCCATCGCAAGCCGGCCTTCCATGAAGTCGGACGGCGTGGTGCCCCATTCCTGCACGCCTGGCGGGTGGATGCCGTGCTTGGTGCTGAGGTCGACGTAGTACTGCAGCGCCTCGATCACCTCGGGCGTGTCGAAGAAGGTGTGCAGCCCGTCGTCGCTGGACAGCTGCCCCTTGTTCTGCGCGACCAGCGCGCCGAAGAGCCAGTGCACCGCATTGGTGCTGCCCGGAATCCCGAGGCCCCACTGGGTGACATTGCCCGAGCCGTCGCGCAGGGTCAGGGCCTCGCCGTATTCGACCAGTTCATCCCAGGTCGCCGGCGGGGTCTCGGGGTCGAGGCCGGCGGCTGCGAAGGCCTCCTTGTTGTAGTACATCACGGCGGTGGAGCGCTGGAAGGGCACGGCCCAGAGATGGCCCTCGACATTGGCCGAGGCGAGATAGGCGGGCATGAAGCCGTCGACCCAGGCCCGGTCCTCATCGGTGCCGATCCAGTTGTCGACCGGCTCGACCACGCCGGAATCGATCAGCGTGTAGATGTCGGTGGCCAGCAGCACGGCGACGGTGGGAGGCGTGCCGCTCCGGGCGGCGGTCAGGGCGCGGGTCGTGGTGTCGGTGTAGTTGCCCGAATAGACCGCCTCGACCTTGATGTCGGGATTGGCGGCCTCGAACTCGGCCACGTAGCCGTCGACGATTTCGGTCAGCGGGCCGCCGACCTGCACCGGGTAGAAGAAGGTGATGTTGGTCTGGGCTAGAGCCGGCGACAAGGAGACAAGGCACAGGCCGGCGCTGCCAAGCAGCGCTCTCGTCACAGAGATCATGGTCATGATGTCCTCAGGCTGTTTGTGTCTGGTGGCGGTTGGGGTGGGGTGCGGCGAGATCCCGCCGCATCCCGGTCGTAGCGTCGAAGAGATGCAGCGCCTCCGCTGGCCATCCCAGGTGCACGGCATCGCCTGGACCGAGTGCCGGACGGCCCTGCAGGCGCACCGCGACATGCGGCCCGCCGATGTCGACGGAGAGGATCGAATCCGCTCCGAAGTACTCCACGCCATGCACCCGGCCGGGCAGGCCGGAAGGAGCGATGGTGATGTCTTCGGGGCGAAGGCCGGCGAGATGGCCCTCGGGCAGATGTGCGCCGTGCCGGCCGAGGTCGGCGACCTTCAGGATATTCATTGGGGGCGCGCCGATGAAGCCCGCGACGAAGGTGCTCGCCGGGCGGGAATAGAGCGCCTCTGGCGTGTCGAACTGCTCGAGCCGGCCCTCGCGCATCAGCGCCACGCGGTCGGCCATGCTCATCGCCTCGGTCTGGTCATGGGTGACGAAGATCATGGTGATGCCGAGCCGGCGTTGCAGGGCGCGGATCTCGCTGCGCATCTCCGCCCGCAGCGAGGCGTCGAGATTTGAAAGCGGCTCGTCCAGAAGGCAGACCGGCGCCTCGGCGATCAGCGCCCTGCCGAGCGCCACGCGCTGCTGCTGACCGCCCGAAAGCTGCGAGGGGCGGCGGTCCAGAAGCCCCTCCAGCCCCAACTGCGGCGCGACGCGGGCGAGCTTTTCAGCCTGCATCTTGCGGCTCTCCCCGCGAACCGACAGCCCGAAGGTGATGTTCTGCGCCACGGTCAGATGCGGGAAGAGCGCGTAGGACTGGAACACCATCGCGATGCCGCGCTTGGCCGAGGGCAGGGCGGTCACGTCGCGCGCGTCCAGCGTGATGCTGCCCGACGTCGGCTCTTCCAGTCCCGCGATCAGCCGCAGTGTGGTCGACTTCCCGCAGCCCGAGGGGCCGAGAAGTGCGATGAACTCGCCGTCGCAGGTCTCGAACGAGAGGTCGCGCACCACATGGGTCTCGCCCCAGGACTTGTTCAGCGCATTGACGGAGAGGATGTGCATGTGGCGCCCTCAGGCAAATATGAACCTCCGGCGCAGGGCGTCGGGGATATCGCCGAGGCAGTCGCGGCAGGCGGTGTCGGTGATGACGCGGTCCACGGCGTCAAGCGGTGCGATCACGGTCAGTGCGCTGCGAGTGAACTTGCTGTGGTCGGCGACGACGATCACTTCTTGCGCGATGTCGATCATTGCGCGCTGGGCCTCGGCGAGAGCGGGATGCGAGATGGCGATATGGCCGCGGCGTACATCCACCGCCGACACCGAGAGGAACAGCTTGTCCACGTTGAAGCGCCGGATCGCCTCGGCCGCCAGGGCACCGGTCAGGCTGTGGTTGAAGTCGTAGTATTCACCCCCGGTCACGAACAGCTGCTCCACCCCGGCACCGGTGAGACAGGCGCAGATATCCGTGCCATTGGTGACGAACGTCAGCCCTTCGCGATGGGCGAGCTGGCTGGCGACCTGCAGCGTCGTGGTGCCGGCATCGAGGAAGACCGCATCGCCCTTCGCGACGAGATCCGCCGCGGCCTTGCCGATCCGGGCCTTTTCCGGGGCATTTCGGCCCATTCTCTCGCTGTTGGGGAATTCGCTGGTGATCTGCGCCAGAGGCATGGCGCCGCCATGCGTGCGCCGGATGAGACCGCGCGTCTCGAGGTCCACCAGGTCACGGCGCACCGTCGCCTCGGATACGCCGAGGAACGCCGAGAGGTCCTGTGTGTCGGCATAGGCGCGCGACTTCAGTCGCTCAAGCAGGCGCGCATGTCGACTGGACGCAATGACTGCGGTCCCAGGGTCGGCCAAAGCAGGTCTTCCTCCCCATCGTGCTCCGGCCCTCTCCGTGCCGGATACACGTGGCGACGGTATGACCGTTTTTGATCAATTGCAAGAATGCGATCAAAACGGGTGTGGATTGTCTTGCGCCCGAGCCCGGTCCCGGGACAGCTGGAAAGAGAACACGCGCCGCGCAGGACCGCGCGGCGAATGTCGGGCCGCGCGCGCGGGGGCCCGAACCCTTTCGGAACCTTTCGAGCACACGCGACGTTGGGGCAGGGCAGGGAGATCTGGAGAGAGATGGCGCCGCGCACCCTCTGGAAGGGATATCTTCGGCTTTTGCTCGTCACCTGCCAGGTGGCGATGCCGCCGGCCACCTGGCGGGCGGAAAGCTCCGGTTCCATACCGTCAACCGTGCCGCCGGCAACCGCGTAGAATGCCGCATGCCAACGACCGCTAACGAAACCGCGCACGGGAACACTGCTGCGCTTTGAGTGACCGCTCTCCGCCCTGAACGACGGTATGATCGCCCTTCGTCAGCCGTGCCATCGTGCCCCACATTGGCCCAAACCCGGATGCCCAGGCGAAGATGATGGCCGGCGTGATCGAGGTCGAGCGCGTCTCGCAGGGCACGCTGGTCGAGCGCATGCGCGCCGCCGGGGTCGGCCTCGGCAGTGTGCTGACCGCGACCGGCATCGGCACCCCGGTTGAGGACGGCAAGCAGGTGGTCGAGGTGGGCGGCAGGCGCTATCTGCTCGAGAAGCCGATCCGCGCGGAAGAGGCGTTTTGCTCGCTCAGTGGCCCGAGAGCGGCCAATGAGCGTCTGAAACACGATCTGGTCGCCCTGACTTGTTCGGGTTGGATCTTGCTCAAGGATGGTCGCCACGGGTCTGTAGCTGCTTCGGCGACGACTCCGCGCAATGTCTCGGTCGATGGGCGAACGCCATGTCGCACAGCGCCGCAGTTCGGACGTTACGACGCGACGAGCCCGGTGATCATCGAGACGATCTCGTTCTTGTCGGTCGCCGCAGTCTGCCGGACGCCGATCTGCCGGCCGCGGCGGAGCACGCAGATGCGGTCCGAGAGGCGGAACACCTGGTCGAGGCTGTGGGAGATGATCAGGATCGCGAGGTCGCGCGCCTTCAGCGCCTGGACCGTCGCCCCGACGCGCGCCATCTCGGCGACGCCGAGCGCGGCGGTGGGCTCGTCGAGCAGCACGAGCTTGCGCGCCCAGTGGGTGGCGCGGGCTATGGCGATGCCCTGGCGCTGCCCGCCGCCGTGATCACCGCCGCGCGCGACACCTTCATCGCCACGCCGAAGCTGAAGCTTCTGCTCGACGCGGAGGGCGTCGCCCGGGTGGCCGAGGCGATCCGGGCTGCATTCCCCGACGCGCCGCCCGACATCATCGTCATCGACCCGATCCGCAACCTCTTCGACGGCGGACCCGAGGGGGGCGGCGAGAACGACAACACTGCCATGATGTACTTCCTGAAGGACCGGGTCGAGCTCCTGCGCGAGGCGGTCAATCCGGACGCGGGCGTCATACTCGCTCACCACACCCGCAAGGCCGCCAAGCATCAGGTCAAGGACGATCCGTTCCTCGCGCTCTCCGGCGCCAGCGCGCTGCGCGGCTTCTACACCTCGGGGCTGCTCATGCACCGGCCCGACGAGGACAGCACCGTCCGCAGACTGGAGATCGAGCTTCGGAACGGCCCCGCCCTGCCAGGCAAGCTGATCGACAAGGTGAAGGGCGAGTGGGTCGAGCTGAACCCGATGAACGAGCGCCTGGTGCGCAAGGAAGTCGGCGCCAAACTCGATGCCGAGCGGCTGCGCAAGCACGATGTCATCCTCGGCATGCTGCTGGATGAGGCGGCGGGCGAGCGCCTCTACACCGCGATGCAGTTCGCCGAGACCTTCGAGAACCGGGGAGGTCTGGGCAGCAAGCACACGATCCGCGATCGACTCAGCGTCCTTGCCACCAAGGGCCTCGTGAAGTTCCTGCACGACCCCTCGGCGTTCGGCTTCCCCATCACCCGGTCGCGGTTCGGCTATATCTGCGTCGAGGGCATGCAGTTCGGCGCACCTGTCGAGCATGTCGACCCGGACACCGGCGAGGTGACCACAGAGGTCCGCCCGGTCCTGCCCAGCCACTTCAAGTGCCCGCAATCCGGCCTCAGCCAGCAGGTCGAGAACCCCGCGGTCTGGGTCTACCCGGAGGGTTTCGAAGACGACCTAACTCATATGAGTGAGGCCTGACTCTTATGTCTTCACCAACTGTGTTCTCAATGAAATCAACGGGCTTCGGGCAAATAAGAGTCAGGTCCCTAACTCATGCCCGAAGACGTCATGAAGTCTTATTCCGCAATGATTGCAGCCACTTGTCCTCCCCGGAACAGTCAGATGTCAAACCCCCATACGTAGCGGGGCCGCGCGCGCCTCCTGTCCTGGTCTCCCGCACCCGATCCGACGACGGCGGCCCCGTACCGCCAAGCACCAGACCGCCGTCGTCTTCCACCACCACAGGCCACCGGCAAAGGAGACCCATCATGGCTCAGCCGACTCTGATCCCGAAATCCGACGGCCAAGGTTTGAATCGCTGCCGCTTGACGCCCCCCGCAACCGCTGCATCCTCGCGCTCGACCTCGGCACCTCGACCGGGGGGGCGATCCGCCGCCATGACGGCCTGATCACCAGCGGCACCGTCTCGCTGCGTAACGGCCGCTTCGACGGGGGCGGCATGCGCTACCTGCGCTTCACCCACTGGCTGACCGAGATCGACCGGCTGTCGGGACCAGTCGCCGCGATCTGGTTCGAGGAGGTCCGCCGCCACGCAGGCACCGACGCGAGCCACATCTACGGCGAGCTCATGGCCACGCTGACCGCATGGGCCGAACTGCGCGGCGTGCCCTATGAGGGCGTCCCGGTCGGCACGATCAAGCGCCACGCTTCGGGAAAGGGCAACGCGGACAAGGCCGACA
>CAYLHK010000032.1:0-28617 GCA_964383295.1 uncultured Rhodovulum sp.
GCCAGCCGGTCGACGGGCGGCGTCGCGATCAGCGACAGCTCCCGCACCCCCGACAGCGCCATCTGCAGCGTGCGCGGGATCGGTGTCGCGGTCAGCGTCAGCACATGCACATCCGTGCGCAGCGCCTTCAGCCGCTCCTTGTGCGACACGCCAAAATGCTGCTCCTCGTCGACGATCAGCAGGCCCAGGTTCTTGAAGCGGATGGTCTTGGCCCGCAGCGCATGGGTGCCGACGACGATCTCGACCGTACCGTCGGCCAGCCGCTTGCGCGTTTCCGCCGCCTCGCCCGCGGGCACGAAGCGCGAGAGCTGGCGCACATGCACCGGAAATCCGCGGAACCGCTCGGAGAAGCTCTTGTAGTGCTGCCGCGCGAGCAGGGTGGTGGGGGCCACCACCGCCACCTGCACGCCGGCCATGGCTGCGACGAAGGCGGCGCGCAGCGCCACCTCGGTCTTGCCGAAACCCACGTCGCCGCAGACCAGCCGGTCCATGGGGCGCCCGCTCTCCATGTCGCCCAGCACGTCGGCGATGGCGTTCAGCTGGTCGTCGGTCTCGGCATAGGGGAAGCGGGCGCAGAACTCCTCCCAGACATGGTGGTCGCTCGGCGCCAGCTCCGGGGCATGGCGCAGCTCGCGCTCGGCGGCGATGCGGATCAGCCGCTCCGCCATGTCGCGGATGCGCTGCTTCAGCCGCGCCTTCTTCGCCTGCCAGGCCCCGCCGCCCAGACGGTCGAGCAGGCCCTCGTCGTGGCCATAGCGCGACAAGAGCTCGATGTTCTCGACCGGCAGATAGAGCTTGTCGCCGCCCGCATACTCGAGGCTCAGGCACTCGTGCGGCGCGCCCATGGCGGTGATGGTCTCGAGGCCGCGATATCGCCCGATCCCGTGGTCGGCATGCACGACCAGATCGCCGGGGCTCAGGCCGGCCGCCTCGGTCAGGAAGTTCTCCGCCCGCTTGCGCCGCCGCGGCGCGCGGATCAGCCGATCGCCCAGCACGTCCTGCTCGGAGATGACCGTCAGCCCCTCCGCCTCGAACCCGTGCTCCAGCGGCCAGACGGCGAGCGTCAGCGCGCGGTCACCCTTCAGATCGCCCGCGGTGCGGATCTCGCGCGCATCCTCAATGCCGCTGTCGGCCAGCAGCCCGCCGAGGCGCTCGCGCGCACCGGCCGAGTAGCTGGCGATCACCACGTCGCCCTGGCGGCGCCGGGCCCGCGCATGATCGGCCAGCGCCCCGAACAGGCTGATCTGCTCCTGCTGGCGCTCGGGCGCGAAGTCGCGCCCGATCCGCCCGCCGGCATCGATCACCCCGGGGCCGAGCGGCTGGGGCAGGGCGATCATCTGGTGCAGCGGCCGCTCGGCCGTGGCCCCGGCCCAGGCGTCGTCATCAAGGTACAGCTCGCCGGGCGGTACCGGCTTGTAGACCGTGCCGAGCTTCGACTTCGCGCCCATGGCAACGCGGCGGGTCTCGTACTGTTCCCTCAGCGCCGTCCAGCGCGCCTCGCGGGCCGCGTCCAAGCGCTCGTCGAGCAGCACCGGCGCGCCGGGCAGATAGTCGAAGATCGTCTCCAGCGTCTCGTGGAAGAACGGCAGCCAGTGCTCGAACCCCTGGTGCTTGCGTCCCGCACTCACCGCCTCGTACAGCGGATCGTCGGTGCCGGCGGCGCCGAAATTCTCGCGATACCGGGTGCGGAAACGCGCGATCGACGCCTCGTCGAGCATCACCTCCGAGACCGGCGCCAGCTCCACCCGCTTCACCGGTTCCGTGGTGCGCTGGCTGGCCGGGTCGAAGCGGCGCGCGCTCTCCAGCACGTCGCCGAACAGGTCGAGCCGCACCGGTCCGCGCGCGCCGGGCGGAAACAGATCGATCAGCCCGCCGCGGATGGCGAACTCGCCCGGCTCGGTGACGGTCGGGGCCTGCTGGAACCCGGCCCGCGCCAGATAGTCGCGCAGCGCGCCCACATCCACGCGGTCGCCGACGCTGGCGGTGAAGCTCATGCCGGCGACCACGGCGCGTGGCGGGACCCGCTGGGTGGCGGCGTTGAGCGTGGTCAACAGCGCCGCCGGCCGGTCGAAGCCGGCAGCCAGCGCGGCCAGCGTCGCCATGCGCGCGGCGGCGATCTCGGGGTTCGGCGAGATGCGATCGTAGGGCAGGCAGTCCCAGGCGGGGAAGCTCAGCACCGGCAGCTCGGGCGCGAAGAAGCGCAGGCTCGCGCGCATCGCGGCCAGGCGCGCATCGTCGCGGGCGACATGCAGGACCGGGCTGCCGGCACGGGCGACCACGCCCGCCAGATAGCGGGCGTCGAACCCCTCGGGACAGCCCCCGACGACCAGCCGTCCGGCCTGGAGTTTTCGCATCTCGGTCATGGTGCGGGGCTTATCGTCGAGGGCGCGCCCTTTCAAGCGGGGCAAACGCCGGTCGTGCGCCGGCAGGCGGGTCGAAGAGGTTTCAATCGGGTTAACGCGGAAGAAAGTATCGAGTTATTTCAATTCGATATCCGGATTCGCAAGCTTGCGAATCCGGCAGGTCACGGCCGCCGGTTCAGTGCAGACCGCCGCTGGAGATCGAGCCGAGCGTGGGGTTCGAGGGCAGGGCGCGGGTCTGTCCGCCCACCTGCACCCGCTCGACCTGAGCCTGGCTGACGCCCTCGTAGAGCGGCACGTCGGCGCCGAGCCGCCAGCCGCCGTCGACGGTCTGGCCATAGCCGCCGACCACGGTGTGCTGGCCGTCCTTGATGTATTCCACCTGCACGTTCGCCCCGCTGGCGCCGTCGGGCAGGCGCTGGCCGGTGTTGCGGTCGATGCGGATGAAATGCCCGCCCGGGGGCGTCGGCCAGTTCGCCGGCGGCTGGCCGGCCATGGCGGCCTTCATGAACTCGGCGAAGACCGGCGCGCAGAGCGTGCCGCCAAAGGCCGACGGCCCGAGCGGGCGCGGCGTGTCGTAGCCCATGTAGCAGCCCGCGGCGATGCGGGGGCTGTAGCCCACGAACCAGACGTCCTTGGCATCGTTGGTGGTGCCGGTCTTGCCGGCGAGGTTCAGCCCCAGCGATCCGACCGCCGCGCGCGCGGTGCCACGGCTGACCGCGCCCTGCAGCATCGAGCTGATCTGATAGGCGGTGATCGCATCCATGATGCGCTCCGAATTGGGCTGCACCACCGGCGTCCGCCCGCTCTCGCCCTCGCAATCCACGCAGCGGCGGTGGTCGTGGCGATAGACCGTGTTGCCGTAGCGGTCCTGCACCCGGTCGACCAGCGTCGGTTCAACCCGCAGCCCGCCGTTGGCGAACATCGCGTAGGCTGCCACCATGTCGTAGAGCGTGGTCTCGCCGGCGCCGAGCGAATAGCTCAGCAGGTTCGGCATGTTCTGATAGACGCCGAAGCGCTCGGCATATTCGCCGACCACATCCATGCCGACGTCCTGGGCGATGCGCACCGTCATCAGGTTGCGCGACTGCTCCAAGCCGGTGCGGATCGGCGTCGGCCCGTAGAAGCGCCCCGACGAGTTCTGCGGCGACCAGATCCCGGCGCCGGTCGAGACCTGGATCGGGCCGTCCACCACGATCGTCGCCGGCGAATAGCCATTGTCGAGCGCGGCGGCGTAGACGAAGGGCTTGAAGGACGAACCCGGCTGGCGCAGCGCCTGGGTGGCCCGGTTGAACACGCTCGACTGGTAGGAGAACCCGCCCTGCATGGCGAGCACGCGGCCCGTCTGCGTGTCCATCGCCATGAACCCGCCCTGGATGGCCGGGATCTGCCGGTAGGTCCAGCGCCGGTCCTCGGGCGTGCTCTCGGAACGCTCCATGACCAGGATCACGTCGCCCACGTCGAAGGTGTCGTCGGGCCCCGAGGCGGCGCGCAGCCGTCCGCCGTCGCGCAGCCGCGCCCAGCTGAAGTCGTCGAAGGGCAGGAAATGCCCGTCGGCATCCTCGGGGATGTTCTCGATGCCGATGCGCACCGAGTTTCCAGCGGTGGCGAGCACAATGGCGGGGCGCCAGCCGTCGATGTCGCGCGGCGCCTCGGCGGCACTGAGCGCGTTGCGCCAGCCGGCCTCGTCGGCGGGATCGACCGCCACCTCAACCTGATCGACCGGGCCGTTGAAGATGCGCAGCGCCCGGTCGTACTGCTCGAGCCCGTCGCGCAGCGCGCGCGCGGCGACCGACTGGAGGTCGGGATCGAGCGTGGCGCGGATGGTCAGGCCGCCGGTGAACAGCTCCTCGTCGCCGAGGCTCGCCGAGAGCTGGCGGCGGATCTCGTCGGTGAAATAGTCGCGCGGCGGCATGGCGGTCCGCGCCGAGGCGATCTGCCCGCCCTGCACGGTGATCAGGTCCTCGGCCGTGGCGGCCACGGCCTCGTCGCGGCTGATGTAGCCGTTCTGCTGCATCTGATCGAGCACGTAGTTGCGGCGCGCGACCGCGCGGGGCTTCTCGCGCACCGGATGCAGGACGCTGGGGGCCTGGGGCAGGGCGGCAAGGTAGGCGATCTCGGCCAGCGTCAGCTCCTCGAGCGACTTGGCGAAATAGACCTGTGCCGCCGCGGTCACGCCGTAGCTGTTCTGCCCGAGGAAGATCTCGTTGAGGTAGAGCTCAAGGATCTGGTCCTTGGTCAGCGTGCTTTCCAGCCGCGTGGCGAGGATGATCTCCTTGATCTTGCGCTCGCCCGAACGGTCGCCGGTCAGAAGGAAGTTCTTCATCACCTGCTGGGTGATGGTCGAGGCGCCGCGCAGCCGCGCGCCCTGGGCGGCATCAACGAGCGCCGCCGCGATGCCGGTCGGATCGAACCCGGCGTGTTCATAGAAGTTCTTGTCCTCGGCCGAGATGAAGGCCTGCTTGATCGCGTCGGGGATCTCGTCGATGGGTGTGAAGATCCGCCGCTCGCGCGCGAACTCGTCCATCAGCTCGCCCTCGCCGGAATAGATCCGGCTCAGTGTCGGTGGCTCGTAGAGCGCGAGCTGCGCGTGGTCGGGCAGGTCCTTGCCATAGATCGAGAAGATGGCGACGAGCCCGGCAAGCGCCATGATCGACCCGATCGCGGCCCAGCTGAACAGGAACCCGAAAAACCTCAGTACGATGCGTAACACGTGTGTTGAGCCCTGCCGTTGCAGCCAAACCTTATCCGAAGCCCGCGAAAAGGTCAAAACCGCAGGCGGAATGCAACCGGCATCTCGCGATGCTGTGACCGCGTTCCGGCGGGCGCTCCGGCCCTGTCATCCCCAGATGCCACGCAGCCTGTGGTTCATGCAACCCTAAGTTGATATCCCATAGTTTCAGGAGCTTGACCTCCGTCACTGGGGCAAGATTCTTTCGCGCCGCTCGGTGTGACCATGATTTACCCATTGAATTTGCCGAGCCGGCGTGCATATGGTCACGGTGCCGTCTGGATGCTTTACGCCGTGACGGTACTCGTATTCGTCGCATGCCTGGGGCATTGCAAGCACGTTCCACACGTCTTGGATGAAACCGGCAGAAGGCGACCGGCGCTTGCGCCGAACCATTGGACATCCGGGCCCGTGCCCGGTCGCAGGTGGCGCCGACCTGATTGTCGTGCGCCGGAGTTGAAACGCGGTGACACGCGCAGGGATCAGACCGACGCCAGCAGAGGCCCCGTTCCGGGACGCCCGGCCGTCCGTCGCCCCTGGTCCCGCCACCCAGATGATCTTGACCCGGACATGCACGCCCTCCGGGGCGTTGCGTCGGGCTGTTCTCGAAAGACGTCATGACAAAGAAGATGCTGATCGACGCCACCCACGCGGAGGAAACCCGCGTCGTGGTGGTGGACGGAAACCGGGTCGATGAATTCGACTTCGAATCCCTGAACCGCCGGCAGCTCGCCGGCAACATCTATCTCGCAAAGGTCACGCGCGTGGAGCCCTCGCTCCAGGCCGCCTTCGTGGAATACGGCGGCAACCGCCACGGCTTCCTCGCCTTCTCCGAGATCCACCCGGACTACTACCAGATCCCCAAGGCCGATCGCGAGGCGCTGCTCGCCGAAGAGGCCGCGCTTGCCCGCCAGGCCGACGAGGAGGCCCCGGCCGAGAAGCCCAAGCCCCGCAGCCGCTCGCGCAGCCGCAGCCGCTCCAAGACGGCGGCCGAGGCGGCCCCCGCAGACGCCGCGATCGCCTCCGAGCCGCTCGACGAGACACTGGCCCCGGCCGAGGTCGGAGCGGATTTCGACGACGTACCGCCGCCGTCGGCCGCTTCGGGCGAGCTTGACATCTACGTGCCCGAAGAGCCGGCGCCGGCCGCCGAGGCGCACGATCACGGTGCCGATCATGCGCATGAGCACGACGAGTACGAGGCGGTCGGCGGCGACGATGCCACCGACGAGCGCGCCTCGCGCCCCAAGCCGCGCCACCGCCGCTACAAGATCCAGGAGGTGATCAAGGTCCGCCAGATCCTCCTGGTGCAGGTCGTCAAGGAGGAGCGTGGCAACAAGGGCGCGGCGCTGACCACCTACCTGTCGCTGGCCGGGCGCTACTGCGTGCTGATGCCGAACACGGCGCGCGGCGGCGGGATCAGCCGCAAGATCACCAATGCCGCCGACCGCAAGAAGCTCAAGGAGATCGCAAGCTCGATCACCGTGCCCGAGGGGGCGGGGCTCATCATCCGCACCGCCGGCTCCAACCGCACCAAGACCGAGATCAAGCGCGACTACGAATACCTGCTGCGCCAGTGGGAGCAGATCCGCGACCTGACGCTGCAGTCGATCGCGCCGAAGCTGATCTATGAGGAAGGCAGCCTCATCAAGCGGGTGATCCGCGACCTCTACAGCCGCGACATCGACGAGATCCTCGTCGACGGCGAGCGCGGCTACCGCGAGGCCAAGGACTACATGAAGATGCTCATGCCTTCGCATGCGAAGAACGTGAAGCATTACGCCGACCCGCTGCCGCTGTTCTCGCGCTTCCAGGTCGAGAGCTACCTCAGCGCGATGTTCAACCCGACGGTCCAGCTGAAATCGGGTGGCTACATCGTCATCGACGTGACCGAGGCGCTGGTCGCCATCGACGTGAACTCGGGCCGCGCGACGCGCGAGGCCTCGATCGAGGACACGGCGCTGCGCACCAACCTCGAGGCCGCCGAGGAGGCCGCGCGCCAGATGCGGCTGCGCGATCTCGCGGGCCTCATCGTCATCGACTTCATCGACATGGAGGAGCGGCGGAACAATGCCGCCGTCGAGAAGAAGCTCAAGGACAAGCTGAAGTTCGACCGCGCCCGCATCCAGGTGGGCCGGATCTCGGGCTTCGGCCTGCTCGAGATGTCGCGCCAGCGCCTGCGCCCGGGCATGATCGAAGCGACGACGAAGCCCTGTACCCACTGCCACGGGACGGGGCGGGTGCGCTCGGACGATTCGATCGCGCTCGCGCTCCTGCGCGAGCTCGAGGAGGAGGGCGTTCGTCAGCGCTCCAAGGAGGTGCTGATCGCCGCGCCGGTGGAGATCGCCAACTACCTCCTCAACCAGAAGCGCGAGCACATCGCCATGATCGAGGGCCGCTTTGGCCTCTCGGTGCGCGTGGAAGGCGATGCCTCGCTCATCAGCCCCGACTACCGCGTCGAGAAGTTCAAGACCGCCTCGCGGATCGTGCAGATCCAGGAGGGCATGGCGCCGGTCAAGGTCGCCTACCCCGACGATGACGAAGTCGTCGAGGAGGAGGAGGTCGAAGAGGCCGAGGTTGTCGCCGAAGTCGCGTCCGCCGAGAGCGGCGGCGAGGAAAAGCCGGGTGGCAAGCGCAAGCGTCGGCGCCGCCGGCGTGGCGGGGCAGGGCGCTCCGGCAACGGCGAGGGGCATGCGTCCTCCGATGCCACGGATGACCAGTCCTCGGATGAGACTGGCGATGACGGCGCGGACGAGGATGATGCGGCCAGTCCCGATGCTCCGTCGGAGGTTGCCGCCGAGCCTGCCACTGCCGAGCCCGCCACCGCAGAGACCGACGTTGCGGCCGAGGCCGAGGCAGCGCCCGAGCCCGTGGCGGAGAAGCCGAAGTCGCGCCGCCGCTCGCGGCGCAAGGTGACCGAGGACGCCGTTGCGGGCGATGAAACGCCGCCGGCAGCGCGCCGGGCCGCCGAGCCCCTGGGCGAGGTGATCGACGCGGGCGACGAAGCCGTCTCCGAGATCGTGGAGGTCCCCGAGGACGCGGCGCCGAAGCCGCGCCGCCGCGAGCGTGTGCGCAAGTCCGCGGCAGCGCCCGCTGCCCCGGCCTCCGAGCCGGTCGTGGCCCCGGAGCCCGTCGAGGTTGCCGAGACGGCTGCTGTCGCCGCCGAGCCGGTTGCCGAGGTCGCACCGGAGCCCGTCGAGCCCGCCGCCGCGGAGGCGCCCGAGCCCGCCCTGGCCGAGGCAGGGGCCGCGCCGGCTCCGGCGGCCAGCCAACCGGCCGCACCTGACGCGCCGCGTCGACGCGGCTGGTGGTCGCGCGCGATCGGCGGCTCCTGAGCCCGCAAACGAGCAGGCCTGCCGGCAGGTTCTACCCGCAGGCAGGCCTGATTGTGACTTGTGGCGAATAACGACGCTGTTTGAAGGCTATGACGGGTGCGCACGCTTGCGCACCCGTGCCAGCGTCTCCGGCCGCCTGTGAAAAGGCCTCTTCGCGTCAGGCCCCGCGCGACCAGTCCGTCAGCCGCGTCAGCCCCTCGACGATATCCGCCGTCGAGCCGGCATAGGAGAAGCGCAGGGTCTGGTGCCCGCGGAGCGGATCGAAGTCGAGCCCGGGCGTCACCGCGACCCCCGCCTCGTGCAGGATCCGCGCACAGAGCGCGCGGCTGTCTACGGTCAACCCCGAGACATCGGCATAGCAATAGAAGGCTCCGTCCGGCGGCGCGATCTCGCCGAACCCGGCCTTCGGCAGCCCGTCGAGCATCAGCCGGCGGTTCTCGGCATAGACGGCAAGATTGGCCTCCAGCTCATCGCCCGCATCCATCGCCGCCAGCGCCGCGACCTGGCTGGCATGCGGGGCGCAGATGAAGAGGTTCTGCACCAGCCGTTCCACCCGCCGCACATGCGCGCTCGGCACCACCATCCATCCGATGCGCCAGCCCGTCATCGAGAAGTATTTCGAGAACGAGTTGATGACATAGACCTCGTCCGAGATCTCCAGCGCCGAGACCGGGCGGGGGCCGTACTGGATGCCGTGGTAGATCTCGTCCGAGATGAAGGCGATGCCGCGCGCCCGTGCCGCATCGATCAGCGCCGACAGGGCAGGGCGGTCGAGCATCGTCCCCGTCGGATTGGCCGGGCTCGCCACCAGCAGGCCGGCGAGCCGGTCGTCGAGATCGCCCGCCACCGGCTGGAACCGGTTCTCCGCCCGGGTCTGGATGCCCACCGGCTCGAGGCTCATCGCCTTGAGGATGTTGCGATAGCTTGGATAGCCCGGCTCGCCGATCGCCACCCGGTCGCCCGCGTCAAAGAGGCTCGCGAAGGTCAGCAGGAACCCCGCCGAGGACCCGGCCGTCACCACGACGCGCGCCGGATCGAGATCGACCCCGTACCATTCGCCATAGAGCCGCGCGATGCGCGCGCGCAGGGCCGGAAGGCCCAGCGCCACCGTATAGCCGAGCGGGCTCTCGGACATGGCGCGCGCCAGAGCGGCCCGGGCAGGGGCGGGGGCGGGCGTGCCCGGCTGGCCGACCTCCATATGGACGATCCGCCGGCCGCGTGCCTCTTCCGCGCGGGCCTCCTCCATGACGTCCATCACGATAAAAGGATCGACGTCGCCGCGGGTTGATGCGCGTGTCATGGGTCTCCTATGGTCCTGCCTGCCTGCCGGCCCCCTTGAGCCACGAAACCGGGGCGGACGCAACCGACGGAGAGACCACCCTGCGCGCCTTCCTTTCCAGCCTTCTGACGCTTGCGCTGCTCGCGCTCGCCGCCCCGCCGGCCGCGGCCCTGTCGCTGATCCGCGATGCCGAGATCGAGGCGACGCTGAAGCGGATTACCAATCCGCTCCTGCGCGTCTCCGGGCTCAGCCCCTTCACCGTGCGGATCTACATCGTCAACGATCGCGGGCTGAACGCCTTCGTGGCCGGGGGGCAGAGCATCTTCATCAACTCCGGCATGATCATGCGGCTCGACGGCGTGGACCAGCTGCGCTCGGTCATCGCCCACGAGATCGGGCATATCACCGGCGGCCATCTGACGCGCCGCGATGAGGCGCTGAAGGGCGCGCGCGGCGTGGCGGTGATCGGCATGCTCGGCAGCGCCCTGGCGGCGGCAAGCGGCTCGAGTGCCGCGGGCATAGCGCTCATGGCCACGAGCCAGCAGGCGGCGATGCGCACAGCCCTCGCCCACAGCCGCGCCGAAGAGGCGGCGGCCGACCAGTCGGGCCTGCGCTACATGGCGGCGGCGGGCGCGGATCCCTCGGCGGTGCTGGACGTGCAGCGGATCTTCCGCGGCCAGGAGGTGCTCTCCGGCAGCCGCGGCGATGCCTATGCCCGAACTCATCCCCTCTGGCACGAACGCATGGCGTTGCTCGAGGCGCGGGTGGCGGAGCTGCCCGCGGGGCGACCGCCGTCGGAGGAGGACGTCTACTGGCACGCGCGCATGGTGGCGAAGTTCAAGGGCTTCATGGACAATCCCACGCAAACCCTGCGCGCCTACCCCGAGAGCGACACGTCGGAGCCGGCGATGCTGGCCCGGGCGGTGGCCTGGCACCGGCTGCCCGATCCCGCGCGGGCGGTCGCGGCTGCCGATGCGCTGATCGCCGCCCGCCCGGACGACCCCTACTACCACGAGCTTCGCGGCCAGTTCCTGCTCGAGGCCGGCCGCGCCGGCCCCGCGGCCGGGTCCTATCGACAGGCGGTCGCGCTGGCGCCCAATGAGGCGCTGATCCTCGGCGGGCTCGGGCGCGCGCTCCTGAACATCGGCGAGCCGGGGGCCGACCGCGAGGCCCGCGACGTGCTCGCGCGCTCCGTCTCGCTCGACAAGGCCGATGTCGGCGTGCTGCGCGACCTGGCCCTTGCCGAGGCGCGGCTCGGCAACGACGGGGCGGCGGCGCTTGCGACCGCCGAGCGTCATCTCATCGAAGGCCGGTTCAACGACGCGATGCGCCAGGCGTCGCGCGCTTCGGATCTGCTGCCGACCGGAGGCCCGGGCTGGCGTCAGGCGCAGGACGTGCTAACTATCGCGCGACGCGCCCAGAACTGAGCGCCCAGAACCGAGGGAGCCGGCATGCGCATCTTCATCATCGTCGCGGCGGTCGTGGCTGCAGGCTTCATCGCTCTCATGGAGTTTCGCCGCGAGGCGCCCGCGGAGCAGGCCGAGGGGGCGGCGCGGCTCGCCACCGCGGACCGCGCGGTGCTCCACCAGGAGATCCGCACCTATCTCCTCGACAACCCCGGCATCCTTCGCGAGATGATCGCACTGCTCGAAGCCGACGGGCAGGCGCAGACCGAGGCGAATGATCGGGCGCTGGTCGCCACCCATTCGGATGCAATCTTCGACGACGGCTTCTCCTTCGTCGGCGGCAATCCCGAGGGGAGCTTCACCGTCGTCGAGTTCCTCGACTATCAGTGCGGCTACTGTCGCCGGGCGCATCCCGAACTGATGGACCTGCTCGCCGAGGACGGCGACATCCGCTGGATCGTCAAGGAGATGCCGATCCTCGGCCCGGGCTCGACGCTCGCCGCCCGCGCCGCGGTCGCCACCCTTATCACCGAGGGGCCGGATACCTACGCGCGGCTCGTCAACGCCCTTATGGGAACTCAGGGCCAGATCGACGACATCATGGTCGACAATGCGCTGACCGAAGCCGGGGCCGACCCGGCCGCGATCCGCACCGCCATGGAGGACCCGGAGGTCGATCACCGTCTGGCCCAGACCCGTGCGCTGGCGCAGACCCTGCAGATCAGCGGCACGCCCACGTTCATACTGGGCGATCTGATGGTGCGCGGCTATGTGCCGCGTCCACAGATGGAGAGCGTCATCACTCGTCTGCGGGCCGAGGGTTGAGGGCGCGGCCGGGAGTGCTCGATTTCCGAGCTTTCCAGCCGGCGCCTCGCCGCTTATACACGTCCAACCGAGGCACGGGCCGGCAGAGCCCGAAAAGAGCGACGAGCGAGACATGAACAAGAGACCCCAGCAGTCCGACGTCGAATTCATCCAGGCGCTGGCCGAACTGCTCCGCGCCAATGATCTGACCGAGATCGAGGTGAACCGCGACTACGGGGAGGACGACAGTCTTGCCGTGCGCGTGGCCCGCCAGGTCACCGTCGCGGCACCGGCCGCGCCCGTATATGCGGCGGCACCTGCGGCGCCGTCCGCTGCCGCGCCCGCGCCCCTGCTGGCGGCCGCGGCCGATCCGCTGGACGATCCGGGCCTTGTCACCTCGCCGATGGTCGGCACCGTCTATCTCGCGCCCGAGCCGGATGCGACGCCCTTCGTCAAGGTCGGCGACGCGATCGTGGAGGGGCAGACCATCCTCATCATCGAGGCCATGAAGACGATGAATCAGATCCCGGCGCCCCGCGCCGGCCGGGTCAAGCGCCTGCTCGTCGAGGACGGATCGCCGGTCGAGTTCGGCGCCCCCCTGATCATCCTGGAATGATGCCCCCCGGCACCGGAGACGCGGGATGTTCAAGAAAGTCTTGATTGCCAACCGGGGCGAGATTGCGCTCCGCATCCACCGCGCCTGCAAGGAGATGGGTATCCAGACCGTCGCCGTGCATTCGACGGCGGACGTGAATGCCATGCATGTGCGCATGGCCGACGAGAGTGTCTGCATAGGCCCGCCGCCGGCGCCGCAGAGCTATCTCTCGGTGCCCGCGATCATCTCGGCCTGCGAGATCACCGGGGCGGAGGCGATCCATCCGGGCTACGGCTTCCTGTCCGAGAACGCGAACTTCGTGCAGATCGTCGAGGACCACGGCCTGACCTTCATCGGACCGAGCTCCGAGCACATCCGGCTGATGGGCGACAAGATTACCGCCAAGGAGACGATGAAGAAGCTCGGCGTGCCTTGCGTGCCGGGTTCGGACGGAGGTGTGCCGAACATTGACGCCGCGCGCCGCGTAGCCGCCGAGATTGGCTATCCGGTGATCGTCAAGGCCACCGCCGGTGGCGGCGGGCGCGGCATGAAGCTCGCGCGCACCGCGGCGGATATCGAGACCGCCTTCCAGACCGCGCGCTCCGAGGCCAAGGCCGCCTTCGGCAACGACGAGGTCTATCTGGAGAAGTACCTCGGCAAGCCCCGGCATATCGAGATCCAGGTCTTCGGCGATGGCAGGGGCAATGCCGTGCATCTGGGTGAGCGCGATTGCTCGCTGCAGCGCCGCCACCAGAAGGTGCTGGAGGAGGCGCCCTCGCCGGTGATCGACGCGGAGACCCGGGCACGGATAGGCGCCGTCTGCGCGGATGCGGTCGCCCGGATCAACTATTCGGGCGCCGGGACGATCGAGTTCCTCTACGAGGAGGGCGAGTTCTATTTCATCGAGATGAACACCCGGCTCCAGGTCGAGCACCCGGTCACCGAAGCGATCTACGACGTCGATCTGGTTCAGGAGCAGATCCGCGTGGCGGCCGGCCTCCCGATGTCCTTCGCCCAGCATGAATTGGTGCCGAACGGCCATGCGATCGAATGCCGCATCAATGCCGAGCGACTGCCGAACTTCACCCCCAGCCCGGGCCGGATTGAGACCTATCACGTGCCCGGCGGTCTCGGGGTGCGCATGGACAGCGCCATCTACGACGGCTACGTGATCCAGCCCTACTACGACAGCCTGATCGGCAAGCTGATCGTGCATGCTCGCACCCGGAACCTGGCGCTGGCGCGCCTGCAGCGGGCCCTGTCCGAGCTGATCGTCGATGGCGTCTCGACGACGGTGCCGCTCTTCGAGGCACTGCTGGACGAGCCTGACATCCAGTCCGGGAACTACGACATCCATTGGCTGGAACGCTGGCTGGAACGCAGCTCCTGACGTGCACGGGCGGCGCCGCAAATCCTTTCAACCGGATTAACGGCGACGAGAAAACGTAATCAGTTCAATAGGATGCCCGGATTCCCAACGTTGGGAATCCGCGGCCGACACGAATTGCCCGCATCGAATCCGTGGAAAGGCGTCTCGGGCCGCGTCATGATCCGATCATGAACGAAGACTTGGCCCGGATCACCCCCCAGTTGCTGCTGCACGCCTATGCCTCCGGCGTCTTTCCGATGGCCGAGGGAGCGGCGAGCGAAACGCTGTTCTGGATCGACCCCCGCCGGCGCGGGGTGATCCCGCTCGACGGGCTGCACGTCCCCCGCCGCCTCGGCCGCAGCTTTCGCACCGGCACCTTCCAGATCCGCATCGATGCCGATTTCGCCGGCGTCGTCGCCGCCTGCGCCGATCGTAGCGAGACCTGGATCAACCCCGCAATCGCGGCGCTCTACGGGGATCTCTACCGGATGGGTAATGCCCATTCCATTGAGATCTGGGACGATGAAGCCCTCGTCGGCGGCCTCTACGGCGTCAGCCTGGGCGCCGCCTTCTTTGGCGAGAGCATGTTCAGCCGCCGCCGCGATGCTTCGAAATTCGCGCTGATCGCTCTCGTCGCCCGTCTGCGTGCCGGCGGGTTCGAGCTGCTCGACACCCAGTTCGTGACCGATCACCTCATCGGGCTCGGCGCCGTCGAGATTGACCGGCGCCTCTACCGGCGGCGCCTGGAGGCAGCCCTAGCGCTGCAGGGCGACTTCTTCGCGCTCTCCCTGGACGCCACGCGTCAGGAGTTGCTGCAGCTCAGCACCCAGACGTCATAGCGCGGGTGGTCGAGTGCCGACAGCGCCGGGGACGACGCGAACATCCAGCCCGCAAATCGCGGCCGGTCCTCGCGGATGTCCTGGATCCTGAGTAGCGCATAGGCGTCTGCTCCGGCTTCGCCAGGCGGCTGCCGGCATGCATCGGCCTTGATGTCGAGATGCCCGAAGCGCACGGTGGCGCCCACCTGGATGTCGATGTCGCGCACGGTCCCGTTCAGCGTGTCGAGCGCGCGAAGCTTCACGCTTGCGCCCCCCGGGCGATCAACAGGCAGACTGTCCGGCACCCCGACCGCCTGGCCGTCCGCCGGCACGTTCTGCTGGCGCGGCATCGGCTGCGCCGCCGCCTGGGCCTGTGCCGTGGCGAGCAGGACCAGTATCAGACCCGCCCGCATCATTCCCCGGTCCCGAAGCGCATCAGCAGGTTCAGGAAGTCTATCGAGCTCTGGGTATTCAGAACCTCGTCGCCGTCTGTCAGCATGAACTCGGACGCACCCGGGGTGATCTCGAGGAACGACCCGCCGAGGAGGCCCTCGGACGTGATCTTCACATCGGAGTCCTCGGGGATATCGAGGTCGCGACGCAGCGCGAAGGTCACCTTAGCCTGATAAGTGGCCGGATCGAGCGCCATATCGCTGACCGAACCCACCCGGATGCCCGCGAGCCGCACATCGGTCCCGATCGCGATACCCTGCGCACTGCGGAACGCCGCATTCAGCGCGTAGGTGTCGCGCGGCGCCTGCATCCCGCTCGACTGGGTGGCATAGACGACAAAACCGATCGCGACGGCGACGACGCCGGCCCCGATCACCGTCTCCGCGACCGTATTGCTCATTGCAGTGCCCCTATTCCGGCGACCAGGCCTCGTAGTCGCGCAGCGGCTTCGGGTGCGGCCCGAGCAGACTGCCCGGCGGACGATAGGCCAGCGCGGTGCCAGTCAGGTTCGGCAGGTGAGGCTTTTCCCAGGCCCGGCGGGGCAGTGGGGCCACGGTGGGCGGCTCCTGCCAGGTGTGGTGCAGCCAGCCATGCCACTCGGGCGCGACCCGGCTGGCCTCGGCCTCACCGTTGTAGATCACCCAGCGCCGCCGCCCGTCGGCCGACTGGTAGTAGACATTTCCCTCGGCATCCTCGCCGACCCGCCGTCCCCTCCGGGCGGTCAGGACGCGCGTTCCGAGTGTCTGGCCATTCCACCAGGTGAAGATCTGCGCGAGTAAGCTCACGGGAGGCCTCGTCATGCGGTCGTCTCGCTCCTTATGGCGCAAGCGGCGGAGAGGGTCCAGCGTGCTCGTATATGGACACGGGGTGATCGGTGCCCCCGCACGGCAGCCGCACGGCAACCGTTGCGGCGGGACCCGCGATGGTCGGACGACTGCTTGCGCGGCCCAACCGCGAGAACGCGCCGTGGCTGCCCTGTTCAGCGCGTCAGGCGGATCGAAAGTTCGGTCAGCGCCTGCTCGTCAGCCGCGCTGAGCCGGCCCGGCCCGAGAGTGAGGTTGTGCAGCTCGATGACCAACTCCTCCAGCCTGTCCGCCTCATCGTCAGTGAAATCACGATCGGCCCGTGCGCAGGCCACGATGCTGCGCGACTCGTTGATCAGGATGCCGAAGGCGATCCCGTTCATCAGCCCAAAGTCCTTGGCCTGCTCGAGAAAGCCGATCTCGTCGTACGGGGCCAGGTCGCTCCAAAGCACCCGTCCAGTGTTCTGAAGTCCCCAACGCACGACCGGATCGTGGATATGAGCGCCGGTTGCTGAATAGTGGTCGTTCCACCGTCGCGCATAAGTCTGGAAAAGATAGACCGGCCGCGTGAAACGGATGTGAAGCGCCGCGGCAAAGCCTGCGGGGCTTCGTTGATCCAGTTCATGGAGCACCGCGGCAATGCTCGCCCTTCGGGTCATTTTTCAGCTTTGCTCGCTACAAGGTTGCACGATCGCTCCAACCGCCATAACCTCGTCACGGGAAGAGAGAAGTGCACACTAGATGCTCGCGCGCGGCGGCGGAAGTCCGTTTGTCTGCGGTAGGGGAATCGAATGAATTTCAATGGCTTGATCGACGTCAACCAGTTCAGACCTCTGGCGCCGGCCGGGTACTACATTGCGATTCGAGTCGGGTTCGCCTTTCCCACATTCGAGTACAACCAGCTCCCTCCCGACTGGGTTAGGGAGTACACGATCAGCGGGATGATCGTTCACGACCCCGTGATTTCCTGGGCATACAAGCATTCGGGCGTCGTCCGCTGGAGCCAGCTTGGTGAAGAGGACAGCCAGGGCGTACTCGCTTTGGCGGGGACTCACGGCTTGCAGTTCGGCGTGGTGGCCAGCTGCATCGATTCCGGCGAGCGAGGGCAGCGCAGCTTTGGATTTTTCTGCCGCTCGGACCGCGAGTATTCAGATTGGGAACTCGATAAGCTTTATGACGTGCTCCTGGCGTCCCACAACGCCTATTGCGTACCAAAGAATCTAACATCCGCAGAATTGGAAACGCTAAGCCTGGTCAAGAATGGCCTGCTTATGAAGGAGATTGCTTCTATTCTTGGTATCTCCGAAAGCGCAATTAAGCAAAGGCTCAAGAATGCCCGCGTAAAATTGAATGCAAAGACTGGATCGCAGGCCGCTGCTAAGGCCACGATGCTTGGAATGATCTGATCTGGCAGACGCCAATTGACCACGGGTCAGCGGCTCCGATGGCGGACGCCGCACAACTCCTATTAACAAGACACCACATACAGGTTTAGCTTCACTCTCCACCTTGGAGAGTGAATCATGCAGAATATCACGTTCGACTTCCTCGGGCAGCACCGGCACGGGGCAGCGTTTCACGAGTACCTTCGCCTTCGGAAGACCTTCTTCGTCGATGAGCTGGATTGGGATATCCCGCACAATGACGAGGTGGAGATGGACCAGTACGACAATCCATGTGCGTACTATTCGCTCGTCCTGCAGCGTGGAAGGGTCGTAGGGGGCGCGCGGGTGATGCCCACGACGTCGAACTGGGGGCGTCATACTTACATGCTGAGGGACGCGCTGCGTGGTTCGATCGAGACCATTCCCCGCACCGCAATGCCGACGGACATCGCAACGGATGAAGTGTGGGAATGCACCAGGCTCGTCGTGTCCGACGCACTTACCAACCCGAGCGATCGGGCGGCCTGTCTCTCGATGGTTGTCGGTGGACTCGTGGATATCGCCTTTGCCCGCGGCGGGCGTGAGTTGGTGACGCTTACGCGACCGTCCCTAGTGCGCGCGCTGCGCAATCTCGGCTTCCCGGCCGACCAGATGGGTGAGACCTATCAGAGTGAAGCGGACGGCCGCAAGTATGCCGTTCTGCGCATGCCGGCGATGCAGTCCTCGCATCTGATGGCTGCGGAGTAGCCGGAACCTTCGGAGGGCGTCCGGCTGTCATGTTTCGCATGTTCACGGCGGCCGCTTCGGGCCGGCCGCAGTGCGGCTCATGCGATCGTCGGAAACGGGGCCGCAGCGGGGAGCTAAGCGGGTGAGCTATACAAATGGACAGGTTCCGTTCTTGCCGGGTTTCAGGCTTAGGTTGCGAAATTGGGCTGGGGTTGAATGTGTGGGGCGGGATGAGTGGCACTGGGATGAATGCCAACGAAGTAGACGAATATGTGGGAGGCAGGATCAGGCAGCGCCGGGAAGCGATCGGCATGAGCCAGGCTCGGCTGGGGCGGCATCTCGGGCTCACGTTCAGCCAGGTGCAGAAGTACGAAAAGGGGTCGAACCGCATCGGCGCGGGCCGTCTGTACCTGATGGCGCGCCACTTGGGCGTGCCGGTTCACTACTTCTTCGATGGCCTGGACGACGGTGCCGCGCGTCGCGTGCAGAGCGGGGGCGTGAACATGACTGGCGAGTTGTCGGTTCTCGATGACGCGTTCCAGTCGATCACTGATCCTGGCACCCGCCAGTCACTGATCGCGCTGGTGCGCTCGCTTGCGGTTCCGCCGACGATCGTGGAGGCACCGCGTCAGCGCGCGAGCTGAGGCGCGCGCGCAAGGCGATCTCTCGTCGCGGAGCTGCCTTTGGTGGTGCGGCGGCGCCTTGCCCACGCGAAGCTATGGATGCTCGGCAGGGTGTGTGATCGGCAGGGTCGTGCCTATCCAACCAGGGGCGGACCACAGACGAGCGGCGTGTCCGAGACCTCGGTCATGAGCTGGAACATAGACGTGTCCTGGCCGTCTTCGGTCACTTGGATGATCAGTGCCGAACTGCCGTAGCGCACGTGGCGGAAGCAAACCGTGCCATTGTGCTCCCAGTGAAAGCAGTAGCGCGGCTCGACATGTTCCCATGTGCCGCGGGTGCAGGTCCCGTCCGAGAACTCCAGCGTGACGTTGTTGCTGCCCGGGTGATAGTGCTCGCGCGCAAAAAGTGTTCCATCCAGCAGGCGGTAGGTGAGGGTCCGGCCCGCGGCCATCGCCTCCCAGTCCGCCAGCGGGATGTCCTGCCCCTCTGGCACTCGTTCGAAGGGAGTGCCGGCCTGCAGGGGCAGTGCAAGCGCCAGCGCGAGCAGGGCTGCGGCAAGCGGGACGGGGCGGAACATGTGGCGCAGGACGAGCATGCTCTGTATCTAGAATGCCCATGCGGCCCGCGCCAGTCCCGGCGTGGCGATGCGTGGCGGCCGGGTTAACCGGTTGTTTGCTCTCTGCTGTCTCTATCCCCTCCATGACGGCATCGTTCCGCGTATGGCTTTCGATCGCGCTGGCGGCGGGGATCGCGGCGGCGATGCCGGTGGCCGCCGTGACAGCCGATCCGATACGGGGCCGGGCGGTCGTGCTCGATGGCGACACGCTGGAGGTCGGTCATCTGCGCATACGCCTCTTCGGCATCGATGCGCCCGAGCTCGATCAGACCTGCTGGACGACAGACGGCGAGGCCTGGCCCTGCGGGATTGTGGCACGTGACCGGATCGCGGGATTGGTGGCGGACACCGAGGTTGGCTGCCAGCCACGCGAGCGCGACAACTACGGCCGTCTGATCGCGCGCTGTAGCGTGGGAGGGCAGGATCTCGGCGCGACATTGATCGCGGAGGGGCTGGCCTGGGCGTATCTCCGGTTCAGCCGGCGCTATGCCGACGGCGAGGCCGCGGCCCGGGAAGCCGGGGTCGGGCTCTGGCAAGGCGAGGCACAGGCCGCCTGGCACTACCGCGCCGGGCCATGGACGCCGGCCTCGGGCCGAGCGCCGACGGCGGATGTGGAGCCGGAGCGCGAAGAAAATGCTGTCCGGGTGGTGGCGGTGGTACCTGCCGGGGCCCCTTTGGAGGGGGCCGGTGCGCCGGCGGGCTGCAGCATAAAGGGCAACATCAGTGCGCGGGGTGAGCGGGTCTACCACGTGCCCGGATCTCGCTGGTACGCGCGCACCGTCATCGAGACCGGTACCGGCGAGCGATGGTTCTGCGACGCCGGCGAGGCCGAGGCGGCTGGCTGGCGCCCGGCGGCTGGAAGCCGCTAGTTCAGGAGCACTCGTCCATGCGCAGGAGGCCGTAGCCGAAGATCGGATCGCGTCCGGGAGCGCCCAGGTCGCGCGCAGATCGCGCCAGGGCGGCGCGGGCGTCGTTGATGTCGCGCACGCTGCCGCCGGCCACGTTGCGGGCTACGGAGGCTACCGCGAAGGGCACGGCAAAGGAGGTGCCGGTCCAGAACGCCTCGCCGCCCCGCGCATCCGCGCCCCAGATATCCACGCCGGGTGCCGAGATCGTGATGTATTCGCCGCGGTTGTTGCGCAGGTAGGGTCGGCCGCGGGCATCAACCGCCGCCACCGCGATCACCGGGTCGTAGCCGGCGGGATAGCTCGGCGGGGCGCCGGGGCCGGAGTTGCCGGCGGCGGCAATCAGGATCTGCCCCCGCTGGGCAGCCGCCAGAACGCCGCTCTGCAACAGATCGTTGTGTGGGCCCATCAGCGAGAGGTTCACCACCTTCACTCCGCGCTCGGCCATCCAGTCGAGCGCCGCAAGGATTGAGGTGACGTCGCTGCGCAGGGCGTCGCCCTCGAAGGCGAAGACGCTGGCGGAGTAGAGCTCCGCTCCCCCGGCCAGCGGCACAACTCCCGGAAGGTCGCCGACCAGCATGCTCGCAATCGCCGTTCCGTGGACCACGGAGCTTCTCGCGCTGCCGGTGAAACTGCGCCGCCGGATCGGCGCGTCCGCCAGTGCGGGATGCCGGGCGATGTCGGTATCGATAAGCCCGATGCTCGTTGTGATCGGACAGCTGGTGCCGCCGAACAGTCCCACCAGCTCGGCGCCATAGGCCACGGGGACGGGCTGCCCGGTGGTTGAGGCATAGGTGATGTCCTGTGCTGGTCGGTAGAGATGGGTGAAGTCCATGGCCACCTCCGGCAGGCGCTGCCGGGCCAGCAGCAGTCCCGCCTCGGTGCTCATCCGGGGCGGTGTGCGCAGCCGCGCGACCGAGCGGTTGCCGAGAAGTCGGCTCTGCCGCTCGGTGATCACTTCGAAGCCGATACTGCGCAGAACCTGGCGGGCCGTCCGGTCGAGGCCGAGCACGGTGATCTCGAGCGGCCGGTAATCGGGGGCGTCGTCGCCGACAGCCAGCGGAATGCGCGGCGCGTCGGCAGCGGAACTTGGCTGCGGGGCAGACCAGCCGAGCGGCCCCGTGGCCGTGGCGATGGCCGCGAACGGATCGGCGGCCGAGCTGCGCCGGTCGCCACGCATGCGGGTCCGGGGCGAGGTCCGGCCGAAGTCAATTTCGTCACGCCCGAGCTCGCGCCGCGTCGCCGCCCAGTCTGCGACGGCCTGCGACACGCTTTTCCTACCGCCGCCGTTGTCGCCGCCACCGCCACCGTTGTCGCCACCGCCACCGTTGTCGCCACCGCCGCCGCTGTCGCCGCCACCGCCGTTGTCGCCACCACCACCGTTGTCGCCGCCACCGCCGTTGTCGCCACCGCCGCCGTTGTCGCCGCCACCGCCGTTGTCGCCGCCACCGCCGTTATCGCCGCCGCCGCCGTTGTCGCCGCCGCCGCCGTTGTCGCCACCGCCGCCGTTGTCGCCGCCGCCACCGTTGTCGCCACCGCCACCGTTGTCGCCACCGCCACCGTTGTCGCCACCGCCGCCGTTGTCGCCGCCACCGCCGTTGTCGCCGCCGCCACCGTTGTCGCCGCCACCGCCGTTGTCGCCGCCACCGCCGTTGTCGCCACCACCGCCGTTGTCGCCGCCGCCGTTGTCGCCACCGCCACCGTTGTCGCCGCCACCGCCGTTATCGCCGCCGCCGCCGTTGTCGCCGCCGCCGCCGTTGTCGCCACCGCCGCCGTTGTCGCCGCCGCCACCGTTGTCGCCACCGCCGCCGTTGTCGCCACCGCCGCCGTTGTCGCCGCCACCGCCGTTGTCACCGTCGCCGCCGTTGTCGCCGCCGTGCCCGTGGCCGCCACCGCCGTGGCCGTGGCCTCCGCCATGGCCGGGGCGGTCGCCGCGGCCGCCACGGTCGCGACCGTCATGCCGGTCCCGACCGCGATCACGGCTGCGGCCGCTGTCATTTCGGCTTTGGCGGTCGGCGCGATCGGCGCGGCTGCCCGAATTATGGCTGCTCTCGGCATGGGCATAGGTGACGATCGCCGCCCGACCGCCTGCATCCGTCGTCACACGCGGCGTCGCGGGCAGGACGGCGAGCAGAAGGCCGAATAGCAACACGAATGCAAATCCACCGCGGGTCATGCGCCGTCGCGCCCCGCACCGGGACGCCCCCCTTAGAAACCATTGCCGGCAATCAGCGTTGCTGGCATGCGGAGGCGCTTGTATCATGATCGGATGGCAGGGGCGAGCAATCGGCTCCGGCCGGGACCTAGGAATTTGGACGCAAGGTTTCAGCGAGATCTCGTGGAGCTTGTGCCGCGCCTGCGGCGGTTTGCCTATGCGCTGACGGGCTCGAGCGATGCTGGTGACGACCTTGTGCAGGCAGCATGCGAAAGGGCGCTGCGTAGCGCGGATCAGTTCCGCCCCGGTACGCGTATGGACAGCTGGATGTTTCGTATCATGCAGAATCTCTGGCTCGATGACCGTCGCCGACGCCGGGTGCGTGGCACTTCGGTCGATCCGGAGGCCGTGGATCTCTCCGATGACGGCATGGGTGTGCGCCAGCTCGACGACCAGCTGGAGCTCGCCCAGGTCCGGGCGGCCGTAGATGCACTGCCGGACGACCAGCGCAGCGTGCTCGTATTGGTGGCTATCGAGGGGCTGAATTACCGGGAGGCCGCGGACGTGCTGGAACTGCCCATGGGTACGGTGATGAGCCGGCTGTCCCGGGCCCGTGCCCGTCTGATTGAGATCATGCAGCTAAGGCCGGGCGAGGGCAGTGCATGGGCGCGGTGATGCAAAGGAGCCGACTGGCGGCCTATCTGGACGGCGCGCTCGAGCCCGAGGAGGCGGCATCCGTCGTCATGCATCTCGCCGACGATCCCGCGGATCGGCGCTATGTCGAGATGCTGGACGGGATGAACGCGATGCTTGCCGCGGCCTATGCAAGGCCGCTGGCCGAGCCGATGCCTGATCGTATCCGACGTGTCGTCGCACCCTCGACGGTCGTGGCGCTCCGTCCGCGCGGGTGGACTCGGCAGATGGCGGGGGGCGTCCTCGCAGCTGCCGCCGGCATCCTGCTCGCGGTGGGGCTGAGCAGCAGTGGCGGCGGGCCGGCTGCTCGCGGGATCCCGGGCGTCGGGCCGGTGGCTACGGGATCCGAACTCCACGCGGCATTGGAGACCATGCCTAGCGGTACGGGCGTGAATTTTTCGGGTGGTGACGAGGTCACGCTTATCGCGAGCTTTCTGGACGGCAGGGACCGCCCATGCCGGGAGTTCGAGCTTCGTGATAACGCGAATACGGGCCTCTCGCGCGGTATTGCCTGCCGTGCCACGGAGGGCGGCTGGTCGATCGCCGTGGTCGTGTCCGAGGCGTCCGGCGAGGGCGCTGCAGTGCCGACGGCATATGTCCCCGCCTCTGGTGCCGCGGATGCGGCCCTAAGCGGCGCTCTGGACGCGCTCGGGGCCGGAATGAGCCTCACGCCCGACGTCGAGCGGGCGCTGGTCGCCTCCGGCTGGGCTCCGCGCTGAGGGGCCTGCTCGCTTCGAGCGGTGGACACGATACCCGGTAATTCCTGTTGACGATTGCCGACCGGCAGGGCAGAGGTTCCGCGTGCCACAACCGCAGATTGTTCCGCATTTGCTGGCAGTCGCTTGTTTACATAATGACCGTACTACTGCCTGCACGGAACCGTTCGTCGAGCGATGATGCATCCAGGCCATTCATGAGCGAAGCAACCAAGCGCGCCGCACCACGCCGGCTGGCCGCGACTACGTATTTCCTGGTTGCCGTCGCGGTCGCTGCACTTCTGCTCGTCGGCGCCATGGCCGAGGTCAAGAGCCGCGACCTCGCCGTTCAGGCCCATCGCGCCGAGGCGGCGCGGCTGCTCGAGGCAAGCCGCATCCGTATGTCGGAAGTTCTCGGTCGGGACCTTGATGCGCTGTCGCGGCTGGCGGGTGTCCTGCAGGCCGAGCCGGGTATCGCCGACGAGGAGTTGCGGGATGTCGCGGCCCGGCTCCTTGCAGAGGGCGGCGCCGAGGCCGTGGTGGCGCTTGGGGCCGCCGACGAGGGTCGGCTGCGTCTTCACGGCGGCGGGGACCTGGCGGCGCCGTTGCGCCGGGTGCTGGCGGGCACGGACGCGACCGAGGCCGGCGCACGCGGGCTGGTCGGCACACCGGCGCCGACCCTTGCACTCTGGATCCCGGTCGATACGCCCGTGGCGCAGGGCCTCCAACGCGCGATCATGGTCATCGACACGGGCCAGCTCTTCGCGACCGCCGGCCTGACGGATCCGGCGGCCGCCTTCGATTTCGTGCTGGTTGCCGCGCCAGAGGACGAGGCCGGGGAGTGGCGCGCGCTTCACCTTGGACACGGAGCCGCCCTGCTGGCCGATCCGGTGGTGACCGGTATCACTCTCCCCGGCGGGGTATGGACGCTGGCCGCCGCCCCGCGTGGTGGATGGACCATTCCGAATGCGGCCGTCTGGCCGATCCGGCTGCTGACTCTGATGGCGGTCGGGCTCGTGGCCTTCCCGATGCTGCGCATCCGCTCGCTCGTTCTCGAGCGCCAGCGTAATATTGCTGAGCTTCACGATCGGGGGGCCGAGCTTCGCCGCCTGTCGCAGAGGCTCGGGCTTGCCATAGACGCCTCGCAGGTCGGGGTCTGGGACTTCAACACCGACACGGGTGAGCTGATCTGGGACGTGCGCATGGCGGAACTCTATGCGGTGCCGCCCGAGCAGCGTGCACACAGCTATACCGACTGGTCGCGGCGGCTGCATCCCGAAGACCACGACCGCGCGCAGGCGGAGTTTGCGGACTCGATCCGTACCGGCTCGATCTACCGTTCTGACTACCGCCTGATGCTGCCGGACGGGGCGCTGCGCCACATCCGCGCCATCGGTCAGCCCTGGCGGGACGACGACGGTCTTCCGAAGATCGTGGGCGTGAACTGGGACGTGACCGAGGAGGTCGGCGGCCGCACGGAGCTGGAGGAGCGTCGCCGCGAGGCAGAGGCCGCCACGGCCGCCAAGTCGCAGTTCCTGGCGACGATCAGCCATGAGCTTCGCACGCCGATGAACGGTGTGGTCGGCATGCTCGACCTGATGTTGCGTGCTCCGCTCGAAGCCGAGCAGCGCGAGCGTGCGCGCATTGCGCGCCAGTCCGCGGAGCATCTGCTGGCGCTGCTCAACGACGTGCTCGACCTCTCCAAGCTCGAGGCGGAGGGGGTGATCATCGATTCCTCCCCAATCAATCCGGAGATGATCGCCGGGGAGGTGGTGGCCCTGCTTTCGGCCGTTGCCGGCGAACGCGGGATCGACCTCGGCGTCTTTGTGGACGGACCGCTACCAGACACCGTGATCGGTGATGCAACCCGCATCCGGCAAGTCATGATCAACCTCGTCGGAAATGCCATCAAGTTCACGGACACGGGTTCCGTCCAGCTCCGTCTTAGCCACGAGGCGCGTGATGGCGGGATACTGGAAGTCGTCGTGCGCGACACCGGCATCGGCATCCCCGAAGCGGCTCGCCGCGCGCTCTTCCAGCGCTTCTCCCAGGTCGATCAGAGCGATGCCCAGCAGCGCGGCGGCACCGGTCTCGGGCTCGCGATCAGCAAGCAGCTGGTGGAGTTGATGGGCGGTGAGATTGCGGTCGAGAGCGTCGAGGGGCTCGGGAGCACTTTCCGTTTCTGGATTCCGGCGGCCCCCTCCTCCACGGACGCAGCATCCGCGCCGGTCACCACGACGGGGGATGTGATAGAGGTGCCCGCGGATTCACCGGCGTTCGCCACCGCGCGCATCCTGGTGGCAGAAGACAATCCGACCAACCAGAAGATATTGCTCGCCTATCTGGAGATTGCGGGCCACGAGGTGCATCTCGTCGCCAACGGCGCCGACGCGGTAGAGGCCGCGGCCGAACGCAGCTTCGATCTCATCATTCTCGATATCCAGATGCCGGTGATGGACGGCCTTCAGGCAGCCCGCAGCATCCGCGCGCAGGGCGGCCTCTCGGCCCGGAAGCCGATTCTTGCGCTGACTGCCAGCTCGAGCAAGGCCGATCGAGAACGCTTTCTCGCAGCGGGAATCGACGACTACCTGACCAAGCCGGTGGCGATGCAGTCTCTCTTCGTCGCCATCGCGGCAGCGATCGCAGCCGCCGAACCGGACGCCCAGCCTGTCATGCTCAACGATGGCGTGGCATCCCCGCAGAGGGTCGGTCTGTAGGCAGTATGCGTCACTTCGCCCGCCCGCCGACCCCGTGCTCGGTCTTGTGCCAGTGGAAGGGCCGGGTGAAGACCTCGCCCATGGCGCGATAAGCTGCAACCGCCCCAAGCGGCCAATAGACCGGAAGCGCCAGCACCCAACCCATCAGCCCCTTGTGCCCTGAATCCCGCGCGGCGATCAGTGCCGTCGTGAGCATCACCAGCTGCCCTGCGATCATCGAGGCGAAGAAGGCCACCATGAGGCCCTGTGGGAAACTCTGCCAGAAGCTCGCCCCCAAGCCCGCCGTCGCGGCCCACAGCGCCCAGAACAGAGGGATCGACAGATAGGAGGTTATTGCGCCCAGAAAGAGCACCTGAAAGCCAAGGAACCCGCGCCAGCCGAGGTCGGCCAGCAGCGCCCGCGGCTGACGCATATGCGTCGCCCAGGTGAGCGCATAGCCCTTGAGCCAGCGCGAGCGCTGCTTGATCCAGGGCAGCACCCGGCAGTTCGCCTCCTCCCAGGTGGTCGAGGGGATCATGTCGCAGCGATAGCCGAAGCGGGCGAGCCGCATGCCGAGATCCGCGTCCTCGGTCACGTTATGCGCGTCCCAGGCGCCGATGGCCTCCAGCACCTTGCGACGGAAGAAGACGGTGGTTCCTCCAAGGGGGATCGGCAGGCCGAGGCGCTGGACGCCCAGCAGGACGACCCGGAACCACATTGCGTACTCGAGGGTGAAGCAGCGGGACAACCAGTTCCGATCGCTGTTGTAGAAATCGAGATAACCCTGCACGCAGGCAACTTCCGGCGGCGCATTGCGCAGGTGATCCACCACGGCGCGGATCTGGGCGGGGTCCGGCCTGTCCTCGGCATCATAGACGCCGACGATGTCGCCCGAGCAGAGCGGCAGAGCATAGTTCATTGCACGGGGCTTGGTGCGCAGCCCGTCTCGCGGCACGGAGATCACGTCGATGTTGGCAGGCAGGACGGCGCGGTCGATCGCGGCGCGGGTGACTGCGTCGTCGGCCTCGAGGACAAGTTTGATGTCGAGGAGCGCTGCGGGGTAGTCCATGGCGTTCAGGGCGTCGAGTAGCTGGCGTGCCACCGCCTCCTCGCGCAGGAGCGGCACGAGCAGGGACACCTGCGGAAGCTTCTTGTAGTCGGCGAGTTGCGGCGTGTCGCTGACCGGCCTGGCCTTGGGCCGCCGAAGACGGGCGAAGATTGCTACTAGGCGCAACCCCATCGTCGCGGCATTGGCAATCAGAATCCAGACCATCAGCACCTGGAGTGCGACCAGTGGTGCGGCGATTGCGCCGGAGACGAGTGCCAGACCTGCAACCGGAAGGCGCCATCGCCCGGCCACGGGATCCCAGCTGCGGCAGCTGTAGCGCTCCGGGCATCGGTCGCGCGCGTCGTCGCGCATCCGGCCGGCAAAGGCTTCGGTGATGACGCGCCGGATCTGCTCGGGTGGCGCGAGCGCGAAGGCGATGCGCCGGCTACTGCCCCCGCACACCTCGCGCGCCGCTTCGGCCGCGTCCGGATTGGCGAGCGCGATAGCCCGGGTTCCGCCGATCTGCCGCCAGGGCACCGCCTCGATGGACAGGCAGCGGTAAGGGTCGACCTCGGCCAGCAGATCCGGATCGGGGGGTGTGTCGGTCAGGTCGACACGGCCAAGACCGGACTGGCGCGACAGGGCCTCAGCGAGGTCCTCCGGCGAGATCCGCCCGCTGGCGAGCAATATGCGCCCCAGTCGCTGATCCTGGCCGGCCTGCTGGTCGAGCGCCTCCGTCAGCGCGCTGAGATCCAGCGCACCTCTCTGGACCAGGAGGTCACCGAGCAGCACGCGCTGCGAGGCGGGCTCCGGTGTAGCTTCGGCGTCGGGAAGGACAAACGGCAGCACTCGGGCCATGACAGGACTCGCAAACCGATGAAGTTGCGAGAGTGTAAAGCCGAACTTAAGAAAGCATTAAGTCCCAAGATTGGTAATGATGAATCGCGCGTTCAGCGGCGCGCACCCATAGAGGCGGCGAACCTTTCGAAAAGATAGTAGCTGTCCTGCGGCCCGGGGCTTGCCTCAGGGTGGTGCTGGACGGAGAAGACCGGCCGGTCGGTCATCGCGATCCCGCAGTTCGAGCCGTCGAAGAGCGAGACATGGGTCTCGACGACGCCGGGCGG
>CAYLHK010000033.1:0-27030 GCA_964383295.1 uncultured Rhodovulum sp.
CGAGGCGCCCCAGACCAGCACGTTCTGCCCGGGGCGCAGCTCGTGCGGCGCATGGCCGAACAGCATCCGGTAGGCGGTGGCGAGCGTCAGCGTGTAGCAGGCCGCCTGCTCCCAGGTGAGGTGCTGGGGGCGCGCCATCAGCTGCTGGGACTGCACGTTGGTGAACTGCGCGAAGCTGCCGTTCGGCGTCTCGTAGCCCCAGATGCGCTGGCTGGGCGAATACATCGGATCGCCCCCGTTGCAGTGCTCGTCGTCGCCATCGTCCTGGTTGCAGTGGATGACGACCTCGTCGCCCACCTTCCAGCGCTTCACCTTCGCGCCGACCGCCCAGACGATCCCCGCCGCGTCCGAGCCCGCGATGTGATAGGGCGCCTTGTGCACATCGAACGGCGAGATCGGCACGCCAAGCCCCGCCCAGACCCCGTTGTAGTTGACGCCCGCCGCCATGACGAAGACCAGCACCTCGTTGGAATCGAGCACCGGCGTGTCGACCACCTCCACCTGGAACGACTGGTCCGGCTCGCCATGCCGCTCGCGCCGGATCGCCCAAGCGTACATCCGGCGGGGCACATATCCCAGCGGCGGGATCTCCCCGATATCGTAGAGATCCTTTTGCGGCGCATCATAGGTTGGCTGGCCGGCGGGGGCCTCCAGGGGGGCCATCTGAGCATCCTCTCCTACGGCGGGCGCGCCCGGAAGCGGGTTCGCGCAACTTTATTGCGTTATCGCCTGCCGAAGAGTCTTCACATTATACCGCGCCG
The DNA here is from genome assembly GCA_964383295.1 of uncultured Rhodovulum sp. Taxonomy (GTDB): domain Bacteria; phylum Pseudomonadota; class Alphaproteobacteria; order Rhodobacterales; family Rhodobacteraceae; genus Amaricoccus. Next base: position 762 of record CAYLHK010000033.1, read on the forward strand.
CGCAACCGGTTTGTGCACTGCGGCGCAGGCGACGAAGGTCGTCGTTGGCGTGTCTTGCCGGGGAAGAATCTTCACGGATCGTGCCCTCATCCGGCCAGACTGGACAAGGCCCGGGGGACCGGTGGATTGTGCGAGCGACGGGCGCAGACAGGCAGCCGAGGTCCCGATGACGCGCAAGCTGATCCTTGACACCGACGGCGGCGTCGATGACGCGCAGGCGCTGCTGATGCTGATCGCCGCCGGGCGCGCGCCCGATGCGGTGACCATGGTATTCGGCAATGTCGATCTCGAGGCGGCCACGCGCAACATCCTGACGACCCTCGCGGTGGCAGGGGCCGACATCCCCGTCCATATGGGCGTGGAGCGGGCGCTGGTGAGCGCGCCGGTCGCGGCGCACGAGATCCATGGCGCGGACGGGCTGGGCGGCGCGCCTCGCCCCGCCACGCTCGCCGAGCCGGCCGGGCGGGATGCGGTGGGCCTGCTGATCGCGGAGCTCAGCCATGCGGCGGCCACGGGTGGCAGGGTGGACCTGCTGATGATCGGCCCGCTGACCAACCTGGCGTTGGCGTTGCGCCGGGCACCTCACTGTGCCACCGGGGTGGGGCGGCTGGTGATCATGGGCGGCACGCTGAACGGCCGCGGCAACGTCACCCCGGCGGCCGAGTTCAACATCTATGCCGACCCCGAGGCGGCCGAGATCGTGCTGACCGCGGGCCTCGAGACGGTGCTGGTCCCATGGGAGATCTGCGCCGACCACCGGATGCCGGGCGACCGGGTCGCGGCGCTCTTCGCCCGCGCGCCAGAGAGCGAGCTGGCCCGCTTCTCGGCCGCGCTGTCCGCGCATTCCATGGGGGTGATCCGGGGCTTCACCGGCAAGGACTACTGGCGCTTCGTCGATCCGCTGGCCGCGGCCGTTGTCATCGACCCCTCGGTGGTCACTTCGTCGCTCACCGCCTCGGTGGGCGTGGCGCTGGCGCCGGGCCTGACGCGGGGGATGACGGTCATCGACCCCTCGGGGCGGCTGGGCACCCCGCCGGTCACTGTCGTGCAGGCGGCCGACCTCGACCGGCTGATCGCGCTCTATTCCGCCTCGGTGTACTGATGCAGCCGACCGACCTGCTGATCTCCGCCGGCGATGAGGTGAAGATCCGCCAGCGGCTGACCCGTGTCGCGCTGGGGCATCTTGGTGCCGACACCCGGCTCCGCGTGGGGCGGCTTCTCGACGTGCATTCCCGCCAGTGGCTGGACGATCAGGAGATCGTCATCGCAGGCCGCCGCATCGCCTATGTCGGCCCCGCCGGGTCCTGGCCCGGCAGCGCTGTGCGGGAGGTCCATCTGCCCGGCCTGATGGCCGTTCCCGGCTTCGGCGAGGTGCACAAGCATATCGAATCGAGCCACGTCTCGCCCGAATGGGAGGCGGCGCTGGTCCTGCCGCACGGCAACACCTGGACCTGCGAGGCCAGCCACGAGTTCTCCAATGTCGACGGCGCGCGGACGCTGGAGTTCTGGCTGGCCGCGCGATTGGCGGGCAGCCCGCAGAAGATCTTCCCGCTGCCCGGCTCGGCCGTGCCGCCCACCGCCTACGAATGGGGCGGCGGCTGGTTCGGGCGCGAGGAGCAGGCCGCCTTCATGGCCGAAAGCCTGATGGTCGCGGGCCTCGACGAGGTGATGGACTGGCCCGCCGTCTGGTCGCCCGAGAATCCCTCGCACGACCGGCTCTGGGGGATGATCGAGGCCACCTTCGCCGCCCGCGGCGTGGTCGAGGGCCACGCGGCCGGCATCCGCGACCTGCCGGGCATCAATGCCTTCGCCGCCGCGGGGCTCGCCTCGGACCACGAGGCCTGGACGGCGGAGGAGGCGCTGGACAGGCTGCGCCGGGGGCTTTTCATCGAGATGCGCCCGCATTCGCTGCCGGAGATGGTCGCGGGGCTGCTTGCGGCCGGGATCACCGACTGGAGCCAGTTCGCGCTGACCACCGACGACCGCTCCTGCTCGGACACCATGCGGCTGGGGGCGACCGATCACAACGTGCGGCTGGCGATCGAGGCCGGGCTGGCGCCCGAGATCGCCATCCAGATGGTGACGATCAACCCGGCCCGCCATATGCGGCTGACGCCCTGGGTGGGGTCGATCGCGCCCGGGCGGTTCGCGGATCTGGTGCTGCTGGACGATCTGGCGGGCGTCTCCATCGCGCAGGTCTGGGCCGATGGCGAGCAGGTCTCGGAGGGCAGGCGCTACCTGAAGCCCGTGCCGCGGATCGACTGGCCGGACTGGGCCACCCGGACCGTCAACATCGCCCGCGAGATGACGGCGGCGGATTTCGCGATTCCCGCCGCGCCGGGCCGCGAGACGATGAGCGCGGCGCTGTTGCGGCCGTTCCACTGGGACGACGAGTTCATCACCATGGAGCTGCCCGTCGCGGAGGGAGAGGTCCAGCGCGATGCGTCCCGCAACGTGACCAAGTTCGCCATCGTGGACCGGTTCTCCGGCGAGGGACGGACCTCGGCGATGTTCTGGCTGGGCACCGGGCCGCGCACGGCGGAGACGGCGCTGGCCTGCTCGATGGGGCATGACAAGCACAACATCTGGGCTGTGGGATCCTCGGACGCGGCGATGGCGCAGGCGGTCAATGCGTTGCGCGAGATCCAGGGCGGATGGGCGCTGGTGCGCGAGGGGGAATTGGTCGCCACGGTGCGCTACGAGATCGCGGGGCTGATGACCTGCCGCCCGCCGGAGGAGCTGGATGCCGAGATGCAGCGGCTCTATGCGGAGGCTGCCAAGGTCGAGTGGATGTATGAGCCGACGTTCAGCCCACGGTGGAGCCCCGGCTTTCCCGAGCGTTTGGCCTTCGCGACCCTGACCTGCGCGCCCTGGCGCTGGGTGCTGGTGGCACCCTCTCCCCTGGCGCCGCAGGGCTTCGTCAACGTCGCCACGGGGCAGACGCACCCCGTCGTCTGGTAGGCGAGCCATCCCCTGTTTTCGGCCGGCGGCGCGCATTCCCAAGCTTGGGAATCTCGATAAAATATTGAAATAAATACACATTGTCCGCGCCGATAACGGAACGTTCACATCTGTTAGGAAACCGGCGTCCGGCATAACGCCGCGATCCCACATATGGGGGTAGGGGCGGCATGCCGGCGGGGTCGGGGCCACATGCAGGGTAGGGAACAGCCATGCGGCCGAGCGCGGTCAGGCCCCAGGCGGCCGTTCGCGTCGCTTGCAATTCGCAATCGCGAAAAATACGCTTCCCGCACGCATTGCCCGGCCTTATGGCCCCGCGCCGCCGCTTCCAACGATCTGCTCCAGACGGGAACCCGCCATGAACACCCTCAAGACCACCGGCCTGTCGCTCACCGCGCTGGCGCTGATCGCGGCTGTCCCGGCCGCCGCGCAGAACCGCACCTTCACCATCTCGTGGTGGGGGTTCAACGGTGACAAGCTGCAGGAGATCATCGTCAACCCGTTCCAGGAGATCTGCGGCTGCGAGGTCGTGTTCGAGACCGGGAACAACGGCGACCGGCTGAACCGGGTGCAGATGCGCGGCGGCACCGGCGTCGACGTGATCTATCTGACCGACAGCTTCAGCCAGACCGGAATCGAGCAGGGCCTGTTCCAGCCGGTCGATCGCAGCCTGATCCCGAACATCGCCGAGCTCTACGAGGTCGCGCAGGCCCCGCAGGGCGAGTACGGGCCCGCCTACACGGTCGGTCGCATCGGCCTCGTCTACGATGCCACGCGGGTTGATCCGCCGATCACCTCTTGGAACGACCTGTGGCGCGAGGATCTGGCCGGGCTGATCTCGCTGCCCAACATCACCACCACCACCGGCCCGATGGTGGTGCTGCAGGCCGGCGCCCATGCCGGGGTCGATCCCTACGAGGACACCGAGGCGACCTTTGCCGCCGTGGCCGAACTGGTCCCGAACGTGGTGACCAACTACAACACCGGCTCGGAGATGATAAACCTGTTCTCGACCGGCGAGATCGCTGTCTCGATGACCCAGGATTTCACCCTGGCGCCGCTGCGCGCGGCGGTGCCGAGCGTCGAATGGGCCGAGCTGACCGACGGTGAGATCGCCGTCTTCAACACGATCAACATCCCCACCGGGGCGGAGAACGTCGACCTCGCGCATCAGTACATCGACTTCGTCCTCTCGGCCGAAATCCAGCAGGCCCTGGCCGAGCAGGGCGTCGACGCGCCGGTCAACGCCAATGTCGTTCTGACCCCCGAGCAGGCCGCCATCTGGACCTATGGCGCGGAGCAGATCAACAGCCTGACGCGGATCGACTACAGCCTGCTGAACCCGGCCCGCGCCCGCTGGTTGGACCTGTGGAACGAGACCTTCGGCATGTGATCGGCCCGGACGCGAGAGGCGGCCGCTGCGACGGATTGGGGCACCATGAGACGACTAGCGGGGTGGATGCTGGCCACCCCCGCCACCCTGGCGATCACGCTCCTGCTGGTCATCCCGGTCGCGGCGACGATCGGGATGACCTTCGCCCCGCCCGGGGCGGGTGACTGGGGGGTCGTGCAGCCCTATGCAGATTTCTTCGCCTCGGGCTTCCAGCGCCGGGTGATGTGGCGCACCTTCGAGGTGGCGGCCTGGGTCACTGTCATCTCGCTGATCGTGGGGCTGCTAACCGCCTATGTCGTGGCGCGCTGCCCGCCGTGGATGAAGTCGCTCTTGATCGTGCTGGCGGTGTTCCCGCTGCTGACCGGGGTGGTGGTGCGCTCCTTCGCCTGGCTGGTCCTGCTGGGGCGGCAGGGGATCGTGAACAGTTTCCTCATGTGGACGGGGATGATCGACGCACCGCTGGCGATGCTCTACACGCCCGGCGCGGTGATCGTGGCCATGGTCTACATCTTCGTGCCGCTGATGGTGCTGGTGCTGGTCGGCGTGCTGGAGAACATCCCCGACGACCTGATGCAGGCCGCGGCCTCGCTGGGCGCGGGGCCGGCCCGGAGCTTCGTCCAGGTGACGCTGCCGCTGGCGATGCCGGGGCTGATCGTGGGCGCGGTGCTGGTCTTCACCGCCAGCTTCACCTCCTACGCCACGCCGCACCTGCTCGGCGGCACGCGGCAGATGATGATGGGGACCCTCCTGCACCAGCGCGCCATGGTCGCCTTCGACTGGCCCGGGGCCGCGGTGGTGGCGGCGATCATGCTGGCGGTGATCCTGGCGACGGTGTTGGCGATGACGCGCCTGGCCCGGCGCCTGAACCCCATGGCGACCTGAGGCGCGCAAGGCCATGCCCACCCGCATCCATCCCGCCCTGATCGGCCTCACGGTGCTGGTCTATCTGTTCCTGCTGGGGCCGCTCGTCATCATCTTCGGCGCCTCGCTGTCGGACACGACCTATCTGACCTTCCCGCCGCAGGGGATCAGCTTCCGCTGGTTCGAGAACATCTGGGCGATCTCGGCCTTTCGGCGCACCATCGTCACCTCGCTGCAGATGGCGATCCTGGGCACATCCATCGCGCTGGTGATCGGCATCCCCGCCGCCTATGCGCTGAACCGATACCGGATCGCGCTGCCGGGCTGGCTGTCGACGCTGTTCGTGCTGCCGATCCTGGTGCCCGAGCTCGTCATCGGCTTCTCGCTCTTGCGCTCGGTGACGGTGCAGGCGGGGGTGCCGGTGTGGTACGCGCTCTTGATCGGGCATACGATCCTGGTGCTGCCCTACGTGATCCGGGTGATCTCGGCCTCGCTCGCGTCCTTCGACTTCTCGATCGAGGAGGCGGCGATCAGCCTCGGCTCGCCGCCCGCGAAGACCTTCTTCACCATCGTGCTGCCCAACGTCCGCTCAGGCGTGATCGCGGCGTTCATCCTGTCCTTCATCACCTCGATCAACGACGTCTCGGTGTCGCTGTTCCTGACCGGTCCGGGGATTTCCACCCTGCCGATCCAGCTCCTGGCCCATATGGAGCAGTTCTTCGACCCGACCATCGCTTCGGTTTCGGTCGTGCTGATGCTGCTCACCATCGTCGTCATGGTCATCGTCGAGCGCACGCTCGGCCTGGCCATCGTCGCCAAATAGGGCGCCGCATGACCCTGCCGCTGACCATCGCCGACATCACCGCCCACTACGGCACCACCAAGGTGCTGGAGGACCTGTCGCTGACCGTGGCCGAGGGGGAGCTCGTCTCGCTCTTGGGCGCGTCGGGCTGCGGCAAGACCACGACGCTGCGGCTGGTGGCGGGGTTCCTGCAGCCGACCGCCGGCAGGATCACCCTGGGGCCGAAGGATCTGACGCGCCTGCCCGCCCATCAGCGCGACATCGGGCTGGTGTTCCAGAACTATGCGCTGTTCCCGCATCTGAGCGTGCGCGAGAACGTGGCCTTTGGGCTGAAGCAGCGCCGGATCCCCGGCGAGGAGCGCCGCAGGCGGGCCGGTGCCATGCTGGACCGGGTGGGGCTCGCGCATCTGGCCGACCGGCTTCCGGCGGCGCTGTCGGGCGGGCAGCGGCAGCGGGTCGCGCTCGCCCGCGCGCTGGTGATCGAGCCGCCGCTCCTGATGTTCGACGAGCCGCTGTCGAACCTCGATGCCAAGCTCCGGGTCGACATGCGCGTCGAGATCCGCCAGCTGCAGCGCGCCAACGGCACCACGGCGCTCTACGTGACCCACGACCAAGAGGAGGCGTTCTCGATCTCCGACCGGGTGGCGATCATGCATCAGGGGCGGATCATGCAGCTCGACACGCCCGAGACGCTGTACCAGCGTCCCGCGAATGCCTTCGTGGCGCGTTTCGTGGGCTTCGAGAACCTGATCCCGCTCACCGTCACCGGGCGCGACGGCGCGTCGGTCACCGCACGCACCGCGGACGGGGCGGAGCTGGTGCTGAGCCAGGATGCGCTCGGCCCGATCCCCGACGCCTTCACGCTGGCGACGCGCCCCGACGGGTTGCAGGTCAGCTCCGAGCCGGGCACGCGCGGGCTGCCGGCGGTGCTGGGGCTGAGGACCTATCTCGGCCGGGCCTACCAGTACCAGGCCTCGGGCGGCAGCGGGCGGCTCCTGGCCAACGGGCCGCTGTCGCAGCCGCTGGAGCCGGGCGCCGCGGTGCGGCTGGTACCGAACCCCGAGCAATGCGCGATCCTGACGCCGGAATGAGCACGCTGCTGGCCAACGCCTGGATCCTGACCATGGATCAGGCCCTGACCGAGCACCGCGAGGGCTGGCTGCTGGTGGAGGGCGATCGGATCGCGGCGCTGGGCACCGGCCCCGCGCCGGCGGCCGACGAGACGGTGGATATGGGCGGCGATCTGGTCATGCCGGGGATGGTCAACCCGCATTGTCATCTGGCCATGTCGCTCTTCCGCGGCCTCGGCGAGGATGTCGACGATCGTCTCTTCCGCTACATCCTGCCGCTGGAGCACCGGTTCGTCTCACCGGCGATGGTGCGGGCGGGGACGGCCCTATCGGCGCTCGAATCGATCCAGGGCGGCGTTACCACCATCGCCGACATGTACTATTTCGAGACCGTGGTGGCCGAGGTGATGGACGAGGCCGGCCTGCGCGGCGTGCTCGGCCAGACGCTGGCGGATTTCGCGGCGCCCGATCACGCCAGCTTCGACGAGGGTTTCGCGCTCTGCGACGCGCTGGCCGACCGGCTGCGCGGGCATCCGCGGCTGACCGCCTCGATCGCCCCGCATGCGCCCTATTCCGCCGGCCCGGAGGTGATGGAGCGCGCCGCGCGCTGGCACGACGCCCATCCCGGCACCCGCATCCAGATCCACCTGGCCGAGACCGAGGCCGAGGCCGCCTGGGCTGCGCGCGAGCTCGGGATGAGCACCACGGCGGTCGCCGCGCGGTCGGGCATCCTGCGCCCGGGCGCGGTCGCGGCGCATTGCCTGCTGATCGACGACGCGGACATCGCGCTCATCGCCGCCTCGGGCGCGGGGGTGGCGCATAACGCGCGCTCGAACGGCAAGGCGGGGCGGGGGATGGCGCGGGTCGAGGACATGCGCCGGGCGGGCATCCCGGTGGGCATCGCCACCGATGGGCCGATGTCGGGCAACACGCTGGATCTCTTCGCGCAGTTCGCCTCCGTCTCGATCTTCGCCAAGATCCTCGGCCACTCGCGGGGTGCGCTGCCGGCCACAGATGTGATCCGCATGGCGACGCTGGAAGGCGCGCGCGCCCTTGGCCTCGACGAGTGCATCGGCTCGCTGGAGCCCGGAAAGCAGGCAGATCTGATCCGCGTCGGCCTCGACGCCCCGCGCCTGCATCCGGTCTATGACGTCTATTCGATGCTGGTCTTTGCGGCGATGGCCACGGATGTGCGCGATACCATGGTCGCCGGGCGCTGGCTGATGCGAGGCGGCCAGGTGCTGACGCTGGAGGCGCCGAAGGTGATGGCCGACGCGCTGCAGGTCGCGGGCACGTTCCGCTCGGCCATGGCCGCGATCGACGCGGGCGCGCCGTGAAGGTCATCATCGACACCGACCCCGGCCTCGATGACGCGGTGGCGATCCTCTACGCGCTCGCCGAGCCGCGGCTGGAGGTGCAGGCGATCACCACAGTGGCCGGCAACATCGGCCTTGGGCGTACCACCGGCAATGCCGGGCGGCTGCTGGCGGTGATGGGGGCCGATGCGCCCTACGCCCCCGGGGCCGCCGGTCCGATGGCCCGGGACGGCATCAACGAGGAGGCGATCCACGGCGCGGACGGGCTCGGCGGCGTGGCCCTGCCCGAGCCGCTGGCGCCGCCACGCGAGGGTGCCGTGTCGCTGCTGGCCGAGTGCCTCATGGACGCCCCCGCGGGTCAGGTCACGATCCTCGCGCTGGCGCCGCTGACGAACCTCGCGCTGCTGGCCCGGGACCATCCGGCCGCGTTCCGGCGGCTCGGCGGGATCATCGCCATGGGGGGCACGATCGCCGAGCCTGGCAATTGCGGCCCGCATGCCGAGTTCAACCTCGCCGCCGACCCCGAGGCCGCGCGGATCGTGCTCGGCGCAGGCGTGCCGCTGACCCTGATCCCGCTCGACGTGACGCGCAAGCTGCGCGCCACGCCTGCCGATCTGGCGGCGCTGCGGGCAAGCCCCGCCGCCGCCGCGCAGACCGCCGCCGCGCTCATCGAGGCCTATTTCGCCGCGGCAGGCCGGGAATCGCGGCCCCTCCACGATCCCTGCGTCATGCTGATGGCGCTGGCGCCCGAGATTTTCGGCTGCGAGGAGATGCGGCTCGATGTCGATCTGGCCGGGAATCCCGGCCGCCTGGTCCCCGATCCGGCCCGCCCGCCGATCCGCGTCGCGATGCGGATCGATGCGCCGGCGGCGCTGGCGGCGCTGTGGCGGGGGCTGGCCGCGTGACCTGTAGCAATGTCGGTCCCGGGCGGGACATGCGGGGAGGGGGCGCCCGGACTGCCTGCGTGATCAGGAGGCCGTGTCACTCGAGCTCTGGTCGCCTGTTTCGCGGATTTGTCCGTCGACAAATCCACGCGCGCCTGCCCGCCCCTTGGCAGGCGCGGTAAACCGCGCCGCCCGGGCAGGCGCGCGCGGATTACAGAGCGGCAGAGATGCGTTCGGCTCCTCGACTTCCGCGCTCACGCGCTCCAGCCGACGAACCCGCGCGACGCAGTGCGTCGCAAGGGCGGGTCGGAAGTAGGGGAGGTGCGGGCGGCGCGATCACCGGGAGAGCGCCTCAGTCGCGGAGTTCGCCCTCCACCAGCGCGGTCCAGAATGCCACGCCCGAGGCGATGGCACCGTCGTTGAAGTCGTAGCGCGTGTTGTGGTGCAGCGCTCCGTCCGCGGCGGGGCCGTTGCCCAGCCAGACGTAGCAGCCGGGCACCGCCTGCGAGAAGACCGCAAAATCGTCCCCCGCGGTCGAGGGCGGAAAGGCGGTGCGCACCTTGGGCAGCGCCCGGCGCGCGGCGGCGAGCGCCCGCGCGGTGGCGTCCGGATCATTGATGACGGGGGGAGACCCGCGCTGGTAGTCGAAGGCCGCCGTGACGCCGAAACTCGCGCCTACGCCGGCGGCGATGCGGGCGAGTTCGGCCTCGAGCTGGTCGCGGACCTCCGTCGAATAGGCCCGCGCCGTGCCACCCACCCGCGCCGTGTCGGGGATGACGTTCAGCGCGTCGAAATCGCCGGCCTCCAGCGCGCAGGCGCTGACCACGGCGGGCTCCAGCGGGTCGACCACCCGGGCGACGATCGTGTGCATGGCGGTGAGGAAGGCGCCAGCGGCGGCGATCGGGTCGCGGCCCAGATGCGGCTTGGCGCCATGGGTGCCGGTGCCGGTGAAGCTCGCCGTCCAGCGGTCGGAACAGGCGAGCTGCGGCCCCGCCACCACCGCGATCTCGTCGGGCTCGAGCCCGGGCATGTTGTGTAGGCCGTAGACGCGGTCCACGGGGAAGCGCGTGAAGAACCCCTCGTCGACCATCTGCTGCGCACCGCCGCGCCCCTCTTCGGCGGGCTGGAAGATGAAATGTACCGTGCCATTGAAGCTGCGCGCCCGCGCCAGCGCCCGCGCCGCGCCGAGCAGCATCACCGTGTGCCCGTCGTGGCCGCAGGCATGCATCTTGCCGGGCGTCCGGCTGGCGTAGGGCAGGCCGGTCAGCTCGGGCATGGCCAGGGCGTCCATGTCGGCCCGGAGCGCGATCCGGGCGGGGCCGTTGCCCTGTGTCAGCGTTCCCACCACCCCGGTGCCGCCCAGGCCCCGGTGGACGGCGATGCCGGCCTCCTCCAGCCAGGCCGCCACGATATCGGCGGTGCGGGTCTCCTCGAAGCCCAGCTCGGGATGGGCGTGCAGGTCGTGGCGCAGGGTGACCAGCTGGGCGAGCTCGTCGTCGTCGAGGGGCGAGGGCAGGGGGTCGGGCATGGGTTGCCAATCGGTTGCGGGCGCTGTCATAGGGGTTTGACCCATACCGGGCCCGAGCGCCAGAGGAACGCCGCGATGCCGCTTTCCCCGCACGAATTCTGGCAGGTGCTGCACCCTCCCGGCAGCTTCCCCGACGGCCCGGGCGTGCTGCATCGCGACTTCTACCCCGCCAGCCTGCCCGATGGCCGCCAGCTGCGCCTGCCGATCCGGATCCTGCCGGGCGACGGCGGCCGGGCGGTCGCCTCGCTGATCGTCAACCAGGCCTCCTTCGCGGTCGAGGATGCGGTGGCCGAGGCGATGGCGGCGCTCTGGCGGCCGGCGGAGGCCGAGGTGGTGCTGGGCGTGCCCACGCTGGGGCTGGCGCTTGCCGGCAATCTGGCGCGGCGACTGGGGCATGGGCGGATGGTGGCGCTGGGGACCTCGCGCAAGTTCTGGTACGACGACGGCCTGTCCGAGCCGCTGAAGTCGATCACCAGCCCCGGCGGCGGCAAGTCCCTGTACCTCGATCCGAGGATGCTGCCGCTCCTGGCCGGGCGGCGGGTGCTGCTGGTGGACGACGTGGTCAGCACCGGCAGCTCGCTCGCCGCTGCGCTGCGGCTGCTCGAGCGGGCGGGGATCACGCCCGTGGGCGTCGCCGTGGCGATGGAGCAGGGCGGGCGCTGGCGTGGGGTGCTGCCGGGCCCGGAGCGCGTGCGGGGCGTTCTGCGCTCGCCCCTGCTGGGGGTCGTGGACGGGGGCTTCGTCGCCGAGGGCTGACCCGTGTCCGCGGGCCGGCGATGGCCGCGGCGAGGCGGGGCCGTCGATCGCCTCCTGGGTGACCAGCGGGAGCTGTGGGAAGTCCCCCGCGTACCACCCCGTGCCGTTGCCATGTCTGCGCGGCCGTGTCGCGTGCCTCGAGCTTGGCCAGCCGTTGGCCCCAGGGCAACGCGATCCATGACCCCGGGCCGGAGGTGCATGTCCTGCCGAATCGGGCCAGGCTCTACCGGTTCGAGGCCGCAGGCAGCCGGTGGCGCGCGTGAAGTCCCCGCTCAGCCGTCGAGCAGGTCCCGCATCGGGCCGCCGAGCTCCACCTGCGCGAGGATGCTGCGGAGCCTCTCCGGCATCGCGCGGTTGCCGATCACGTGGCAGTGGGTCTGCCGCGCCCAGAGGAAGAGCTTTCGCCTCAGCGCGAGATCGCCCATCTCGCGCACGGGAAAATAGAAGGCGCGGTCGGCGGTGAACTCGTAGGGGTGGAGGTAGAGCATCGGCTCCACCCCCATCGCCTCGGCCATCGCCAGTCCCTTCAGCGTCACCGCGGCGGGGAAGTATTTCAGATAGGCCCCACCGGTGCGCAGCGGCGGCAGGCCGGGCAGCACCTTCTGGCGCACGACCGGGAACCGGGCCAGGCCATCGGCGGCGGCCTGCGCGCGCAGCGCATCGACCTCGGCGCCGCTGGCGACGGTGACGCTGGAATCATAGGCGAAATGCGTCGCCAGCACCTCGAAATGCGCCCGGTCTCCGGCGCGCAGCGAGAAACGCGGGGCGCGGAACCCCAGCATCTTCGTGCCGGCCGCATCCTCCAGCGCCGCGATCGCCCGGCGCAGGTTCGCATCGAAGGTCTCGGGCGGATCGTCGCGCGCCATGTCGTGATAGTGGTAGTGGCAGGCGACCTCATGGCCGTCCTTGGCGATCCGGGCCACCACCGCGGGGCATTTCGCCGCGACGATGCCGGTGGTGAAGAAGGTCAGCCGCGCGCCACCGGCGCTGCGCTGGCAGAAATCCTCGATCGCCTCGTAGCCGCGCCAGAGGGCTTCCTCGCGCAGGCTGCCGTCCTGGGGAATGCCGAACTCGCGCTTGAAGTCATAGGCGATGTCCTCGAAGTCGATGGAGAGCCAGGCCTTCATGCGCCGGCCTTCGCCCGCCACTCCGCGTCGCACAGCCGGTTGCCGATGGCGAGCAGGTCCATCCCCGAGCGCAGGAAGGTCGCGATCGCCTCGTCCGGCGTGTTCACGATCGGCTCCTGGATGTTGAACGACGTGTTGAGCAGTACCGGCACGCCGGTCGCCTGCCCGAAGGCGGTGATCAGCCGGTGATAGCGCGGGTTCGCCTCGGCCGACACAGTATGCACCCGCGCCGTGCCGTCCACATGGGTGATGGCCGGGATGTCGGCGCGCCGGTCCGGCCGCACGTTGGCCAGGATGTTCATGTAGGGGCTTTCCTGGTCCAGCTCGAAGAAGTCCCGCGCGGCCTCGATCGTCGTCGATGGGGCGAAGGGGCGGAAGAGCTCGCGCTTCTTGATCTTGGCGTTGATCTCCTCGCGGATCGTGTCGTCCCGCGGATCGGCGAGGATCGAGCGCGCCCCCAGCGCCCGCGGGCCGAACTCGGTGCGGCCCTGGAACCAGGCGACGATGCCGCGGTTGGTCAGCGTCTCGACGCAGGCGTCGACCACCTGCGCCTCATCCACCACCGGCGGCACCGGCAGGCCCGCACGGGCGAACGCGGCCGCGACCTCGTCGTCGTCGAAGGCGGGGCCGAGATAGGGCGTGGCAACGCTGCCTGCGGTCAGGCCGCGCTCCGCCATATAGGCAAGGCCCGCGCCGATCGCGCAGCCGGCATCATGCGGGGCAGGGGGGACGATGATCTCGCGGAACAGCCCCGATTGCAGGATGCGCCCGTTGGCACTGACGTTCAGCGCGCAGCCGCCGGAGATCACCAGCCGCCCGACGTCCCCATGCCTTTCCTTCGCCCAGGCGAGCAGATGCCGCTGCACCGCCTCGAAGGCCGCCTGCACACTGGCGGCGAGGTTCAGATGCCCCTCGGTCGGCACCTCGTCCGCAGCCCGCGGGGGGCCGACGAGCGCCTGCATCTCCGCCGGGAAATCGCCCCGCAGTGCGCGGTGATAGTCGCAGAGCCGCGTGTCCAGCCGGTAGCCGCCATCCGCCTCCAGCCGCAGCAGTCGCTCGAGGATCAGATCGCGCAGCACCGGCTGGCCGTAGGGGGCGAGCCCCATCATCTTGTACTCGCCCTCCAGCATGCGGAAGCCGAGATAGCCGGTGAAGAAGCTGTAGAAATGCCCCAGCGAATTCGGCCAGCGGATCCGCTTCAGCTCCTCGCGGCGCCCGCCCCGCACCAGCGACAGCACCGTCGCATCGGCCTCGCCGCCGCCGTCGTAGCTCAGCGACAGGCATTCGGGCCAGTCGCGGATCGCCTCGCCGTAGAGCTGGTGGGTCAGGTGGTGGTCGTGGAACGTCACCTCGCCGCGGAAAGGACCAAACGCACGCGTCAGGACGCGGCGGATCAGGAACAGATCCGCCCAGCGCCCACCCGCTTCCGGGCTGTCGCCGGCCGGCGTGCGGGTGAACAGCGCCTCGCGGGTGCGGCTGCCTATCGCGCGGCGCGCCTCGCGCGAGGTGATTGCCTTGCCGAGCGTCCCCCTCACGCGGGTGCCCAGCCGCCAGCGCTGCCAGTAGACGCAGACCGCGTCCACCTCTGCCAGCGTCACGCCCGCGATCGCGAGGCATTCGGCGATCGCGCGCAGGGGAAAGGCCCCGTCGTTCTTGATGCGGGAGAGCCGCTCCTCCTCGATGGCGGCAATGAGCTCGCCATCCCGGAACAACGCCGCCCCGCTGGTGCCCATGGTGCAGAGGCCGAGCAGGATCATGCGCGCAACGGTCTCCAGCGCGGGTCGCGGGTGCTCACGCCTCCGCCGCGATCCAGCGCGCGGCCTTCTCGGCCATCATCAGCGTCGGCGCGGCGGTATTCCCGCTGGTCAGGAGCGGCATGGCACCCGCATCCACGACCCGGATGCCCTTGATGCGCCCGCCGCGCCCGTCGCGCAGGCGGAAATGCGGGTCGAGCACCGCGGACGGGTCGCCGTCGCGCCCCATGGCGGTGGTGCCGACCGGGTGGAAGATCGTCGTGCCGATGTCGCCCGCCGCCTGCACCAGATCCTCGAAGGTCTCGACCTTCGGCCCCGGCCGCCACTCCTCCGGATCAAAGCGCGCGAGCGCGGCCTGCCCCGATATGCGCCGCGTCAGCCGCAGGCTGTCCACGGCCACCTGCCGGTCGGCATCGGTGGACAGGAAGTTCGGCTGGATCAGCGGCGCGTCCTCGGGCCGCGGGCTCGCGATCGTCACGCTGCCGCGGCTGGTCGGGTTCAGGTCGCAGACGCTCGCGGTGATGGCGGGGAAGGGGTGCAGCCCCTCGCCGAAGCTGTCGAGGCTGAGCGGCTGGACGTGGTATTCGATATTGGCGTGGTTCAGTCCCGGGCGCGAGCGCGTGAAGACGCCGAGCTGGCTCGGGGCCGAGCTCAACGGTCCCGTCCGCTTCATCGCGTATTCGAGCGCCATGCCGGCCTTGGTGAACAGGCTGCGGGTCATGGTGTTCAGCGTCTTTGTGCCCTTCACCTTCCAGACCGTGCGCAGCTGCAGGTGGTCCTGCAGGTTCATGCCCACGCCGGGCAGGTCGCAGGCGACCTCGACCCCGTGGCCACGCAGGAGGTCCGCCGGCCCGATGCCCGACAGCTGCAGCAGCTTCGGCGAGTTCACCGCCCCGGCGGCCAGGATGATCGAGCGCTTGGCGCGCACGCTCGCCACCTCGCCGGTGTCGCGGCGGATCACCGCGCCGGTGCAGGCGAGGCCGCCGTCATCGCCGGTCGCGAACTCCAGCCGCTGCACCTCCGCGCGGGTCCAGAGCACCAGGTTCGGCCGTGACAGTGCCGGTCGCAGGAAGGCCTTGGCCGCGTTCCAGCGCAACCCGCGACGCTGGTTCACCTCGAAATAGCCAACGCCCTCGTTGTCGCCGTCGTTGAAGTCGGCACGGTCCGGGATGCCGGCCTGCCGCGCCGCCTCGGCATAGGCCTCGAGGATCTCCCAGCGCAGGGTCTGGCGCTCGATGCGCCACTCGCCCTTGCCGTTGTGCAGCCGCGCGAAGTCGGGATCGTCGCCCGCGTCCATGCGCCAGTGGCTCTCATGCACCATGAAGTCGGGCAGGGCCTTTTCCCAGGACCAGTCCGGCTCGCCGGTCACTTCGGCCCACTGGTCGAAGTCGCGCGCCTGGCCGCGCATGTAGATCATGCCGTTGATCGAGGTGCAGCCGCCCAGGACCTTGCCGCGCGGGTAGCGCAGCCGGCGCCCGTTCAACCCGGCGCTGGGCTCGGTCTGGTACATCCAGTCGGTGCGCGGATTGCCGATGCAATAGAGATAGCCGACCGGGATGTGGATCCAGTGGTAGTTGTCGCGCCCCCCGGCCTCGACCAGCAGGACCCGCGCCGCGCCGGACGCGGTCAGGCGGTTGGCGAGCAGGCACCCGGCGGTGCCGGCGCCGACGATCACATAGTCGAATTCCACGTCTTGCGCCCCGCCATGTCCTCCGGTCTATCTCTATGAGGCAGAAAGTCGATCGGCTCAAGCGGCTGAGCCGGATGGGCGCCGCGCTTCTTTGCTGGCGTCAACGAAACGAGTACCCGCACGTGCAGAACATCCTCCCGCTGAACCTCGCCATCGGCTTCAACCTCGCGGTGGCGCTGGGCCTCGGCATGCTCATCGGCGTCGAGCGCCAGTGGCGCCAGCGCTACACCGGGCTCACCACCCACGCGCTCGTCTCGCTCGGCGCCGCCGCCTTCACCTCGCTCGCCGTGCTGCTCGACGGCCCGACCGAAGCGCGCATGGGCGCGCAGGTCGTGACCGGGATCGGTTTCCTCGGCGCCGGGCTCATCATGCGCGACGGAATGAGCGTGCGCGGGCTCAGCGGCGCGGCGACGGTATGGGCGACCGGCGCCGTCGGTATGCTTGCGGGCTATGGCTTTCTGCTCGCCGCGGCCGAGACGGCCATGTTCGTGCTGGCAATCAACATCGTGATGCCGAGGCTGACCTGGCTCATCGAGCACTTCGCCCCCGAGATCGAAGAACTCGAGCGGTTCTACGTCATCGAGTTGACATGCGCGGCGCGCGACGAGGGGCCGGTGCGCACGAAGCTCCTGCAGGCGATGAATGTGCGCAAGCTCAGGCTGCACAGCCTCGAAAGCCATGCGCTCCAGAGTACCGGCAACGTCAAGGTCGAGGCGGTGGTCTACAGTGCGCGCGAGGAGGACACGCTCGTCGAGCATCTGGTCGGCGAGCTCAGCCTGTCGCCGAGCATCTTCTCGACCGTCTGGACGTCGACGCCGTCGCCGGAATAGCCGCCCGCCCTAGATGTGCGGACCCCGGACCTCGCCGGCCGCCTCGATCAGCCCGGCGCGGCGCAGGTCGTCGAAGAGCGTCACGACGTCGCCGGCGATGCGGGCGGGATCGACCGCGGGATAGGCTGCCGCCAGCGCGCCGGCTGCCTCGAGCTCGCTGGCCCCGCCGTCGGCAAGCAGGTCCCAGATCGCCGCGCCGACCGGGTTGAGGTGCAGGAGCGCACGCTCGGCCCGGTCGCATATGAACAGCTCGCCCTCGACATCGCGCGTGCCGACCCCCGGCCGCGTGCGCCAGAGCACGTCTGTCGCCGCGCCGGTCCGGGCGGGAGCGGCGGGCTCGCCCGACCCCTTGCGGACACGGCGCGGCGGGGCGGGCCGCAGCGGCGCGGCTCCTGTGGCGAAGGCGGTCGAGATCAGCCGGACGGCGTCCTCCAGATCCGCATATTCCAGCCAGAGAACGTCGGCCCCCTCGACCAGCCGCTCCAGCCGCCCGAGCAGGGCGTCGGGATCGTGGTCGGGCGTCAGGTTGCGCAGGGCGATGAGCCGCAGCGCATCGGCGCGCGTCGCCGCCCTCAGCCGGGCGGGTCCCCGCATCCGCGGCAGGCGGTCGAGCAGCAGGATCACTCCGATCGGTGCGGTCTCGCCGCGCGGCGCCACGGAGGGGGTCATCACATAGCCGTAGCGATCGTCGCTTGCGACCACGTGGGCGTCGACATGCGCTCGAAACGCCGCCGTGGCGCGGCGCGGCAGCGGCAGGCGCAGCCGCGGCGCGATCCCGAGCGCGACGCCCCGCTCCGGGGCGCCCGCGGCCTCGGGCGCAAGCGGCAGGATATCGTCGGTGAAGACCCGCAGGGCCTCGGCGCCGAGCCTGGTCACCAGCGTGCTCTTGCCCGCGCGTCGAGCACCGGCCAGTACCACCAGCCGCCCGCCGATCTCGACGGCGCCGCAATGCAGCCCGACGCCGGCATCCTGTGCCTCGATATGGGCCAGCCCGATGTCGCAGGCGGCGCTGCAGGCGGCGGCCACGGCACTCAGCCCGGTGACCGGAGCCTCGAGCCAGGACGAGTCCACTGCATAGCCGTCGCCGGCCCAGCCGATGCGTATGGCCGCAAGCTCGGCGGCATCATCGCCGGCCGCCGCGCGCTGCCAGTTCCAGCCACGGGTGACGGCCACAAGGCTCTCCGCCACCTCGGCGGCGTCGGAGAAGAGGATCGGGCGTGTCAGACCCTCCGCGCCGAGCAGGAACTCGTGCGCGGCGCCGGGCGCAGGCCGCCGGTCGTCGCGCACGAAGGCCGCCTAGTTGCCCGGGGTCCCGCTGTCCCGGCGGAGCCAGCGCGGCAGCCGGGTCTCGACCTTGCCCTCGGAGTTCACGCGCATCTCCCGGCCGCCGGATGTGACCACACGGCTGGGGTTGCTCGGATTGCTCCAGCGGCCGCCGGTCTGGGTGTTGCTCCGCGGGCGGCTCGGCGTCGAGCGCCGGCTCGGTGCGGACCGGCGGCTGGGTGCGGACGGGCGGCTCACGCGCGAGGGCCGGGTTACTCGCGACGGGGGGCTCACGCGCGACGGGCGGGTTGCTCGGGACGGGCGACTGGCGCGGGAGACACGGCTCGCCCGGCCTCCACCTTGGTTGCCTCCACCCTGATTGCCGCCGCCCTGGTTGCCTCCACCCTGATTGCCGCCACCCCGGCTGCCCCGGCTGCTGCCGCTCGGGCCGCTCGGGCCGCTGTCGCGGCTCTGCGCGTCGGCGGTGCTCAGCATCGTCAGCGCCGGCGCTGCATAGGCAGCCGCGGCGACGATCCCGATCCGCCGGAGCGCGTCGCGTCGCGACGCCGTCGCGACCTTGCCCAGATCTTTCTTCATCGAACTCTCCATTCCGCTTCGCGCGCGATCGCGCTCCCGTCCAACGCTCCGGAGTAGTGATTATTTCGATGGCACGCCGCCCAGGTGGCGGCAAGATCATGCAGCGACCATAGGCGGCGTAGCGCCGTCGGGGCGACATGGCAGGGCTCGGTCGGCGCTGCCGATCCGGGCGTCACCGAGCCGCCGGCTTACGCGCTCTGCAGCAGTACAAACTATTCGGCCGGGGGCGCGGCCGGGTTCTGGGAAAGCGCAGGCGCGGTAAGGCAGCTGGCCAGACGGGCCACCGCCATCACGCGCTTCCCTGGCCCGAGTGAAAGTCGTTCACTCTAACACGGAGGCCGCCGCGACGAGAGCCGATCCTGCATCGCCGGATTGCGGAGACTGCTTCTCGCGGCGCCGGACGGCGCGCGCCGTCTACTGCCGGCGGTCGTCGCCCTCGTCGTCCTCGTCCTCCACCGCGGCGTCGAGCTGATCCTCATCCTCGTCGTCCGCGCCGGGCGCGAGGTTGAACAGGCTCTCGGCATCGGCATGGGCGTCCCCGCGCGAGGGCGCGTCTTCGCTGCGCCCGCTCCCGAGCGTGAAGTTCTCCAGCCCCGCGATGCTCGAAGGCCGGCGCGCCTCGGTGTCCATCGACAGCGACTGCACCGTGGAAACCAGCTTCATCCGCTCGTCGTCGGTCATCACCGTGCCGTCGCCGGCCTGCCGGCGCACCGCCTTGGCGACGGCGGCGTCGAGCTCGCTCTGCCGGCACATGCCGAGCGCCACCGGATCGACCGGCTGGATCGAGGCCATGTTCCAGTGCGACCGGTCGCGGATCGACTGGATCGTGGGTTTGGTGGTGCCGACGAGCTTAGCGATCTGCCCGTCGCTCAGTTCGGGATGGAACTTCACCAGCCAGGCGATCGCCGCCGGGCGTTCCTGTCGCTTGCTGAGCGGCGTGTAGCGCGGGCCCTTGCGCTTCATCTCGCCCTCTGCGGCGGGGTTGTTGTAGAGCCGCAGCCGATGCAGCGGATCGGCCTCGCCGCGGCGGATCTCCTCGGCGGTCAGCTGGCGGTTGGCGATCGGATCGAAGCCCTTGATCCCCTGCGCCACCTCGCCGTCGGCGATACCGTTGACCTCCAGCTCGTGCAGCCCGGTGAACTCCGCGACCTGCCGGAAGGTCAGCGTGGTATTGTCGATCAGCCAGACGGCCGTCGCCTTCTGCATCAGGGGAAGCGCCATCGCTCGGCTCCTTATCTCGAAAATGCCTATGCCGGCCCCGGAAACTCGGGCGCGCGGGTCGCGCTGAACTCGGTTTTCGTGGGGGAATCGGGCGGCTATATAGGCTCCATGACGCGAATGATAAAGTCCTATCTCGGCGCCGCCTTCGCAGCACTCGTGCTGTCCCTGACAGCCGTTTCGGCGAAGGCGGGCGACTTCGACTACTATCTTCTGGCGCTGACCTGGACGCCGAGCTTCTGCGCGGCCGAGGGGGGCGAGCGCGACCGCGAGCAATGCGACCCGGCACGCGGCCTCGGCTTCACCGTCCACGGGCTCTGGCCGCAGTACGAGGACGGCGGCTGGCCCGAGTTCTGCAGCACCTCGGCGCGCGACCCCTCGCGGCGCGACACGGGCCGCATGGCCGACATCATGGGTTCGGGCGGGCTCGCCTGGTACCAGTGGCGCAAGCACGGCCGCTGCACCGGGCTTTCGGCCCGAGACTATTTCGCCGACACCCGCACCGCCTTCGCGAACCTCGCCATGCCGCGCATCCGCGAGGCGCGGCTGACCGAGGCCGAGGTGGAGGCCGCCTTCCTGGCCGCCAACCCCGAGCTCGACTCGAACGGCGTCATCGTCACCTGCCGCGATGGCCTGGTGCGCGAGGTGCGCATCTGCCTGACCCCCGGTCTCGAGCCGCGCGACTGCGGCGACGACGTGCTCGCCGCCACCTGCCGCGCCCGCGGCGACCTCTCGCTGCCGCCGGTGCGCTGAGGCCCGCTCACCTACGTGCGCCCCATCTCGACCCGCACGACCCCCTCGGCCAGCACGGGTTTGCATTGAGGGCGCCGCGGGACTAAGTCGAAACGATGATTTCCGGAGAACCCGCCTTGGACCAGTTTCATCCCGGTCGCCTCAACCGTGACGGCATCCGCATTCACGCACCGGAGGATTTCGAAGGGATGCGCGCGGCAGGGCGCCTTGCGGCCGACATTCTCGACCGCATCGCGGCGGAGGTGGTGCCGGGCGCCAGCACGGGCGAGCTCGACGCGGCGATCCACACCATGATCCGGGACGCCGGCGCCGTCTCGGCCACCGTTGGCTACAAGGGCTATCGACACGCCAGCTGCATCTCGATCAACCACGTCGTCTGCCACGGCATTCCCTCCGACAAGCGGCTGAAGGACGGTGACATCCTCAACATCGACGTCACCGTCAT
The DNA here is from genome assembly GCA_964383295.1 of uncultured Rhodovulum sp. Lineage (GTDB taxonomy): Bacteria > Pseudomonadota > Alphaproteobacteria > Rhodobacterales > Rhodobacteraceae > Amaricoccus. The sequence goes on from CAYLHK010000033.1 coordinate 22,010, forward strand.
CGTCGACGGCTGGTACGGGGACACGAGCCGGATGTACGTGGCCGGCACCGCGCCGCGCAAGGCCGAGCGGCTGATAGACATCACCCATGACGCGCTGATGGAGGGGCTGGCCCAGGTCCGCCCCGGCAACACCTTCGGCGACATCGGCGCGGCCATCCAGCGGTTCGCCGAGGCACACCGCTGCTCGGTGGTGCGCGACTTCTGCGGCCACGGGCTGGGGCGTGTCTTCCACGCCGCGCCGAACGTGCTCCATTACGGGCGCTGGGGCACGGGCCCGGTGCTCGAGCCCGGCATGTTCTTCACCATCGAGCCGATGATCAACGCCGGGCGCCCGGAGACCAAGGTGCTGGAAGACGACTGGACCGCCGTCACCCGCGACCGCTCGCTCTCGGCCCAGTTCGAGCATTCCGTCGGCGTCACCGAACAGGGCTGCGAGATCTTCACCCTGTCGCCCGCCGGTCGCTTTCATCCGACCTCGCATCCCGCAGGCTGAGTCACGGCGGCACTGATCACGCGCGCATCATGTTGCGCGAAAGTACACTTCATACGTTCGTGACAGGAACGCTCCCGTAGCGGAGAAATTTTCGTTCGCGAGTTCTGGCGTTGTTGACTTTGGCGCGGGGTCGACGTTACGGTCCCCGGAAATCTACAAAGAACAACAGGGAGTTAAATTGTGACAATTAAATCAATGGGCTTTGGTGCCGCGACCGCTGTCGGGGCTCTGCTCGCCGCTTCCGTGGCAACTGTCGCCGACGCGCAGGAGCGTGTGCGCTGGCAGGTGCCGATCACGTTCTCCTCGACGCTGACGGCGCTCGGCGACACGCTGCCCTGGGTGGCCGACCAGCTGCGCGCGGCCTCGGGCGGCAACATCAATCTGCAGATCGCCGAGCCGGGCACGGTCATCCCGGCGCTGTCGATCTTCGAGAACGTCTCCACCGGCGCCGTCGATGCCGGCTACGCCTGGATGGGCTACGAGATCGGCCAGGTGCCGGCCTCCGCGCTCTTCGGCGCCACGCCCTTCGGCCTTGAATCCACCGACTTCCTCGCCTGGATGGACTTCCACGGCGGCCGGGAGCTGCTGGCAGAGACCTTCCACCCGCACAACGTGCATCCGATCCTCTGCGGCACCATCAGCCCCGAGGCGGCCGGCTGGTTCCGCAAGGAGATCACCGGCGTGGCCGACCTCGACGGCCTGAAGTTCCGCGCGGCCGGCGTCGGCGGCGAGATCAAGTCCGAGCTCGGCATGTCGGTAACGATGCTGCCGGGCGGCGAGCTCTACCAGGCGCTGGAGACCGGCGTGCTCGACGCGACCGAATTCTCGCTGCCCACCGTGGACCAGCAGCTCGGCTTCTACCAGGTCGCCAAGCACTACTACCTGCCCGGCTGGCACCAGCCCTCCACCAACCAGTTCCTCTACGTCAACCTCGATGTCTGGAACGGGCTGGAGGAGCAGACCCGCGCGATGATCGACATGGCCTGCCGCGCCGGAAACTCCTACGCGATCGCCAAGTCCGAGGCCCTGCAGGGCGGCGTGCTCACCGAGTTCGAGGCGCAGGGCGTGAACCTGCACGTCTATGACGACGAGACGCTCATGGCCTTCTACGAGGCCACCCAGCGGGTGATGGAGCGCCGCTCGGCCCAGGACGAGATGTTCGGCAAGGTCTATGCCTCGATGATGGAGTTCCAGCGCGAGCTCGCGCCCTGGAAGGAGCTCGGCTACCTCCCGCGCAACTGGATGCGCGTGAACGTCTACGAAGCGCAGTAACCGGCGCAAACGCAAACGGACCCCGGCCGCTCGCGGCCGGGCGCAGCCATGCCGGAACAGGGGGGGCGCATGTCGCAGGAGCCAAAGGTCGATCTGGACCTGGAAGCCGTGGAGGCTGCCGCCGTGCGCGGCCATGCCCTCAGCTTTCCGGCGACCCGGCTCTCCGCTGCCATCGACCGCTTCGTGGTCGCGGCCGCGGGGGTGTTCAACTGGATCTGGGTGCTCCTGATCCTGCTGATCGTGCTGAACGTCGTGCTGCGCTATGCCATCGGGCGGAACTTCATCGCGCTCGAGGAGCTGCAGTGGCATCTCTTTGCCTTGGGGTTCATGCTCGGCCTCGGCTATGCGGTGGACCAGGACGGCCATGTCCGGGTCGACGTCGTGGCCGAGCACCTGCCTCGACGCACGCGGGCCTGGATCGAGCTGATCGGCTATGCCGTGCTGGTCGCGCCGCTGATCCTCATCATCCTCTACAACGCCTGGCCCTTCGTCGTGCGCTCCTACAACCTCAGCGAGGTCTCGGCCGCGCCCGGGGGGCTGACGCACCGCTGGATCATCAAGTCGGTGATCCTGGTGTCCTTCGTCTATCTCGGCCTCGCGGTGATCTCGCGGCTCAGCCGGGTGCTCGCGTTCCTCTTCGGCACGGCGTCCCCGCGGACGCTCTGAACCCTTTCCTCCGGCCCCAGGCCCCGCACGCAGGTTCCCGATGCTAGAGACCTACGAATACCTGGTCATTGCCATGATGGCCTCTTTCATCCTGCTCCTGTTCACGGGATTTCCCGTGGCCTGGATCCTCGCAGGGGTAGCGGTCATTTTCTCGGTGATCGGGGTGTTCGCGAACCAGTATCTCGGCTGGGACACCTTCTTTCTCACCGATTTCCGCATCTACGGCATCTTCGTCCAGCGCATCTACGCGCAGATGTCGAACTGGATCCTCGTGGCGCTGCCCATGTTCATCTACATGGGCCTGATGCTCGAGCGCTCCGGGGTGACCGAGCGGCTGATGATCAATTTCGTGAAGCTCTTCGGGCGGTTCCGCGGCGGGCTTGCGCTGGCCGTCGTGCTGATCGGAACGCTCCTTGCCGCCTCGACCGGCATCGTGGGCGCCTCGGTGGTGCTGCTCGCTGTGCTGTCGATGCCGGTGATGCTCGCCCAGGGCTACAACAAGGGCTTCGCCTCGGGCGTTGTCGCCGCGACCGGCACGCTCGGCATCCTGCTGCCGCCCTCGATCATGCTGATCATCATGGCCGACCAGCTCTCGCTCTCGGTGGGCGAGCTGTTCTTCGGCGCGATGATCCCGGGGCTGCTGCTCTCGGCGATCTACGCCATCTACATCCTGGTCGCGGCATGGATATGGCCGAGTCTCGCGCCGGCGCCGAAAAATCTCGAACCGATCACCTGGCCGCTGGTCAAGGACACGCTGATCGCCGTGGTCCCGCCGCTCGCGCTGATCTTCGCGGTGCTGGGCTCGATCTTCTTCGGCATCGCCACGCCGACCGAATCCTCGGGCCTCGGCGCCGCCGGCGCCACGATCCTCGCGATCATGAACCGCCGCTTCAACTTCGCCATGCTGAAGGAGGTCTGCCTCAAGACGACGGTGACGACCGCCTTCATCTTCGGCATCTTCCTCGGCGCCACGCTGTTTGCCGTGGTGCTGCGCCAGCTCGGCGGCGACGAGCTGATCTCGCACGGGCTCACCTCGATCCCCTTCGGCCCGAGCGGCATCGTCATCGTGATCCTGCTGATCGCCTTCGTCGTCGGCTTCTTCCTCGACTGGCTCGAGATCTCGCTCATCATGCTGCCGCTGGTGGCCCCGGTGGTTGCCGGGCTCGGCTTCGACCTCACCTGGTTCGTCGTGCTCTTCGCGGTGATGCTGCAGACCTCGTTCATCACGCCCCCGGTGGGCTTCTCGCTCTTCTACCTCAAGGGCGTGGCGCCGCCCGAGGTGACGACGATCGACATCTACAAGGGCATCATCCCCTTCGTCCTCTGCCAGCTCTTCGCGGTGTTCCTCGTCTTCGAGTTCCCGCAGCTCGTGCTCTGGCTGCCGCAGCGGATGTTCGGGGGCTGAGCACCCCCGGTCAGAACGGCTTGAAGACGAAGCCGGCCCCGAGCGCGATCAGCGCGAAGCCGACCGCATGGTTCCAGCGGATGGCTTCGCCGAGATAGAAGACCGAGAAGATCACGAACACGCTGAGCGTGATCACCTCCTGGATCGTCTTCAGCTCCGCCGCGCTGAAGTACCCGTGCCCGGTCCGGTTCGCCGGCACCTGCAGGGCGTATTCCGGCAGGGCGATCAGCCAGCTGACGGCGATGACCAGCAGGAGGGGCGCGGCCTTGAACTTCAGGTGGCCGTACCATGCGAAGGTCATGAACACGTTGGAGGCGATGAGCAGGCCGATCGTGACGACGGGCACCGGGAGATGTGCGAGCATGGCAAGCCTTTGTGCGATGGGAGGTCTATTGCCGCCGAATAGGCTTGGGCGGCGCTCCCTGCGCAAGGGGCATCACGCCGCAGTTCGGGCTTGATCCCGTCCCCGACCCCCGCGAGCATGGTGGCCCCAGGGAGGAAACCGCCCATGCCAAGCCGTATCGCCCTCATCGCCCTTGCCTTCGCCCTTCTCGCCGGCTGCGCCGCCCGCGACCCGGCCACCGGCCTGCAACGCTGCGACGACGGCGGGGACGGGGGCCTGATCATCGACGGCGTCTGCCTCTGAGGCCGAATCGCTCTTGCCTCGCAAATCTGCCGTGAGCTAGCGTTCCGTGCAGATAAAGGGACGGGGAGAGAGGGATTGCAGGGCAATCTGACGCTCGAACAGCTGGCGCAGGCCGTGGCCGACGGCACGATCGACACCGTGGTCGTCGCCCAGATCGACATGCAGGGTCGGCTGATGGGCAAGCGGTTCCAGGCGGAGTTCTTCCTCTCCGGCGCCTATCGCGAGACGCATTCCTGCAACTACCTGCTCGCCACCGACATGGAGATGGAGACCGTCCCCGGCTACAAGGCGACGAGCTGGGAGAAGGGCTACGGCGACTACGTCATGAAGCCCGACCTCGCGACGCTGCGCCGCGTGCCCTGGCTGCCGGGCACGGCGCTCGTCCTCTGCGACACGCTCGACCACCACACCCACGAGGCCGTGCCGCATTCGCCGCGCGGCATGCTGCGCGCCCAGGTGGCGCGGCTGGAGGGGATGGGGCTCAGGGCGATGATGGCCTCGGAGCTGGAGTTCTTCCTCTTCCGGCAGTCCTTCGAGGA
>CAYLHK010000034.1:0-3769 GCA_964383295.1 uncultured Rhodovulum sp.
CGGCCGTGGACCGGGGCGAGGCAATGCCTCGCCTTGTCCGGTCCGGGGCCGGCGACTCACACGCCGAGGACGATGCCGCGGCTCGGCTCGGTGCCGGGCTGGCCGGGCATCGAGACATAGGGCGCGGTCTCCTCGCGCAGCGCCACCCGCCCTTCGGCCACCAGCGCCCCGAGCCGGTCGCGGAATCCACCCTCCCAGACCGCGTCCTTGACCGTCAGCACCGCCACCCCGCCGGGCCGGATGATCCGCAGGATCTCGGGCAGCGCCTCGGCGCCGACATGCCCGGTGGTGAAGACGCCGCCGCTGACCACCGCCGCGAACCGGCCGTCGGGGAAGGGCAGGGGCGCGCGCAGGTCGGCCTCATGCAGCGCCGCGTAGACGCCCTTCGCCCGCGCCACGGCGAGCATCCCGGTCGAGATGTCGAGCGCCTCCGCCTGCGGATAGCCCGCGATCCCCAGCCATTCGCCGAGAATGCCGGTGCCGGCGCCGGCATCGAGCACCGGCCCCTCGCCGCGCGGCAGGTGACGCGCCAGAAGCGCCAGGCAGATCGAGGGATGGCGATAGCCGATCCGGCCCATCTCGGTGTCGTAGTCTGTTGCCCAGGCGTCATAGACGCGGGCGATCTCGGCGCTGCTGGCGGCGGTGTAGACGGCGTCGAGCTTCGGTCCGGCGGCGGTGGTCATCGGGACTCCTTGGAATGTTCCGGGGCCGTTGCGTTGACGGCCCGCACATCTTACCCGAGTGTCCGGCGCGGAAAAACCGGCCTTGAAGGAGAGAGCCGCAATGACGGAAACAGGCGAGGCGTTGCAGGCGATCCGGCGGATCGCGGGATACGGGCAGATCACCGACACGGCCGTGATCGAGCGGCTCGGCGGTTTGTCGAACCGGGTCTACCGGGTGCGCGCGGAGGGGGTCGACGTGGTGCTGCGCCTGCCGGGCGAGGGCAGCGAGGCCTATATCGACCGCGCGGCCGAGGCGGTGAACGCCCGCGCCGCCACCGCCGCCGGGATCTCGCCGCAGGTACTCCATTTCGGCGCGGACGGGGTGATGCTGACCGAATATGTCCCGCAGTCCGTCACCATGTCGGCGGCCGGGTTCGTCGGGCGCGAGGGCGCGGTCGAGCGGGCGGGGCGGGTCCTGCGCCAGCTCCACGACCGCACCGCGCCCTTTGCCGCGCGTTTCGATCTCTTCGAGATGATCGACGGCTATCTCGCGCACCTGGGGAAGCTCGGCGTGGAGATGCCCGAGGGCTATGCCGATCTGGTCGCGGAGGCGGGCCGGATCCGGGCCCGGCTCGACGCGAGCCCGGCGGCGCTCGCGCCCTGCCACTGCGATCCGTTGTGCGAGAACTTCCTCGACACCGGCGACCGCATGTGGATCGTCGACTGGGAATATGCCGGCAACAACGACCCCGCCTGGGACCTCGGCGATCTCTCGGTCGAGGGCGAGTTCACGGATGCGATGGATGAGCGCCTGCTCGGCGCCTATTACGGCCGGCCGCCGAGCGCGGCCGAGCATGGCCGGATGGTGGTCCACAAGGCCCTGAGCGACACGCTCTGGACGCTGTGGGGCCTGATCCAGCACGCCAACGGCAACCCGGCCGACGACTTCCTCGCCTATGCGATGGTCCGCCTCGACCGCTGCCGCGCGCTGATGGGGACGGAGGCCTTCGCCCGCCACCTCGCCGCCGTCGCCTAGGCCCGGATCCGCCAGAGCCCGACGAGCCCGAGCGCGAGCGCCGTCCCCGAGGCCGCGGTGCGCAGGTGGTTCCAGGCGGTCCAGGGACCGGCATAGGCGGCCCAGCCCGCCGCATCCGCGGCGCCCGCGTCCACGAGCGCGAAGGCCTCGTTCATCGGCACGTTGACGCGGAAGGTCACGGCGATGCAGCCGGCGAGATAGACGAGCGTGGCGGCGCCGAGCCAGCCCGCCGCCGCCCGCCGGCCGGAGGCCGCCGCCACGCCAGCGGCCAGCGCGCCCACCAGCGGCGTGCCGAAGAAGATGAGGCCGAAGGGGATGTTGCGGATTGTGGCGTTGACCGCCTGCATCGCCGCCGCGGCCGTCGCGGGATCGGCGGCGGCAAAGCCCGGCATCACGCTGAAGGACCAGGTGTAGAAGAACCCGAAGATTGCCCCGAGCATCATGCAGGCGGCGACGGGCAGGAGAAGAAGGATCGGCACGCGGGGCCTCCGTTGGTTGCGCAGGCCTCCAACGCGCGGCGAGGTGGGTTCCGTCGCGCCCGCGGGCCTTTTCCTCGGGCGTCGCGGGGGCTATGAGACGGGGTCCATCAAAGCCCGGATGCCGCCATGCCCATGGAAAAGACCTTCGACGCCGCAACGGCGGAGCCCGCGATCAGCGCCGCCTGGGAGGCGGCCGGCGCCTTCCGCGCCGGTGCGAACGCGAGGCCCGGCGCCGAGCCCTTCTCGATCCTGCTGCCGCCGCCGAACGTCACCGGCTCGCTGCACATGGGGCACGCCTTCAACCACACGCTGATGGATATCCTGACGCGCTGGCACCGGATGCGCGGCTTCGACACGCTCTGGCAGCCGGGCCTCGATCATGCCGGCATCGCCACCCAGATGGTCGTCGCGCCCCAGGTCGCGGCGGCCGGCCTGCCCGGCCGCCGCGAGATGAGCCGCGAGGATTTCGTCGCCAAGGTCTGGGAGTGGAAGGCGCAGTCGGGGGGCACGATCCTCGAGCAGTCGCGCCGGCTGGGCGACAGCTTTGACCTCTCGCGCAACGCCTTCACCATGTCGGGCGCTCCCGGTGCGCCGGCGGGTGAGGAGGGCAACTTCCACGACGCGGTGCTCAAGGCCTTCGTCACGCTCTACGAGCGCGGCCTGATCTACCGCGGCAAGCGGCTGGTGAACTGGGACCCGCATTTCGAGACCGCGATCTCCGACCTCGAGGTCGAGAACATCGAGGTCGCCGGCCACATGTGGCATTTCAAATACCCGCTCGCCGGCGGCGAGACCTATGAATACGTCGAGAAGGACGCCGACGGGAACGTCACCTTCCGCGAGACCCGCGACTACATCTCGATCGCCACCACGCGGCCCGAGACCATGCTCGGCGACGGTGCGGTCGCGGTGCACCCGTCGGACGCGCGCTATGCCCCGATCGTCGGCAAGCTCTGCGAGATCCCCGTGGGGCCGAAGGAGTATCGCCGCCTGATCCCGATCATCACCGACGACTATCCCGACCCCGACTTCGGTTCGGGCGCGGTCAAGATCACCGGCGCGCATGACTTCAACGACTATGGCGTCGCCGAGCGCGGGGGCATCCCCAAGTACCGGCTGATGGACACCAAGGCGCGGATGCGCGACGACGGCGCCCCCTATGCCGAGGCGGCCGCCCGCGCGCAGGAGATCGCGAACGGGGCCGCGTTCACCGAGGCCGAGATCGACACGCTGAACCTCGTGCCCGATGATCTGCGCGGGCTCGATCGTTACGAGGCGCGCAAGCGCGTGGTCGCCCAGATCAACGCTGACGGACTGGCGGTCATGGTTCCGGGCGAGCCTGACGACAGCGACGGCAATGTCTGCTTCGACGGCGGCATGGTGCCCTTCGTCGAGAGCAAGCCGATCACCCAGCCGTTCGGCGACCGCTCCAAGGTGGTGATCGAGCCGATGCTGACCGACCAGTGGTTCCTCGACGCCGAGACGCTGGCCAAGCCCGCGCTCGCCGCCGTGCAGGAGGGCCGCACCCGCATCCTGCCCGAGAGCCACCAGAACACCTACTACCGCTGGCTGGAGAACATCGAGCCCTGGTG
>CAYLHK010000034.1:3779-25591 GCA_964383295.1 uncultured Rhodovulum sp.
TCTCGCGCCAGCTCTGGTGGGGGCACCAGATCCCGGTGTGGTACGGGCTCGACCTGGGCGCCGAGGATTTCGTCGACGACGAGGGGGACGGGGCGCTCGACCTGGTTGAGCTTGGCCGCCTGCTGGTCGACGGCGGGATGCTGCACCGCGACGACGTCTACCACTGCGCCGCGAGCTTCGAGGGTGTCGTCGAGGCGTTCCGCGACGAGATCGCCGACCTGCCGGTGCCGCTCAGCCATGCGCGGATCGTCGAGGTGGCCGACGCGCGTGCCGCGATCGAGACGCTGGCCGAGAGCCTTGCGACCTATGCGGCCAGCCAGGACCCGACCGATCTCGTCTATCCGGTCTGGCGCGACCCCGACGTTCTCGACACCTGGTTCTCGTCGGGCATCTGGCCGATCGGCACGATGGGCTGGCCCGAGCAGACGCCCGACCTCGCGCGTTACTATCCGACCAGCGTGCTGGTCACCGGCTTCGACATCATCTTCTTCTGGGTGGCCAGGATGATGATGATGCAGCTGGAGCTGACCGGCGAGGTTCCCTTCCGCGACGTCTATGTCCATGCCCTCGTCCGCGACGAGAAGGGCAAGAAGATGTCGAAATCGCTCGGCAACGTCCTCGATCCGATCGAGCTGATCGACGAATACGGGGCGGATGCCGTGCGCTTCACGCTCGCCGCCATGGCCGCCATGGGCCGCGACCTGAAGCTGTCGAAGGACCGCATCGCCGGCTATCGCAACTTCGGCACCAAGCTCTGGAACGTGGCGCGCTTTGCCGAGATGAACGACTGCCGGCGGGCGCGCGACTTCGACCCGACCACCGTCACCCATACCGCCAACAAGTGGATTGTCGGCGAGACCGGGCGCGCCCGCGAGGCGCTCGACGCCGCGCTGACCGCCTATCGCTTCAACGACGCCGCGAACGCGCTGCACGCCCATGTCTGGGGCAAGGTCTGCGACTGGTACGTGGAACTCGCCAAGCCGCTCTTCCAGGACCCGGAGGCGGCTGAGGAGACCCGCGCCACCATGGCCTGGGTGCTCGACCAGTGCCTGGTGCTGATGCATCCCTTCATGCCGTTCATCACCGAGGCGCTCTGGGGGCAGGAGAGCCGCGCGAAGCTGCTCGCCCATGCCGACTGGCCCGGCTATGGCGCCGAGCTGATCGACCCCGCGGCGGATGCCGAGATGAACTGGGTGATCGGTCTGATCGAGGAGGTCCGCTCGGCGCGGGCCCAGATGCATGTGCCGGCGGGGGCGAAGGTGACGCTGGTCGAACATGGCCTGTCGGAGATGCAGGCGGCGGCGCTCGCCCGCAACGAGGCGATGGTCGCGCGGCTTGCCCGGATCGAGGCCTTCCAGCGCGCTCCCGAGCCGGAAAAGGGTTCGGTGACGATCGCGCGCGATGGCGCCACCTTCTCGATCCCCTTGGCCGATGTCATCGACATCGCCGCCGAGCGCGAGCGGCTGCGCAAGTCGATCGACAAGCTGGAAAAGGAGGCCAAGGGCCTGCGATCCAAGCTCGCCAACGCGGCCTTCGTCGCCCGCGCCCCCGAGGAAGTCGTGGACGAGAGCCGCGCCCGTCTCGAGGCTGCCGAGGAGGAGATCGCCATCCTGGCCGCGGCCGAGGCGCGGCTGGCGGGGCTCTGAGGCGAAACCCAGGACCGTTAACTGCGGAAGTGCTTGCGTCCGGATGGAAATTTCGCTGATGTGGCGGAAAATCGTCCGGGTGGAAGGAACTAGGGATGACGTCTGTTATCGGCCGGGCGTGGCTGCCGGTCGCGCTCGGCCTTTCGGTCGCATTTCTGGTCCCTGTGCATGCAGAAGCGGCGGCGCCCATCGGGCTCACGCGCCATCCTGTCGGTTATCTCTCGCTGTTGATCTTCTTCATCGCCTACGGGTTCGTTGCGGTCGAGAAAGCCATCCAGCTTCACAAGTCCAAGCCGGTGATGCTGGCCGCCGGTCTCATCTGGGCGCTGCTCGGCATCGTTTATGCCGCCAACGGTCAGACGGCCGCGCTCGAGGCCGAGGCCAAGCATGTGATCCTCGACTATGGCGAGCTGATGCTGTTCCTCGTCGTGGCGATCACCTACGTCAACACGATGCAGGAGCGGGGCATCTTCGATGCGCTCCGGACCTGGCTCGTCAGCAAGCGGATGACCTACCGTCAGCTCTTCTGGCTGGTGGGAGGTCTCGCGTTCTTCTTCGGTCCGATCATCGACAACCTGACCACGGCGCTGGTCATGGGCGCCGTCGTGGTGGCCGTGGGGGTGGGCAACCACGCGTTCATCGTGCTCGGCTGCATCATCGTCGTGGTGGCGGCCAATGCCGGCGGGGTCTTCTCGCCCTTCGGTGACATCACCTCGCTGATGGTCTGGCAGAAGGGCAAGCTGCACTTCTTCGAATTCTTCCACCTGTTCCTGCCGGCGCTGGTGAACTTCCTCGTGCCAGCGGTCCTGATGCATTCCAGCGTGCCGAGGGGGATGCCCGAGCCGGGGATCACCGTGCGGCGGCCCAAGCCGGGCGCCTTCGTGGTCGTGGCGCTCTTTCTCGCGACGATCGCGACCGCGGTCCTGTTCAAGAGCGTCTTCAACCTGCCGCCGGCGATGGGGATGATGCTCGGGCTCGGCTATTTGCAGATGTACAGCTATCTGCTGCAGCACATCGGGCGCAGCCGTCGCGACACGCATTTCGCCTTCGACTCCTTCCGCGAGATGGGGCGGATGGAATGGGACACGCTGCTGTTCTTCTTCGGCATCGTCTTCGCCGTCGCGGGGCTCGGCGTGATCGGCTATCTGGGGGTGGTGTCGGACTATCTCTACGGCGATCTCGGTCCGACCACCGCGAATATCGCCATCGGCATACTGGGGGCGGCCTTCGACAACATCCCGCTGATGTTCGCGGTGCTGACCATGAACCCCGACATGTCGAGCGGACAGTGGATGCTCGTCACCCTGAGCACGGGCGTGGGCGGCAGCCTCGTATCCATCGGTACGGCGGCGGGCGTGGTGCTGATGGGGCTGGTGCGCAACCACTACACCTTCTTCAACCACCTGCGCTGGGCCTGGGCCATTGCGCTCGGATACGTGGCGAGCGTCGCCACGCATCTCTGGGTGAATGCGGCGCTGATGTAGCCGCCGGCGAGGGCGGTCAGCGCCGCTCGAGGGGCGGCGCCGTCCAGGTCCCGTCGAGCGCTGCCGGCTCGGGCAGGTAGAGCCGCATCACGGCGTTGAGCGGCCCGGCGGGCGCCGGGAGCCAGTTGCTCTCGAGCTCGGCGCCAGGGCTCTCGTGCTGCAGATAGAGCGTGAGCCCGCCGTCCGCGTCGCGCTTCAGGTCCGGCAGTATCGATGAGTTGATCAGGTAGCGGTCGAGCGGGTTGTCGACGAGGTAGCGCGTCTCACCGTCGTACATGGTGATCGACCAGAAGGCGCCGACCGGCGGCAGCGCGTCGGGGCCGAAGCGCAGCACATAGGCATGGCTGCCGTCGAGAGGCCGGCCTTCCGAATCCACCATGTAGGCGGGGTAGAGCGCCTCGGCCTCGATATTGCCGTAGAGGCCGCCCATCGCCCCCATGGCGCGCTCGAGATACTTGCCGCGCATCGCCTCGGGCGTGCCGAAGAGCCCGGCCGAGCCCGTCAGCTTGAGCAGATCCGTGTGGATCGCCTCCATGGCCGCAGTGCCGGCGGCGATCACCGCCTCCTGCGTCTCGGGCGGCAGCGGCGTCGCTGGCCAGGCCTCGGCGGACGCCACGCCGATGGCGGCGAAGCTCTCGCGCAGGTCGTCCTCCCAGGCGAGGGGTGGCGCGAACTGCAGGAGGAAGTTCGCATAGTCCCAGAAAGCGCTCTGTGCGGTCTCGCGGCTGATCTCCGGCCAGTCGATCGCCTCGGCGGCGTCGGGCGCAGGGGTTCCTGCATAGTCGGAGAGGGGCTGCGCGGCGTAGCCCGCCTGGATCGCAACCACGGCGTCTATGTCCTCGGCTGAGAAGAGCTGCGTGCGAAAGAGGCCGAAGGCGATCGAGGTCGGGAAGCGCACGACGCGGCTGATGCCCTCGGGCGCCTCGCCCTGCCAGTCCGGGCCCGCGAGCAGGAAGTCGCCACCGCCGTTTCCGTCCACCCGCGTGCCGAGATAGTCCACGTTATGGGTGTAGAGGTCGACGAGCTGCGTCGAATAGTAGCGCTCCGCCTCGATCGGCGGCAGGCTCACCACCACTGGTTCGGCGCGCAGATCGAGAACGAGGAAGGAATAGGGCGTGTCCGAATTCGGCGTGACGACGCCGGTGTCCTCGGGGGTGAAGACGCGCGCGACGCTGTTCACCGCGTTCATCGGGCCCTTGTACTGGTCGCTCTGCGTGTCGATCGCATACTGGTAGAGCGACAGGTAGTTCTCGACCATCGGGTAGAGGTAGACATAGGCCTCCTGCGCCAGCGCGGAGGGGTCCTGCGGCTGGGCGTCGGCGAGGGAGGGCAGGGCGAGGCCCGCCAGCGCCACCCCGAGAAGCGACGGCCGGCTCATTCCGCCACCTCCGCCACCGGGAAGTGCCAGCTTCCGTCGAGGATCTCGGGACCGGGCCGGTAGAGGCGCACCATGTAGTTCCATCCCTCCGTCGTGGGCAGGCAGTTCGGGATGATCCCGTCACAGCCGCCGAACTGGATCGTCACGGCGCCGTCCGGGCCGGTCTCGGCCGTGCGGTCGTTCAGCGTATAGGCGCCGAATTCGTTCGGCTGGTAGTAGCCCTGCGCGTCATAGACCGAGATCGACCAGAACCCCGCCACGGGCACGTCGCGCACCGTCACCCGGTAGACCGTCGCCCCATCGTTACGCTCGGGCACGACGTTGAGATAGAGCGCGTGCTCGGCCGGGTTGCCGCCCCAGGCCTGGGCCGAGCCGATGAGGAAGCGGACGGGATCGACCTCGCCGCGGGCGCCGAACATGCCGCGGGTGTCGGGAAGGAAGCTGCCGAGATCGAGAAGGGCGCGGCGGATCGCCGACTGGCTCGCCTGATCCCATTCCGGCACCTCGAACGCGCCCTCGGCCGCCTGGTCGACGCCGAGCGCGTCCTGCAGCGCCTGCGCCGCTTCGACATCCGCGGGATCGGCCGGGTCGAGGAGGATGCGCACCGCGGCGACGACATAGCGTGTGCCGACGTCCTCGCGGGTCAGCGTGTACTCGCCCGGCTCGTAGAAGACCCCCCAGGTGTACTGGTCCTCGTCGATGATCTGCAGCGAGACGAACCGATCGTCCGCGTCCGGCAGGCTGATCGTCACCGGCCCCGCATCGAGATCGAAGACGGCCGAGGAATAGAGGGTGTCGCGGTTCAGCCGGATGACGGTCTGGTCGTCGAGCGGCGCGAGCTCGCGGGTGTGGTCGAAGCGCGCGAAGCCGCCGCTCGCCACCACGCCCGAGAAGTAGAGATCGCTTTCGGCCCGGCTGAAATTGTCCGGGGTGACCGGGACGGGTTCGGCCGCGGCCGCGCTCATCGCGCCGAGCAGGAGGGCGGGGAAGGTGATGCGGATCATTCTGGTGTCCTCGGGGACGGATTCTGGGGCTCAGCCGCCGAACTGCATGTTCAGGCCGAAGAAGACCTGCGTTTCCGGCTGGCCAGGGCCGTCGGTGGCAATGGAGTACTGCGGCTCGACGAAGGCGTTGTACACGACCCCGTTGCGCGGAAAAACCTTGCCGACGCCGAGGCCGATCGGCACGGCATAGTAGTCGTGCTCGAAATCGTAGGTCCAGGTGCCGGTAGACCGCAGATACCAGCCGTCCTTCAGCTGCAGCATGCCAAAGGGCTGGAAGGCGCCGAAGCTCACGTCCGAGCGGTCGCTGTCACCGGCGAAATCGGTCTGCCAGGTCAGGAGATAGCCCCATTGCAGGCGCGGGCTTGTCCCGTTGAAGAGGACGTTGGCCAGGCCGACCTGCCATTTTCCTGCGCCGAGCGCGTCGTCGCTGGCCGTGGGGGCGACCAGCATCGGGCCGATGCCGAAGCTGACCGCCGGATTGCCGGTGTCGACCAGATAGGTCGCGAAGCCGTTGATGTCGCCGAGCCCGCGCTCGCGTCCGCCCGGCACCATGGGCATGTCGGAATAGGGCACGGTCAGCCGCATCAGCCAGGAGCCGCCGAAGGCGGAGACCGGCTGAGCGTAGCGCAGGTAGAAGATGTTGGCCGAGCGGTCGATCTCGGTCAGGCTGTCGATGTAGCTGTTCTGCAGGCTCAGCGCCCGCATCTGTGCAAGCGGATTGTTCGCCTGCGAGAGATCCTGCGCCGCGGCGGTTGTGCCGCCTGCGAGCAGGAGGGCCGCGGTTGTGATCGCCTTCGTTGCCATTGCCTTCTCCCCCGGGTTCCCCTTCGGGCAACGCGGCTTGTCGCTTGTTCGCGAATACACTAGCCACGTCGGTCGGGGGGAACTGTCCCGAACGGGACAAAGCGTCAGGATAATCGGCAATGCGCACTGAATCCCGCGGGATGGGCGAGGATGTCCTGCTGACGAAAGGCTGGCTCGCGGGCCAGCCGCCGGCAATCCGTGACGAGGTGATGGAGCGCGGCCTGGTCCAGTCCTTCGCCGCTCGTGAAGCGGTCTATCGTTTCGGGGATCCGCCGGGTGGTCTCTATGCGCTGATTCGCGGCTCGCTCTCCGTCAGCCTCGCGCCGCCGAACGCCACGCCGCGCTTCGTCCAGTTCGGCATCGTCGGCGTCTGGGCGGGCGAGGGCTCGTTCATGACCGGCGAACCCCGGCGCGCCGAGATCCGGGCGATCAGCGACAGCCTGCTCTACCACCTGCCGCTTGATGCTATGCGCCAGATGGCCGCCCGGAACCCGGAGGTGATCCGTTGCTTCGCCCGGATCACCATCGCGCATTTCGACGTGCTGGCACGGGTGATCGACGACCTGCTGATCTCCGACGCCCGGAGGCGGATCGCCTCGGTTCTGCATCGGGCGGTCTGGCTCGGGCCGGAGCGGGTGCCGATCACCCAGGCGGATCTGGGGATCATGGCCAATGCCTCGCGCAAGCAGGTGAATGCGGCGCTGGCCGAGTTCGAGCGTGCGAGCTGGGTCAGCCGCGCCTACCGGGCGATCGAGGTGCTCGATGGCGGGGCGCTGCTTCGCTACGCCTCGGGCGAAGATGGCTGACGGGCTGGGAAGGAGACGGGCGCAGAATTAATCTTGATTAATCTCCGTGTTCCCAGCCACATGCCCGGAATTGCACGCGTGCCAGCCCGTCCCGCGGACCCGGAGATTGCCATCCATGCGCCTGACCCCGCTCGTCGCCAGCCTCCCCGCAACCGTGCCGTTCGTCGGTCCCGAAGCGCAGGAGCGCGCCATGGGCCGGCCTTTCCGTGCCCGGATCGGCGCCAACGAGAGCGTCTTCGGCCCGTCGCCCCGCGCTGTCGCCGCCATTGCCGAGGCGGCCTCCGGCGCCTGGATGTACGGTGATCCCGAAATGCACGATCTGCGTGCCGCCCTCGCCGCCCATCACGGGGTGACGCCGGCCAACGTGATGATCGGCGAGGGGATCGACGGCCTCTTCGGCAACCTCGTGCGCCTGCTGGTCGGGCCCGGCACGCCTGTCGTGACGTCCGCCGGCGCCTATCCGACCTTCAACTACCACGTGGCGGGCTTTGGCGGCCGCCTTGTCACCGTCCCCTATCGCGGTGACGCAGAGGACCCCGACGCGCTGCTGGCAGCCACGCTGGAGACCGGCGCCTCGCTCGTCTTTCTGGCCAACCCCGACAACCCGATGGGAAGCTGGCTCCCGGCCGAGCGCGTCTCGGCCCTGATCGCCGGCCTGCCGGGCGATTGCGTCCTCTGCCTCGACGAGGCCTACTCGGATTTCGCGCCGCCCGAGGCCATACCGCCCCTGGACTTGGATGAGCCCCGCGTGATCCGGATGCGCACCTTCTCCAAGGCGCACGGTCTCGCCGGCCTGCGCGTCGGCTATGCGCTGGGCCATGCCGATCTGATCGCCGCCTTCGATCGGGTGCGCAACCATTTCGGCATGGGGCGGGTGACGCAGGCGGGCGCGCTGGCCGCACTCGCCGATCGCGATTGGCTGGCGGGCGTGGTGCGGGACGTGGCCGCGGGCCGGGAACGCGTCGCCGCAATCGCGGCCGAGAACGGCCTGACTGCGCTGCCGTCGGCCACCAACTTCGTTGCCGTCGACTGCGGTCGCGACGGCGACTTCGCGCGGGGTGTGTTGCGGCAGCTTGGGGCGCGGGGCGTCTTCGTGCGGATGCCCTATGTGGCGCCGCTCGATCGCTGCATCCGGGTCACGGTCGGGCGCGACGCCGACCTCGATGCCTTCGCCGCGGCGCTGCCGGAGGCGCTCGCCGCGGCGGGGTAGGGGGCTTTCGCCCCCTTTCCGTTACTTCAGGCCGCCGTCGCCGTCGCGGTCGGCGCTGGCATAGTCGGCGCGGCCCTGGGCCTCGAGCTCGGCCTTCGACACGCGGCCGTCACCATTGGTGTCGATCGCATCGAAATGCTCGCGCAGGATGCGGCCCTCGGCCTCGGCCCAGCTGACGAAGCCGTCCGCATCGGCGTCGAGCGCCGTGTGGATACGGCCGAGATAGGCCAGGAACTCGTCCTGGCTCACCGTGCCGTCGCCATCGGTGTCGATTGCGGCGAGATGATCGGTGGTCAGGGCGGCATCGTCCTGGGCCAGCGCCGCGGTTGCGAAGCCGCCGAGCGCGAGGATGCCTGCTGCGGCAATGGTCGTCGAGTAACGCATCAGTCCCCTCCTCACGCGCAGGTCAGGCGGCTGCCGGCAAAGGCGCCGGCCGCGGCACCCGCCGAGGTTGCGATCAGCTGGCCGGTGCCCGCACCGACCAGGGTGCCCGCCGCGCCGCCGATGACGGCGCCGCTGATCGTGCCGGCCGCGCAGCCGAGCTCATGCTTCTGCTCGGAGCTCAACGAGCCGGCGCACCCGCCAAGGGCGAGGCCGGCTGCGGCGAGAAGTATCAAAGCTGGTTTCAAGTTCGTCCCCTCGTTCTGCTGCTCGATAGTCCGAATTCTCGGCACTCTTGCCCTCCCACAACATATGGTCTTATCGGGGGGCAGTACTCGGATTGTTAACCAAGATGATGTACGTGGTCCAGAACGTTCTGGCCGCGGTCAGCTCGCCGGCGCGGAGGTGGCCAGATCGCCCGCAAGGGCCTCGCGCAGCCGCTCTTCGCGGGTATGGTCGAGCGAGGTCTGCAGGATCCGCCCGCCGACGCCGCTGAGCCCGGCCAGCACCTTGTCGCCGGTGACCGACTTGACCAGCACGAACAGCACCGCCTCGCCGGGCTGGAGGTCGGCCTCGGCCAGGCCCTTCATGAACTTGTCGTTGATGCCCACGTCGGTCAGCGCCCCCGCGAGCGCCCCCGAGGCCGCGCCTGCCGCCACGCCGAGCAGCGGGTTCAGGAACAGCACGCCGATGAGCAGGCCCCAGAAGCTGCCGCCCGCGGCGCCGGCAGCGGTGGTGTTCATCAGCTGGTTGAGCTTCACCCGGCCGGAGTCGGTCTTGGTGGCGATCACCGCATCCCCGATGTCGATCAGGTATTCCTTGGTCATCCCGAGGATCGTGTTGCGGACCTCCTCGGCCTTCGCTTCGCTCGGAAACACGACTGCAATCAGATCGGCCATCTACGGGCTCCTTAGAAAGGAAACGCGCCGCCGGCTTGTGCCGGCGGCGCGCTCAATTGGCCGGTCTGGCCGGCACCTGTCAATTGCCGCGTGATCGCGGGTTCGTTAGCGGCAGACCTCGCGCTGCGTGCCCGCCGCCGCGCCGGCGCCCGCGCCCACCGCGGTCGCGATCGCCCGACCCGAGCCGCCGCCGATCTGATTGCCGAGCACGCCGCCGACCGCTGCGCCACCGAGAACGCCGCCGGCACAGTTGATGTCGCGGTTCGTCTGCGGATCGTTGGTGCAGGCCGCAAGGCCCGTCGCCGCCGCAAAGGCCAGCGTGATAACGAGAGTGTGCTTCTTCATGCCTGTCTCCACTGCTTGGCGCCATGCCTACAGCGGCGCCTTATGCACGTTTAGGGCGTTTCGAGTGCGGTATCCACACTATTCTTGGAATCGGCACCGCTCGGCAAGCCGGCGCCTGCAGCGGCGATCACCTGCGCGGCGGCTCCGGCGCCACCCGGCGCATGCGGGATTCCGAGCGCGGTGAGCCCCGCCTCGATCGTCGCCAGCGCGCCCAGCAGCATCGTCGGGTTCAGATGGCCCATGTGCCCGATGCGGAACAGGCTCTCGCGGTCCTCGCTTGGCGGGCAGAGCCCGACGCCGAGCGTCAGCCCGGCATTGGCCTCGGTCCAGGCGCGCAGCCGCTCGGCCTCGCCGGGCCCGGTGCGCACCGTTGTGACCGCGAGGCTGCGCTCTGCCGGCACGCTGGCGTTGAGTGCAAAGGCGCCACCCCGGCCCCAGTGCTCCACCGCCGTCCAGACCGTGCGGGCGAAGACGGCATGCCGCGCCCAAGCCTGCTCGATCCCTTCCTCGTGCACCAGCATGTCGAGCGCCTCGCGCAGCCCGAAGAGGTGATGGGTCGGCGGCGTGCCGCAGAAATGCTGGTAGAAGATGTCGGGATGCATCCGCGGACCCCAGTCCCAATAGGGGCTAGCGCAGGGGATGCGCCGCGCCTCGGCCTTCGGCCCGTGGAAGGTGAAACCGAGCCCGGCCGGGGTCATCAATCCCTTCTGGCAGGCGGCAACCATCACATCGACGCCCCAGGCGTCCATCTCGAAGGGCTCGCAGCCGAGCGAGGCGATGCAGTCGACGCAGAAGAGCGCCGGATGCCCCGCCGCGTCGATCGCGGCGCGCAGCGCCGGGATATCGTTGCGTACGCCGGAAGCCGTGTCGGTCTGCACCACCAGCACGGCCCGGATCGCATGCTCGGTATCAGCGCGCAGCCGCGACGCCAGCCGCTCCGGATCCGTGGGCGCGCGGAAGCCGAAATCCATCAGCTCGGCATTGATCCCCATCTGCAGCGCCATCGCCCCCCAGCCGGCGCCGAAGCGGCCGTTGGAGATCACCAGCACCTTGTGACCCGGCGCGAACAGATTGGCGAGCGCCGCCTCCCAGGCGGCATGGCCGTTGCCGATGTAGATCGCGGGCTCGGCCACTTCGGTGCGTGCCACACGCCGCAGGTCGCGCATCAGCGAGGCGGTGATCTCGACGATCTCGCCGGCATAGATGTTGGGCGAGGGTCGGTGCATGGCGTTCAGGACCCGGTCGGGCATGACCGAGGGGCCGGGGATCGAGAGCTGGTCGCGACCATGCGACAGCGAAGGCAGGATGGACATCGGGCAGGGCTCCGCAGAAATGCGCGCGAACCCTATCCAAGCCCGCGTGCCGATGGAATGGCGATTAGGGATTTGTCCGTGCCCGGTGTGCATGCTAGGTCCCCGCGGCCGGATCCCACCGGCGCCGACGAGCCGGACAGACATGGCCCCGCGTCCCGATACCCAGTTGGAGGGCCCCTCCGCCCCGCAGTTGCGCCGCCTCTGGCGCGACTGGATGCGCCCGCAATGGCCCCTCTTCGCCGCGACCATCGTCACGACCCTCGTCGTCGCCGGCGCCCAGGGCGCCTATGCCAAGCTGATCCAGCTGGTCATGGAGGCCTTTCAGTCGGGCGACACCTCGGCCGCCTGGTGGGCGCCCGTGGCGGTGATCACGCTGACCTCGGTGGGCGCGACGGCGCAGTACATCAAGGACACGACCTCGGCGCGCGCGATCAACCGCATCGAGACCGAGATGCGCAAGGAGATGTTCGCGCGCCTCGTGGGCACCGATCTCGCCCGGCTGCAGTCCGAGGCGCCGGCGGGCCTCGCCTCGCGCTTCTCCTCGGACATCGGCATCGTCGGGCGTGCCATCGGCTCGACGCTCGGCGGCTTCACCGGCATCCTGACCATCATCTTCACCTTCGGGGTGATGATCTCGATCGACTGGTCGCTGACGCTCGCGATCTTCGCCATCTTCCTGGTGGCGGTGGTGCCGGTGAACATCATCGGCCGGCGGCTGAAGAAGCTCTCGCGTCGCACCCAGGCACAGGTCGCCACCATGTCCAGCCAGGTGACCGAGGGTCTCGCCAGCATCCGCATGGCGCGCACCTACCGGCTCGAGGAGCCGCTGGCCGAGAATGCCGACACGATCTTCGAGCGGCTCTTTGGCCTGCGCACCAAGCAGAACCAGTGGCAGGCGCGCATCTCGCCGCTGATGGAGGTGCTGCTCGGCCTCGCGGTTGCGCTTCTGCTTGTGCTGGTCGCGCGGCGGATCAACGCCGGCACGATGTCGATCGCCGATTTCACCGGGCTTCTGACCGGGCTCGGGATCGTCACCGGGCCCGCGCGGCGCATCGGCGGCACCTATGCCGTGGTGATGCAGGGCCGCGCTGCGCTCGACCGCGTCTTCATGCTCTACGACGTGAAGAACACCATCCTCGACGGCCCCCGCCACGTGGAGCGCGTCGAGGGCGCCATCCGCTACGAGCAGGTCTCCTTCGCCTATCCCGACGGCCATGTGGCGCTGCGCGAGGTCGATCTCGACATTGCGCCCGGCCGGCGCGTGGCCTTCGTCGGCCGCTCGGGGGCGGGCAAGTCGACCGTCTTCAACCTGCTGCCCCGTCTCTACGACCCCACCGAGGGCCGCATCCTGATCGACGGGATGGACATCCGCGAGATGACGCTGGCCTCGCTGCGCGACCAGATCGCGGTGGTGAGCCAGGATTCGGTGCTCCTGACCGGCACGGTCGCGTCGAACATCGGCTTCGGCCGGCGCGGGGCGAGCCGGGCCGAGATCGAGGCGGCGGCCCAGGCGGCGGCGGCAGACGGCTTCATCCGCGCGCTGCCGCAGGGCTATGACACGCCGGTCTCGCCCTCCGAGCAGTCCTTCTCCGGCGGCGAGCGCCAGCGGCTGTCGATCGCGCGCGCCATGCTGCGCGACGCGCCGATCCTGCTGCTCGACGAGCCCACCTCGGCGCTCGATGCCGAGAGCGAGGCGCAGATCCGCCTCGGCCTCGACCGGCTGGCGCGCGGGCGCACCACGCTGGTCATCGCCCACCGGCTCGCCACCGTGCTCGATGCCGACCTGATCGTGGTCATGGACCACGGCCGCATCGTCGAGCAGGGCACCCATGCCGAGCTGCTGGCGCGCGAGGGCCTCTATGCCGATCTCTACGCGCTGCAGTTCGCGCTCGGCGGCGAGACGGCGCCGGGCGAGATCTAGGTCGGGCCGGGGCCTTTCCGCCGGGGCGGTGTGCGACTATCTGGAGGCCGAGGAGAGATCATGACCGCAGGCTATCACGCGACCGACCGCGCCGTGCTGCGCCTGAGCGGTGCGGACGTGCCCGACTTCCTGCAGAACCTGGTGACCAATGACCTGCGCGGGCTCGACCGCGGCCCGGTCTATGCCGCGCTGCTCTCGCCGCAGGGCAAGTACCTCTTCGACTTCTTCCTCGTTCCCGACGGCGCGAGCGTGCTCGTCGACGTCAAGGCGGACCGCGCCGCGGCGCTCGCGCAGCGGCTCGGCCTCTACCGGCTGCGGGCCGATGTCGCCATCGCGTCCGCCGAAGTGGCCGTGGTGCTCGGCACCGGCCCCGCGCCGGAGGGCGCCGCGCTCGATCCGCGCGATCCCGCGCTCGGCTGGCGCGCCTATGTTGCCGATCCCGCGCCCCTGCTGGCCGGCATCGACCCGCTCGACCCGGCCGAGACGGTCGCCCTGCGCGTGCGGCTCGGCGTGCCCGAGACCGGCGTCGAGCTCGTGGCCGATGACAGCTACATCCTCGAGATGGGCTTCGAGCGGCTGAACGGCGTCGACTTCCGCAAGGGCTGTTACGTGGGCCAGGAGGTCACCGCGCGGATGAAGCACAAGACCGAGCTGCGCAAGGGCCTCGCCCGGGTGCGCCTCGAGGGCACGCCGCCCCCGCCCGGCACCGAGATCCGCGCCGGCGACCGGGTCGCGGGCACGCTGCTGACGAGCGCCGGCGACCGCGCGCTCGCCTATCTGCGCTTTGACCGCGCCGAGGGCGAGCTGGTGGCCGGCGAGGCCCGCGTGACGCGCGAGCCCGACTGACGGGCGGGCCGGCCCGGCGCCTGGCCTTAGGGAAATCGACGGGCTGGGACTTGTGCCGGGGGCCCGCGTCGGCCATTCACAGGGCGCGCGCGCCTGACCGGAGAGTGCCTTGAGCCCCGAAGATCGCTTTGATGCCTCGCCGAAGGTCTCCGACGAGATCCGAAAGACCACGTGCTACATGTGCGCCTGCCGTTGCGGCATCGACGTGCATATCCGCGATGGCCGGGTGCGTTACATCGAGGGCAACCGCGACCATCCGGTGAACCGGGGCGTCCTCTGCGCCAAGGGCTCGGCCGGAATCATGCAGCATACCGCGCCCTCGCGGCTGCGCGCGCCGATGCGGCGCACCGGCCCGCGCGGCTCGGGCGAGTTCGAGGAGATCTCCTGGGAAGAGGCGCTGGCGCTCGCCGCCTCCTGGCTGGCGCCGGTGCGCGAGACCGCGCCCGAGCGGCTCGCCTTCTTCACCGGGCGCGACCAGAGCCAGTCCTTCACCGGCTGGTGGGCGCAGCAGTTCGGCACGCTGAACTACGCCGCCCACGGCGGCTTCTGCTCGGTCAACATGGCCGCGGGCGGCATCTACACCATGGGCGGCGCCTTCTGGGAGTTCGGCTCGCCCGACTGGGACCGCACCGAGATGCTGATGCTCTTCGGCGTCGCCGAGGACCATGACAGCAATCCGATCAAGATCGGCCTCGGCAAGCTCAAGGGCCGCGGCGCGAAGGTGATCTCGGTCAATCCGGTGCGCACCGGCTACAACGCCGTGGCCGACGAATGGCTCGGGATCACGCCGGGCACCGACGGGCTCTTCATCCTGTCGCTGGTCCATGAGCTGATGGCGGCGGGCAAGGTCGATGTCGACTATCTGATGCGCTACACGAATGCCGCGCATCTGGTGGATCAGGACCCGCGCTCGCCGACGCATGGCCTGTTCCTGCGGGACGCCGATGGCCGCGAGCTGGTCTGGGACCGCGCCCGGCACCGGGCGGTGCCCTGGGACGATGCGCAGGCGAAGCCGTCGCTGCACGGCACGGTCAACATCGGACCCACCCATGCGAAGCCCGTGTTCCAGCTGATGGCCGAGGCCTATCTCGACCCTGCCTACGCGCCCGGGAACGTTGCCGGTCGCTGCGGCATCCCGGCCGCCACCATTCGCCGCATCGCCGCCGAACTGGCCCATGTCGCCTTCGAGAAGACCATCACCCTCGACCGCCCCTGGACCGACTTCCGCGGCCAGCGCCACGAGCAGATGATCGGCCGCCCGGTCAGCTTCCACGCCATGCGCGGCAGGTCTGGAAGCCGTTCGAATGCGCCGAGATGCCGCGCATGGCATCTCCTGCAGATCATCCTCGGCAGCGTCGAGACGCCCGGCGGCTTCCGCTTCAAGCCGCCGTACCCGAAGCCGGTCTCGGCGCACCCGAAGCCCCACCACAAGGTCACCCCCGGCAAGCCGCTCGACGGGCCGCATCTGGGCTATGTCCGCGGCCCCGAGGATCTCGCGCTCGACGCCGCCGGCCGCCCGAAGCGCATCGACAAGGCCTATTCCTGGGAGGCGCCGCTCGCCGCGCACGGGCTGATGCACATGGTCATCGCCAATGCGGTGGCCGGCGATCCCTACCGGATCGACGTGCTCTTCATGTACATGGCCAACATGGCCTGGAACTCGTCGATGAACTCGGCCGAGGTCATGGAGATGCTGACCCGGCAGGACGGGGCCGGGAGCTACGTCATCCCGAAGATCATCTACTCGGACGCCTATTCGTCGGAGATGGTGGCCTTCGCCGACCTGATCCTGCCCGACACCACCTATCTCGAGCGCCACGACTGCATCAGCCTGCTCGACCGCCCGATCTGCGAACCGGACGCCGCCGCCGACGCCATCCGCTGGCCGGTGGTCGAGCCGGACCGGGACGTGCGCGGCTTCCAGTCGGTGCTGATCGATCTCGGCGTGCGGCTGAAGCTGCCCGGCATGGTCGATGCCGAGGGCGCACCGGTCTACCGCGACTATGCCGACTACATCACCAACCACCAGCGCCGCCCCGGCGTCGGGCCGCTCTCGGGCTGGCGCGGCAACGGCGACAGCCACGGACGCGGCGCACCGAACCCCGACCAGTTGCAGCGCTATATCGACAACGGCGGCTTCTGGATGGGCCACGTCCCCGAGGAGGCGGCGTATTTCAAGCCGTGGAACGCGGCCTATCAGGACTGGGCGGTGGGGATCGGCCTCTTCGATGCGCCGCAGCCCTATCTCTTTCAGCTCTACAGCGAGCCGCTCGCCCGGTTCCAGGCGGCGGCGCAGGGCAGGGGCGAGCACCAGCCCCCCGAGCATCTGCGCGCGCAACTCATTCAGGCGATGTCGCCCCTGCCGCACTGGTACGCCCCGCTGACCGAGGCACGCATCGACGCGGCCGAATATCCCCTGCATGCGCTGACCCAGCGCCCGGCGGCGATGTACCATTCCTGGGGCTCGCAGAACGCCTGGCTGCGCCAGATCCACGGGCGGAACCCGCTCTATGTGCCGGGCGGGCTCTGGGACGAGCTCGGCTTCGCCGAAGGCGACTGGGCGCATGTCGTCTCGCCGCACGGGCGCATCACCGTGCCGGTGGCGCGGATGGACGCGCTGAACCCCGACACCGTCTGGACCTGGAACGCGATCGGCAAGCGCCCCGGCGCCTGGGCGCTCGACCCCGACGCGCCCGAGGCGACGAAGGGGTTCCTGCTCAATCACCTGATCTCCGAGCTGCTCCCGCCGAAGGGCGACGGGCTGCGCTGGGCGAATTCCGACCCCGTGACCGGGCAGGCGGCGTGGTATGACCTGCGCGTGCGCCTCGAGCGGGCCGATCCGCCGGAGCCGGCCCGGAGCCGGCCCGTCTTTCCCGCACAGACATCCCCGGTCGGCCGGGGACCCGAAACCGTCGCCTACGGCAAGGAATGGACAGATGAGTGACAGGAAACCCGAGCTGAACGTCGATCTCTTGCGCGCGCTCTGCGAGACCCCGGGCATCCCCGGCCACGAGGACCGGGTGCGCGACCTGATCCGGCGCGAGGTCGAGGGGCTTTTCGACGAGGTGACGGTCGACCCGATGGGCTCGCTGCTCTGCCGGCGCGACGCGAAGAAGCCGAAGGGCAAGGACCGGCCCACCCGGATCATGCTGCTCTGCCACATGGACGAGATCGGCTTCATGGTGAGCCATGTCTCGGAAAAGGGCTTCGTGCATGTCCTGCCCGCCGGCGGGTTCGATCCGCGCAACCTCTTCTCGCGGCGCGTGCTCGTCTGCACCGCCAGCGGCGACCTCAAGGGGGTGATGAACCCCGGCGGGCCGCCGGTGCACATCTCGTCGCCCGAGGACCGCAAGAAGGTGCCCGAGCCCCACGACTTCTTCATCGACCTCGGCCTCGGGGCGGCGGCGCGCGACGTGGTGCACGTGGGCGACATGGTGGTGATGGACGAGCCCTTCATCGAGATCGGCACCAAGTTCGTCTCCAAGGCGCTCGACAACCGGGTCGCCTGCTGGCTCGGGATCGAGGCGGTCCGGGCGCTCGGCAGGAAGCGCGGCGGGTCCGAGATCCACGTCGCCTTCACCACCCAGGAGGAGGTCGGCCTGCGCGGGGCGCGGACCGCGTCCTATGCGATCCGCCCCGACATCGGCCTCGGGATCGACACGACGCTCGCCTGCGACACCCCCGGCGTGCCCGAGCACGACCGCACCACCGAGCAGGGCAAGGGGTTCGGCCTCCATGTGCGCGACACCTCCTTCATCGCCGACCGGGCGCTGGTCGAGGAGATCGCGGGCCTCGCGACCAAGCGCGGCATCCCGTTCCAGCGCACGATGCTGCGCGCCGGCGGCCAGGACGGGGCGGCGGCCCAGCAGGCGGCGGCCGGGGCCCGGGCCGTGGGCATCGTGGTCGGCACGCGCTATATCCACACCGTGACCGAGATGGTCGAGCGCAGCGACCTCGCCGCCGCGCGCGACATCCTCGCGGCCTATCTGGAGACGGCATGATCCGAGCTTTGCCCCCTGCCGGCGGAGCGCCCGCCGGCCGATGACGACGCTCCCCGCCAGCACCGAGCGCGCTCTGGGGCTCGTCATCGACCTCGACACCTGCGTGGGCTGCCATGCCTGCGTGGTGTCGTGCAAGGAATGGAACACCAGTGCCTACGGCGCGCCGCTTGCCGACCGCGACGCCTATGGTGCCGATCCGGTGGGGACGTTCCTCAACCGCGTCCACACCTTCGAGGCGGCGCCCGAGGACGGCAAGCCGGCGCGGGTGGTCCATTTCCCGAAGTCCTGCCTGCACTGCGCGGACGCGCCCTGCGTCACCGTCTGCCCGACGGGCGCGAGCTACAAGCGGGTCGAGGACGGGATCGTGCTGGTCAACGAAAGCGACTGCATCGGCTGCGGGCTCTGCGCCTGGGCCTGCCCCTACGGCGCGCGCGAGATGGATGCCGAGGCCGGCGTGATGAAGAAATGCACGCTCTGCGTCGACCGGATCGAGAACGTGAACATCCCCGAGGTCGACCGGGTGCCGGCCTGCGTGCGCGCCTGTCCGGCGGGGGCGCGGCATTTCGGCGACCTCTCGGATCCCGCAAGCCCGGTCTCGCAACTCGTCGCGGAGCGCGGCGGGTTCGACCTGATGCCCGAGCAGGGGACCCGGCCGGTCAACAAGTACCTGCCGCCGCGCGCCCGGGACGAGGTCGACGTGCTCGCCCCCTTCCTCGACCCGATCCCCGCCGAGGCGGGCGGGTTCCTCGGCTGGCTCGACCGGACGCTGGCGAGGATCTGAATGCATCCCGCCCCGTCGATCATCGTCTTCACCACCCTCTCGGGCCTTGGCTTCGGCCTGATGGCCTGGCTCGGCATGGGGGCTGCCAAGGGCGAGGGCTGGGTGGCCTTCGCCTTCGCCGCCCTCGCCATGGGCCTCTCGGGCATCGGGCTTCTCGCCAGCCTCTGGCACCTCGGCCACCCCGAGCGCTTCCTCAAGGCCTTCAGCCAGTGGCGCTCGTCCTGGCTGTCGCGCGAGGCGGTGCTGGCCATGGCGACCTTCGCCGTCTTCGGCCTCTATGCGGCGGCCTGGATCTTCCTCGGCCAGCGGGTTCTGCCGCTCGGCATCGTCGCGTCGGCGCTGGCGCTCGCCACCGTCCTTGCCACGTCGATGATCTACGCCCAGATGAAGAGCGTGCCGCGCTGGCGCTCGCCGACGACACCCGTCGTGTTCCTGCTCGCGGCCCTGGCCGGGGGCGGGCTGCTCGCGGGGGCGATGGAGACGGCCGGCTGGCTCCTCGCGGCGCTCGGCGTCGCGCAGGTGCTCGACTGGATGATCGGCGACGGCCGCTTCCGGCGCGCCGGAAGCACGCGCGAGACGGCGACGGGGCTCGGGGCGCTCGGGCGCGTCCGGCTGCTCGAGCCGCCGCATACCGGGGGCAACTATCTCACCCGCGAGATGGTCCATGTGATCGGACGCCGGCATGCGGCCAAGCTCCGGGCGATCGGGCTCGGCCTTGCGGTGCTGCTGCCGCTCGCGCTCGCGGGGTTCCGCGATGTCGGCCATATGGCGGCGGGGCTGGCGGTGCTCAGCCATCTCGTCGGGATGATCGTCCTGCGCTGGCTTTTTTTCGCACAGGCCGAGCATGTGGTTGGCCTCTACTACGGAAAGCGGTAGAGGGAAGCCTCCAACCGCATCGAGATCGGGGGCTCCCGCGCCGCACGATGGCCATGCCGGCGAAACACCTCCTGCGGCGCGCGAGCGCGGGCAGCACGCACCCGCCGACTCTTCAGGTCGGCGCGCTCTGCTGGCGTATATCCGCCAAGGGGTTGCGGATCCTGCTCATCACCAGCCGCGACACCGGGCGCTGGGTGATTCCCAAGGGCTGGACGATGAAGAAGCGCACCGACTGGGACGCCGCCGCGCGCGAGGCCTGGGAGGAGGCGGGCGTCGAGGGCGTGGTCGGCGAGGAGCCGATCGGTCTCTATACCTACCGCAAGCGCCTTCCGGGGCGAAACATCCAGTGCGCGGTCAAGGTCTTCCCGCTCGAGGTCGAGGCGATGCGCCGCGAGTATCCCGAGACGGGCCAGCGCAACAGCAAGTGGTTCTCGGTCAAGAAGGCGGCCCGCAACGTCGCCGAGCCCGAGCTTGCGGCCCTCATCCGCGCCTTCGATCCGCTGAAGAAGCCCGATCAGGACGCCGCGGGGAAATAGCCCGGCGCGCCGGGTCCTGAGCCGCCGGCCAAAACGCTGTCCTCCCGCGCCGGAATCGGCCACGCTCGGCGTTCAAGGGTCGCAGATTGCAGGAAAGGGCCGGGCATGCAGTGGAAGAGCACCCCCCAGCGCTACGGCGCGGTCGCGATCGCGGTCCACTGGATCACGGCGGCGGCGATCCTGGCGCTTCTCTCCACCGGCTTCAGCGCCGAGGACATGACCGACCCCGAGGAGAAGGCCGCGCGCCTGCGGGTGCATGTGATGCTCGGCCTCGCGGTGCTGGCGCTGACGGTCTTCCGGCTTGGCTGGTGGGCTCTGGCCGATCGCCGGCCGGCGCCGGCGGCCGGCACGCCCCGCTGGCAGGCGGCGGCCGCGCATCTGGTGCACGGGCTCTTCTACCTCGCGATCTTCGGGATGGTGGCGAGCGGGCTCGCCATGATGGCGCTCTCGGGTGCGGGGCCCGTGGTCTTCGGCGGCGCGGACGGCCCGCTGCCGGATTTCCGCGACTATCTCCCCCGGCTGCCCCACGGGATCGGCGCGCGGCTCATGCTGGCGCTGATGGCCCTGCATGTCGGCGCGGCGCTCCATCATCAGTTCGTGCGGCGAGACCGCCTGCTCGCGCGCATCGGCCTCGGGCGCTGAGCGCCGGGCCCGGGGCCCGGCGCTCAGGCGCGATATATACCGGTCCCATCTGACCGGACCGGGTGCGGCCGAGCGCGCCCGTGCGCGTCAACAAAGCTTTCCTAATGCTTAACGGTCCGGAATAGCCGTTTCATATCAATATGTTGAAAAATGGGCACGCGTGCCCACCCCGTGCCGGGCACACTTTCTCTCATCCGAACCGGTCGGGCGGCGGCCCTGTCAGTCGCGCACGCCGCGCACCATCGCGGCGACGCCGGTGCGGGCGATCTCGACGAGGCCGAGCGGCCGCATGAGATCGGCGAAGGTGTCGACCTTCGACGGCGCGCCGGTGATTTCGAAGACAAAGCTCTCGAGCGTGGTGTCCACCACCCGGGCGCGGAAGACCTCGGCGAGCCGCATCGCCTCGACCCGCTTCTCGCCGGTGCCCGCGACCTTGACCAGCGCCAGCTCGCGCTCCACCGCCGGCCCCTCGACCGTCAGGTCGTGGACGTCGTGGACCGGCACGAGCCGGCCGAGCTGGGCCTTGATCTGCTCGATCACCGCCGGCGTGCCGGTGGTGACGATGGTGATCCGCGAGCGGTGCCCGGTGCGGTCTGTCTCGGCCACCGTCAGGCTCTCGATGTTGTAGCCGCGCCCGGAGAAAAGACCGATGACCCGTGCGAGCACGCCCGCCTCGTTGTCGACGAGCACGGCGAGGGTATGGGTCTCCTGCCGGTCCCCGAGCGGGTTGCGCAGGTTGTAGGCGCTGTGGCTCGAGGCGCCGCGCTTGATGTGGAGGGCGTTCATGTCTCTCTCCTCCTCAGACCAGGACCGCGCCGCCGGCGCCGATGACGCCCTGGGTGCCGTCCTCGCCGAGCAGCATCTCGTTGTGGGCCTTGCCCGACGGGATCATCGGGAAGCAGTTCTCGTGCTTCTCGACCAGGCAGTCGAAGATCACCG
>CAYLHK010000035.1:0-25386 GCA_964383295.1 uncultured Rhodovulum sp.
GATCCAGCGGGTGCCCTCGGAGAAGACGAGGATCAGCGCGAAGGTGGCCAGCACCTGGTCGAGATGATCGCGGTCGTAGAGCCGCCGGATGACCAGGAGCTCGACCAGCGCCCCGGCAGCAGCGGCCGCCGCGAGGCTGGCCGCCAGGCCCGCCCAGTAGGAGCCGGTGGCACCGGCCACCGCCGCGCAGGCGAAGGCGCCGATCATGTAGAGCGAGCCATGGGCAAGGTTGATAAGCCCCATCACCCCGAAGACCAGGGTCAGCCCCGCGGCCATCAGGAACAGCATCATGCCGTATTGCAGGCCGTTCAGGACCTGCTCGATCAGGAGGGCTGCGCTCACGGGAATACCGGCTGGGGTGCCGGGGCCGGTGCGGACCGGCCCCGGGAGGGATCACATGTTGCAGTCGGCCGCATACACGTCGGCGTGGTCCTCGAGCACGAGGCCGACGGTGCGGTTGGTGATGACGTCACCCTCCTTCACCACTTCCAGCACATAGATGTCCTGGATCGGGTGATGGTTCGGCCCGAAGGTGAAATCGCCGCGCACCGAAGTGAAGTCCGCCGCTTCCAGCGCCGCGCGGAAGGCATCCTGGTCCGCGACATCGGCCGCGGCGATGGCCGAGAGCAGCAGGTTCGCCGTGTCGAAGCCCTGGCTCGCGTAAAGCGACGGCAACCGCCCGAATTCGGCCTCGAAGGCCGCGACGAATTCGGCATTGCCCGGCGTGTCGAGGTCCTTGTTCCACTGCGCGGTGTGATGCACGCCCAGCGCCGCGTCGCCGACCGCGCCGAGAATGTCCTGGCTGAAGGAGAAGCCCGGCCCGATCAGCGGGATGTCGATGCCGGCGTCGGCATACTGCTTCACGAAGGCGATGCCCATGCCGCCCGGCTGGAAGATGAAGACGCTGTCCGCTCCCGAGGCGCGGATCTGCGCGATCTCGCCGGCAAAGTCGGTCTGGCCGACCTGCGTGTAGACCTCGCCGGCCAGGCCGCCCTCGTAGAGGCGCTTGAAGCCGGTCAGCGCGTCGGTGCCGGCGGGATAGTTCGGCGCCAGGATGAAGGTGTTGGTATAGCCGGCCGAATTGGCATAGGCGCCGGCGGCCTCGTGCAGGTTGTCGTTCTGCCAGGCGACGTTGAAGTAGTTCGGGTGGCAGCTGGCGCCTGCCAGTGCCGACGGCCCCGCGTTCGGGGAGAGGTAGAACTTGCCCTGCTGGACCGCGGCCGGCACCACCGCCATGGCCAGGTTCGACCAGATGATGCCGGTCAGCACGTCGACCCCGTCCGACTGGATCAGCTTGTCGGCCAGCTGCACGGCCACGTCGGGCTGCTGCTGGTCGTCCTCGATGACGAGATCGACCGCATCCTCCTGCCCGGCCATCTTCAGCGCCAGCAGGAAGCCGTCGCGCACGTCGAGCCCGAGGCCGGCGCCGCCGCCCGAGAGCGTGGTGATCATGCCGACCTTCACCGGGTCCGCGCTCGCAGCCCCCGCCAGTGCCAGCGCCGCCACCCCGGCCAGCGCCATGCTCATGCGTGTCATTCCCCGTCTCCCCGTTGTCCGTGCCGTCACCCGGCCTTCGCCAAAGCTTGTCCCGCCTTTTCCCCCGGAGGTCAAAGGGATCTGTATCCCGGGGGCAACCATGGCCGACCATCCGCGCCCCGCCCGTTGTGGCAGCCCTGCGGATGCCCCATATGAGCGGCGGGTTGGACGACCTCCCCGAACCTCGAACTGACGGGACGACCCGCGATTTGGGAGAAATCTCATGCCTTGGGTTTATCTGGTCCTGGCAGGCCTGCTCGAGATCGTCTGGGCCTATGCGATGAAACAGTCGGCAGGCTTTACCCGCCCGGTTCCGACCATCGTCATGCTCGTCACAATGGTCGGCAGCTTCGGCCTGCTCGCGCTAGCCATGCGCAGCCTGCCGCTCGGGACGTCCTACATGATCTGGACCGGGATCGGCGCGCTCGGCGCCTTCATAGTGGGTATCGTTCTGCTGGGCGAGCAGCTCAACGCCATGCGCCTCATCGCCGCGGGGCTGATCCTGTCCGGTCTGGTCACGATGAAGCTCAGCTGAAGGCCGCCTCTTGCCGAAACGCATCAACCGGGCGCCGGATCGGCGCCCGCCGCTTCAGCACGCTTGTCAAATTGCAGCCCGCCCGGCATAGCGGGGCTGTGGAGGCAGGATGAGCAGAACGGCCCGAAGCGGGTGCCCCACCCCGCTCCCCGCGATGGGAGGGGAGGCAGGACGGTGAGTGTCCTATGGAGCCGCGAGACGGCGGCAACGGCAACCGGCGGCGCCTCGGCGCGTGACTGGACGGCCAGTGGCGTGTCGATCGACACCCGGTCCCTGCAGCCCGGCGATCTCTTCGTGGCGCTCAGCGCCGCCCGCGACGGCCATGACTTCGTCGCCGAGGCCTTCGCCAGGGGCGCCGCCGCCGCGCTGGTCTCGCGCCAGCCCGAAGGCGTGCCGGCCGATGCGCCGCTCCTCGTCGTTCCCGACGTGCTCGAAGGCCTGCGCGCCCTCGGCCGGGTAGCGCGGGCGCGGACGGCTGCGCGCCTGGTCGCGGTGACGGGCTCCGCCGGCAAGACCGGAACCAAGGAGATGCTGCGCCTCGCGCTCGGCGCTCAGGGCCGCGTGCATGCGGCCGAGAAGAGCTACAACAACCACTGGGGCGTGCCGCTGACGCTGGCGCGGATGCCGGCGGAGACCGATTTCGCGGTTATCGAGATCGGCATGAACGCGCCGGGCGAGATCGCGCCTCTGGCCCGGCTGGCGCGCCCGCATGTCGCCATGATCACGACCATCGCCGCGGTGCATCTCGCGGCCTTTCGCGACCTCGACGGCATCGCCCGCGAGAAGGCGGCGATCTTCGAGGGATTGGAGCCGGGCGGTGTCGCCGTGCTGAACCGCGATGCACCAAGCTACGGGGTCATGCTCCGCGCCGCCCGGCGGCGGGGCGCGCGGATCGTGCGCTTCGGCCAGACGGGGCGGCCGGAATTCCGACTGGATGCGGCCGCCGTGGCGAACGGGGCGACCTCGGTCGCGGCGCGTGCCCGCGGCAGCCACTTCCTGTTCCGCCTCGGCGCGCCCGGACGACACCTGGCGATGAACGCGCTCGGCGTCATGGCCGCGGTCGAGGCGCTCGGCGGCGACATCGCCCGCGCGGGCCTCGCGCTGGCCGAATGGCAGGCGCCCGAGGGGCGCGGCGCGCGCTGGCGCGTGTCGCTCGGCCCCGGCGGGATCGACGGCGCCGTCACGCTGATCGACGAGAGCTACAACGCCAACCCCGCCGCCATGGCCGCCGCGCTCGAGGTGCTGGCCGGCGAGCCGACCGAAGACGGGATCGGCCGGGTCACCCGCGGGCGCCGGGTCGCCTTCCTCGCCGACATGCTCGAGCTCGGCCCCACCGAGCGCGAACTGCACGCAGGCCTCGCCCGCGTGCCGGCGCTCAGCGGCATCCAGGCCGTGCACTGCGCGGGGGAGCGGATGCTCGCCCTGCACGAGGCGCTGCCGGCAGCCCGGCGCGGCGAATGGTTCCCCGACGCGGCCGCCATGGCCGCGCGCGCGCGGCGACTGGTCGACGCGGGCGACGTGGCCATGGTCAAGGGATCGCTCGGATCAAGGGTCGGCCAGGTCGTGCAGGCCATCAAGGAAATGGGCGACGCCCGCCCCGCCGATACAGCCGCAGACGCCAGGGAGGCGTAAGCCAGCATGTTCTACTATCTCGCGGAGCTGTCCGGCAGCGTCAGCGGCCTCAACGTCTTCCGCTACATCACCTTCCGCGCCGGTGGCGCCTTCATGACCGCGCTGATCTTCGGCTTCCTCTTCGGCCGCCCGCTGATCGACCTGCTGCGCGTGCGCCAGGGCCGCGGCCAGCCCATCCGCGACGACGGGCCCGAGAGCCACATCGTCGCCAAGGCGGGCACGCCCACCATGGGCGGGCTCCTGATCCTCTCGGCGATCCTCGTCTCGACCCTGCTCTGGGCGCGCTGGGACAACGGCTTCGTCTGGATGGTGCTGCTGGTCACGCTCGGCTTTGGGCTGATCGGCTTCGCCGACGACTACGCGAAGGTGACCAAGCAGACCCATAACGGCGTCTCGGGCCGCATCCGGCTGGCGGCGGGCTTCGCGCTGGCGGCCATCGCGGCGATCTGGTCGATGTATCTGCACCCGGCCGATCTGACCGGCCAGCTCGCCTTCCCGGTGTTCAAGGCCTTCCTGTTCGACCTCGGCTGGTTCTTCGTGCCCTTCGCCATGGTGGTGATCGTGGGCGCGGCCAATGCGGTGAACCTCACCGACGGGCTCGACGGACTGGCCATCATGCCCGTGATGATCGCCGCAGGCAGCCTCGGCGTGATCGCCTATGCGGTCGGCCGCGTCGACTTCACCGACTATCTGGGCGTGCACTACGTGCCGGACACCGGCGAGATCCTGATCTTCGTCGCGGCGCTCATTGGCGGCGGGCTCGGGTTCCTGTGGTACAACGCGCCCCCCGCGGCAGTCTTCATGGGCGACACCGGCAGCCTCGCGCTCGGTGGCGCGCTCGGCGCGATCGCCGTCGCAACCAAGCACGAGATCGTGCTGGCCATCATCGGCGGCCTCTTCGTCGTCGAGGCGCTCTCGGTCATCATCCAGGTGCTCTACTACAAGCGCACCAAGAAGCGCGTTTTCCTGATGGCGCCGATCCACCACCATTTCGAGAAGAAGGGCTGGGCCGAGCCGCAGATCGTGATCCGCTTCTGGATCGTGTCGCTCATTCTGGCCATGATCGGGCTCGCCACGCTCAAGCTACGCTGAGCCGGGCCGCCAGGGAAATCGAAGCCGGCATCCTGTAGTGCCGGCAGGAAATAGGATATGATCTGGGACATCCTCATCATCGTGGTGTTGATCCTGCTCAACGGGTTCTTCGCCATGTCCGAGCTTGCAATCGTGTCGTCGCGCAAGGCGCGGCTCGAGACCTTGGCGGCCACGGGCAGCCGCGGGGCCGAGCGGGCACTCAGGCTCGTGCAGGATCCGACCGGGTTCCTCTCGACCGTCCAGGTCGGCATCACCCTCATCGGCATCTTCGCCGGCGCCTATTCGGGCACGGTCCTGTCCGCGCCGCTGGCCGCGGCGCTGCATGACCTGCCGGTTCTGGGGGGCGCCCGGGCCCAGGTCTCCGCGCTGGCGATCGTAGTCATCGCCACCACCTACCTCTCGCTCATCATCGGCGAGCTGGTACCCAAGCGCCTCGCGCTGCAGAACGCCGAAGGGATCGCCTCCTTCGTCTCCGGCCCGATGAGCCTGCTGGCGAGCATCGGGCGGCCCATCGTGTGGTTCCTGCGCCTCTCCACCGAGACGGTCCTTCGCCTACTCGGCCAGCGCAATGTCGCCGCCGCCGCGGTGACCGAGGAAGAGGTAAAGGCGATGATCGCCGAGGGCACCGACGCGGGTGTCTTCCACCAGGCCGAGCGGCAGATGCTCGAGGGCGTCATCCGCTTTGCCGACCGGCCGGTGCGCAACATCATGCGGCCGCGGCCCGACATCGTCTGGCTGCCGGTCGACGAGCCGATGGACCGGGTGCTCGACATCATCGCCGAGAGCGGGCATTCGCGCTTTCCGCTCGCGGGCGACGGGCTCGACGAGATCGTCGGCGTCGTGCAGGTCAAGGACGTGCTGGCGCTGGTGCATCGCGGCGGCAGCGATCTCAACGAGATCGCCCGCCCGCCGCTCTATGTCAGCGAGACCATGCCGGCCCTGCGGCTGCTCGACACCTTCCGCGCCAGCGGGGCGCATGTCGCTCTGGTGGTGGACGAATACGGGGCGCTGGAGGGGCTCGTGAGCCCCACAGACATCCTGACCAGCATCGCGGGCGCGCTGCCCCAGGAGGGGAGCGCCGGCGAGCCGGACATGGTCCTGCGCGAGGACGGCACCTGGCTGATGGACGGCGGGCTGGGGATCGACCGCGCGGCGGACGCCCTCGGCCTGCGCGGGCCCTTCCCCGGCGACTACGTCACCGTCGCGGGCCTGGTGCTCGACGCCCTCGGCCACATCCCCGAGGAGGGCGAGAGCGTCAACGCTTTCGGCTGGCGCTTCGAAGTGGTGGACATGGACGGCCGCCGCATCGACAAGCTGATCGCCCAGCCAGTCGACACCGAGCGCGAGGCGTGATCCGCGCCGCGTGACGCTTGCAAACCCCTCGCCCCCTGTCATTCTGCTAGAAACAGGGGGTGTGGGAATGAAAAACGTCAAAGAAATGACTGCGGCTGCTGTGGCTGTTGTGCTGGCGGGCACAACGGTCGAGGCGGAGACGCTGCATTACTACTATGTCAGCGGGCCGGCCTATGTGGCGAACCAGAAGGATCCGGCGGACAGGGTGCTGCTCAATACCGGATACTTGAAGATAGATAGATCCAAGCTTCCGGATGGCCCATCTCTCGCCAATCGTACCATCGAATACGATTGGTTCTTCGGCCCCTACGATGACCCAGCCCTGAGCGCTGTGGCCGGATTCGATTTTTCTCAAGGGCAGGGCCTTGCGGAGAATTTTTTCATCTCATTCGATGAGAACGAGAATCTGACGAGTTGGAGTTTCTCAAATTACCGACTTGGCGGAATGGATTACAATTTTGTTTCGTTCAGAACTGGCGGTGACTTGAACAGCAACTTCCCCGGCATGATTCCGCTCGAGTATTGGACCGCGCATCAAGTCCTGGGCAGCCTCGGTTACCGACAGGGCACGAAGGCCTACGAAGACCTGTTTTGTGGTTCTTGGGCAGGACTGGATTCAGCCGTTTGCCGCGAAATTGGGGAGCCGTCGCCCGCGTGGGACGCCAATTTCATGACGTCCGGCGGGCAATGGTTCACCAACCCGCTCGACTTCGCCAGCGAGATCGAGCGCGTGACGAAACTCGCCCTCGCTGACCCGCCGCGCAGCTACCACGACATCGCCCCCATTCCCGTCCCGGCGCCGCTCGGGCTACTGGTAGTGGGCGTGGGGGCGATCGCCTTCGTCCGGCGGCGCGCGAGAGGTTAATTTCAGGTTAACGCCGAACGTAAATTATAGTCTTATCAAACGCATAGGCGGATTTGCAAGCGTGCGAATCCGCGCTCAGCACCCCAGCGCGCAGCCGTTCTAGCGTGGATCGCTCGCCCCGATCAGCACGCCGCGGCACGGTCGATCAGGATAACCTGGGCGCCGCCGAGGCCGGTCATCATTGGCTCGCAGATCCCGAGCAGAACAGCGGCGGCGATCGCGGCGTCGACCGCACTGCCCCCCTTTTCCAGCATCCATACGGCCACCTGGCTGGCCAGCGGATGGGAGGTAGCGACCATCCCGTCTGTGGCCAGAACGGGTGATCGCCCCGGGGTCTGGAAGTCGCGCATAGGCTGGATCCTTTGTGCTGGCCGGGCAAACAGATACCGGCGGTGGGCTTTGGCAAGCTCCCTTCGGGACGCTTGCCAAAGCCCACCTGGACGGCCATGCTCGGCCCATGGTGCAAAGCGCAGAAATCGCGCGGTTTCCCGCCCTGGCCGATCGGGTCGCCTTCGACCGGTCGGAGCTTTCGACCATCCTCGGCCTCTATGGTCGCATGGTCGCGGCGGGGATCTGGCGCGACTACGGCATTTCCATGCTGCGCGACGTGGCGATCTTCGCCATCTACCGCCGCAGCGCCGAACATCCCCTCTACCGCATCGAGAAGCGCCCGGCGCTGGCCGCGCGGCAGGGCCAGTACATAGTGCTCGCCATGGACGGGCGCATCCTCAAGCGCGGCAACGACCTGCGCCAGGTGATGCGGGTGCTGGAAAAGCAGCTGATCCGGCCGGTGACCGGCGGCCCCGGCTGATCGAGCTCAGCCTTCGCGCGCCGCGCCGAGCCCGCTCTCGACGATCCGCAGCCTCAGCCAGTCGCAGAACAGCCGCACCGGACCCGAGGGCCGGTGCCCCTCGGCGGTCATCAGCCAATAGGCGTTGCCGGTCGCCCGGCGTCGGGTGAAGGGCTCGACCAAACGGCCATGGTCAAGCGCATAGGCTGCCAGCGTCTCGAAGGTGAGGAACCCCCCCCTGCTCGAGATTGCCGCCTCGAGACAAAGCGAGGCGTCGGAGAAAACCGGCCCGTGGGCCAGCGCCTCTGGCGCCGGCTCGCCGGGCGACGGCCGCGACCGCGCGGAGGGCGCGCGGGGGGATGCGGTTGAGGATCTGCATTCAGCTTTCCTGAACCCAGGTCGCGAAGGCATGCATGGTCTGACCCGGCCGATCCAGCGATATCACGAAGGTATCGTCAGGGAGCAAGGAGATGACGTTTCCAGATATGTTCGGGTGGCGCGAAGCCGACTGTGAGCAGGCGGCCGATGCCTTCGACCACCCACAGGCAAGACGGATGTCGGTGCGGGACCTCACGGACCTGCCGTGGCCGCGACCCGAGCCGGCGACGAGCGCCGCCCCCCGGGCGCCCTGAGGGCCCGGGGTGGATGGATCGCGCGCCTACCCCGCCCGCACTTGCCAGGGCTGGTCGTAGCGGTATTCCTCGAGGTTCACCCCCTCGCCGATGCGATCGACGATGAGGAAGCTTGTCGTGCGACCGAGCGGCGCCAGCACACCGTGCCAGGTGCCACGCAGGTAGTTCACCCCTTGGCCCGGCGCGGTCAGGAAGGCGCGCGGCCGCCCCGGCACGCCCCCCTCGTCAGGCGCGACGATTACCAGGAACGGATCCTCGCTCATCGGCACGAAGGCCTGGCTGCCGAGCGGATGGCGCTCGACCAGCGTCAGCGCAAGCGGCAGCGCATAGGGTCGCCCGCGGCCCGCGCTGATCCCGAGCCGCCCGCCGTCGACCTCGACGCGGGCGAGATCGTTGAAGCGGTCCACCATCCCGCCGTTGATCGGAAAGCTGCCGCCGCCAGCCTCGATGACGTCGCCGAAGGGCGCGAAAGCCTCGGCGGTGAGAGGCTCGGCTATGATGACGCGATCGTCCACCATGCCACTCACCGTGCCAGCCGCAGCTTCGGATGGCGGTTCACGTCCTTGTAGAGCAGGTAGCGGAACGGTCCCGGGCCGCCGGCGTAGCAAGCCTGCGGGCAGAAGGCGCGCAGCCACATGAAGTCGCCCGCCTCGACCTCGACCCAGTCGCGGTTCAGCCGGTAGACGCCCTTGCCCTCCAGCACATAGAGCCCATGCTCCATCACATGCGTCTCCTCGAAGGGGATGACGCCGCCGGGCTGCAGGGTGACGATGGTGATGTGCATGTCATGCGCCAGATCCGCGGGATCGACGAAACGCGTCGTCGCCCAGCGGCCCTCGGTGTCTGGCATGGCCGAGGGCGCGATCTCCTGCTCGTTGCGCACGAAGGGCGCGGGCGCGGCGACCCCCTCCACGGCCTCATAGGCCTTGCGGAACCAGTGGAACCGCGCGGTCTCGCCCCCCGCGTTCTCGAAACGCCACGCCGCGCCAGCCGGCACATAGGCGAGATCGCCCGGCCGCAAATCGTGGCGCAC
The DNA here is from genome assembly GCA_964383295.1 of uncultured Rhodovulum sp. GTDB lineage: Bacteria > Pseudomonadota > Alphaproteobacteria > Rhodobacterales > Rhodobacteraceae > Amaricoccus. The sequence continues at coordinate 9,469 of CAYLHK010000035.1, forward strand.
TCCCTCGATGGTGATCGCCGGCGTCCCGTGCGTCACGAACAGAGCCCCTTCTGCCTCCGGGTCGAGCTCCGGCCGCTCGCTGCCGCCGCCAGGCGCGACCTCCATCACGTACTGCGAGAAGGTCTCGGCGAAGCCGGTCATCGGCCGGGCGATGATCCAGGCGCGCGTGCCCTCCCAGAACGGAAGCGGGCTCGCGACGATATCCGTGAAAACGCCCCGCGGCAGCACCGCATAGGCCTCAGTGAACACCGCACGGCCGGTGTGCAGCGCATTCTGGCCGGGCAGGCCACCGGAAGGGGCGTAGTAGTCGGTCATGGCAGTATGGACTCCAGGCGAAGAAGGGCGATCCGCTCGACCTGCATGCAGGCGGTCGCGAATTCTGTGGTGCGGTCGTTGGAGAGGCGCGTCTCGAAGGCGGTGAGGATCCCGGCCTTGTCGTGGTCCCGCACCGCTATGATGAACGGAAACCCGTGTTTAGCTACATAGGCTTCGTTCAACGCGGTGAAGCGTGTGCGCTCGGCATCGGTCAGCGCATCGAGCCCAGCCGAGGCCTGCTCGGCGGTCGAGTCGGGCGTCAGCCGCTTTGCCGCCGCCAGCCTGCCGGCGAGGTCCGGGTGCGCGCACAGCACCCCGAGCCGCTCCGCCTCCGATGCTGACCGGAACACACGTGCGAGCGCACTCGCGAGCCCCGCGGCACCGTCATGCGCCGGCCCCAGTTCCAGCGCATGGGCCCGCTGCGCCACCCAGGGCGAATGTTCGAAGACGCCACCAAACCGCGCGACGAAGGCATCGCTGCCCATCCGGCTGGGCCGCTCGCCGGCCGGCCGTGCCGGATGCCGCGCTGCCCAGTGCCGCGCGATGTCGATGCGCCGCGGCAGCCAGGCGCCGCGCGCCTGCGCATAGTCGACAAAGCGCGCCAACGCCGCCGCCCGTCCGGGTCGGCCGACAAGCCGGCAGTGCAGGCCGACGGACATCATCTTCGGGCTGCCCGCTTCGCCTTCGGCGATCAGTGTGTCGAGGCTGTCCTTGAGGTAGGTGAAGAACTGGTCGCCAGAGTTGAAGCCCTGCGCGGTGGCAAAGCGCATGTCGTTGGCGTCGAGCGTGTAGGGGATGATCAGCTGCTGGCGGCCGGCGTGTTCGCGCCAATAGGGCAGGTCGTCGTCATAGGTGTCGGAGACCCAGTCGAAGATCCCCGTCTCGCTGGTGAGATCGACGGTGTTGACCGATGAGCGCCCCGTGTACCAGCCGCGCGGCGCCTCGCCCACCACCTCGGTGTGGAGGCGGATCGCCTCGGCGATGTCGGCGGCCTCGGCCGCACGCGTGTGGTCGCGGTAGTCGATCCATTTCAGCCCGTGGCTGGCGATCTCCCAACCGGCGGCTTTCATCGCCGCCACCTGGTCGGGCGAGCGCGCCAGCGCGGTGGCCACGCCGTAGACGGTCAATGGCACGCCGCGAGAGGTGAAGAGATCCCGCAGGCGCCAGAAGCCGGCACGCGCGCCGTAGTCGTAGATCGACTCCATGTTCCAGTGCCGCTGGCCGGGCCAAGGCTGTGCGCCGACGATCTCGGAGAGGAACGCCTCGGACGCGGCATCACCGTGCAGAATGGAGTTCTCGCCGCCTTCCTCATAGTTGAGGACGAAGGAGACGGCGGCAGGCGCGCTGCCCGGCCAGTCGGCGGGCGGCGGATTGCCGGCATAGCCGCGCAGATCTCGGGGGTAGCGGTTCATGGGCACGGGATCCTCCTGCCCGACTAGCACCCGGCCCGCGCGGCGGTTTCAAGGGGAATCTTCACGGTTGCGGACAGAGGCCGGCAACGGAAGGATGGACCGGCAGCATGGGAGGGCGGAGATGAGCGCGGGCTGGGTGACAACGCATGTGCTGGACACGGGACGGGGGGTGCCGGCGGCGGGGATGCGGGTGCAGCTCTACCGGTTCGGCCCAGAGGGCCCACAGATGGTCCGGGAGATGGTGACCAACGAGGACGGCCGGACCGATGAGCCGGTGATCCCGAAGGGGGAGCTGGAGCGGGGGGTGTGGGAGCTGGTCTTCCAGGCCGGGGAATACCTGGACGCGACCGGGCAGGCGGGGGAGGAGCCGCGGTTTCTCGACGTCATCCCGATCCGGTTCGGGATCGAGCGGACGGGGGAGCATTACCATGTGCCGCTGCTGCTGGCGCCCTACGGGTATTCGACCTATCGGGGAAGTTAAGAGGGCGCCCTGCACAGGTGCAGATATGGACAGGTGATACGGTCGCGGCGTGATCGATTCTGACGGGGGTCGTTCGGCGGAAGTGTGCCCGGGCACGGGTGCGCACATGTGCGCAAATTTCAACATACTGATTTAAAACGACGATTCCGGGCCGCTAACCATTAGGAAAGCTTCGTTAACGTGCGGGCGCACATCCGGGCCTGCGCGGACGCGATCGAACGGAGGCCGTATCGCACACTCCGGCTGTTCGCTGCTCCCTCACCTGCACCTTCAGCAAACCCGCTCTTGCGGCGCACTGCGTCGCACAGGTTCGCCGGGGGACGCGCGTGAGCGTGGAGGTCGAGGGGCGGTAGGCATTCTTCCCGTCGCTGGGTAATCCGCCCGCGCCTGCCGTCACGTCGACGGTGTGCCTGCGGCACGACGCACAGGCATTCGAGCGTGGTATCGCTCGGCCGCCGGCATGGCCGAGACAGTCGGTGCCGGGCACATGCCGAGCGCCACCACCCGCGGCAGCGGTGCGCCGCGCGCAGCGATGGCCGAGCGTGGTGCAGGGACGGGCATTCGCACCATGCCTGGCCGCGTCCGAACCTTGCCGTTCAAGGAGACGCCTCGCCCGGCTGCGCCATGCCGTCGAGCGGCCCTTCGCCAGCCTCAGCCGCGTCGCAACAGGCGGGCCGACAGTCGACCCGGCTCGGTCCGACTAGGCCGCGACGCCGGCCGGTTGCAGAACTAGGCGCCGGTCGCCTCATCCGGCAAGGGCCGGACCCGCACGCCCGCGAGGATTTCCTCAAGCGACGCCTGCTTCACCTCGGCTGCTGGCCGCGCGACGTGGAGCCTGGCGAAGTACCGGCCCTCACCCTCGGCCCCCTCTGGGTCGATGCCGCGCTGGACGAGGCTGTCGATGGCTTGAATGCGCTCCTTCTCGGAGGCGAAGCGGCGCTGTGGATAGAGGCCCGGCGCCGTCTCCGTCAGGTAGCCGTGCTCGGACAGCATCGCGCTCTCGGCCTCGAAATCGAACATGCGCAGCGCGAAATGCACGATCCACGGCCGGCCGGGGCGGGCCGCCTCTAGCACCCGGTCGAGCGAGGCGAGGGTGACGTATCCGGCCGTCCCGGTCGAGACCAGAAGGTCCGCGCCCGCCAACAGCGCTGCCTCGGTCTCGTCGAGGCCGTCCTGTTCCAGATCGGCTGCGATCGCCGCGTCGAGCAGGCCTGATTCGCGGGCGTGGTCGAGCGCCTTGACGGCGCGGTCGACGCCGATGATGCGCAGATCGCGGTCGGCCCGGGCACCGCTCGCTGGTGCCGCCCCGCTGCGCCCCGCTTCTGCGTAGTGGCCGTAGAGATCGTCGAGTTCATGCCCGCCCCTGAGCATGGCGGCGTTCATCCCGTAGCCGGCCCCGAGGTCGACGATGGTCAGCTCCCGCTTGTCGCGCCCCTGGCGAAGCGCCGCGATCAGCTGCCGCAACACGGGGGCCGCATGCCGGGGCAGTTCGTAGTCGAGCCGCGCGAGGGCGGCGTAATAGGCGGCTGGATCGCCGTCGTCATAGATCCCGTCGAGATCGACTGCGCCCTGCTCGTCGTAACCCACCTCCGTCATGTCGGCCCCATCTCCCGTCTGCCTGCCATCGTTCCACCCCCGTCCATGTAGGGGAGGCCGCAGCGCTGACCATGCGTATCGACGGGAATGCGGCGCGATTACGCCGGCGCGGGCTCCTCGGCCATCCAGGCGAGGTCATCCCACGCCCCGGGCGCCGTCCCCAGAACCAGCGTGCCCGCCGCATGATCATCCGGCGAGCCGAAGGGCGCCGTACGCCCGCCAGCCTCGCGGATGATCAGGAGCCCGGCGAGACAGTCCCAGGGGTGCATGTGCGGCTCGAAGTAGCCAGACAGCCGTCCGGCCGCGACATATGCCAGCATCAGCGCCCCCGAGCCGTTGCGGAAGAACATGCCCCCGTCCGCCAGCAGCCGGCGCACCGCCTCCGCTGCCGTGTCGGGGGGAGTGCGATGGCTGGCACCGACGCCTACGGCCGTGTTGCGGATGGTCACGTCGGTCGGGATCACGAGCGGTCGGCCGTTCAGCGTCGCCCCCTCGCCCAGCCGAGCGGCGAACACCTCGCCATGCGTCGGCACGGCGATCACTCCGGCGACGGTCTCGGCGCCGCGCTTGACGGCGATCGAGACGCACCAGTTGGGCATGCCGGTCAGGAAGGGCACCGTGCCGTCGATCGGATCGGCGACCCAGGTGAAGCCCGAGCTGCCCGGCGCCAGCCCGTACTCCTCGCCGAGCACCCCGTCTTGGGGGAAACTGGCCGCGATCGCGTCGCGGATCGCGCGTTCCACCGCCCTGTCGGCCTCGGAGACCATGTCGAGCGCATTGGCCTTGGATTCGATCGTGAGCCCGCCACGCCGCGACCAGTGCTCCTGCGCCAGCCGGGCGGCGCTGTCGGCTATCTCGCCAGCCAGCGCGAAACGGGCGTTGATGTCGTCTTTCATGTCGTGCGGTCTCCGGGGCGGGAGTGTCAGAGCCGGTGGGCGAAGAGGCGGTCGTAGGACGGCTGCGCGGCATCGGCGATTCGGCGTAGATTGTCAGGCAGAGGCGGCGGCGGGGGATCGGGGGGCGCGAAGCCGGTCGAGTTGACCACCGCTCCGTACCAGTGCGGCGCCCAGACCCCGTCGGAGGCGCGCGGTCCCGGCAGCCAGGCGAGCATGGCCGGGTCGAAGTCGAGGCCGATCCGGGCGCAGAGCCGGCGCAGCACCCCGTCGGGATCGGCGCGCACCTCCTCGGCCTCGATCACCGGCGGCGCCACGCCGTCGCGTTCGGCGACGAAGTCGAACAGCTCGGCCTGTTGGGTGAAGCCGATGTCCTCGAGCGTGACCGCCTCGCGTTTGGCCGCGTAGCTCGCCAGCACCCGCTCGGGCGCGCGGATCAGGAAGACGTTGCACAGCTCCGCGATCCAGTCGCGCCCGATGTCGGGCAGCAGATGGTGGGTCATCTGCTTCTGATAGACGATCCGCCCCGGTCCCGCCGGCACGCTGGCGCAGGCCGCCGCCACCTGCCGCCAGTCCTGCGCCTGGGTCGAAAGGATCTCGGCGCGCATCGGATGGTCGAGCCCGCTCATCGCCAGGTAGACGGCATAGAAGGGCTCGTCCCACACTTGGGCTACATCTGCTCGATTACCGAAGGAGCGCATCATCGCGGTCGAAAGGTTCCGCGGCCCCGACCACATCGCTATGCGCGAGGGGGTCTCAGGCATGGAGAAGATCGCGGTAGAGGCCCTGGATGCGGCGGGTCACCGGCCCGGCGGCACCGTCACCGAATGGGCGACCGTCGAGCTCGGCCACCGGCGTCTGGCCGGCGAAGGTGCCGGTCAGGAAGGCCTCGGCGGCGCCATAGGTATCGACCAGGCTGAAGTTGCGCTCGAATACCGGGATGCCGTTTGCCCGGCAAAGCTCGATCACCTTCGCGCGGGTGATGCCGTTCATGCAGTAGTCGCCGGTGGAGGTCCAGACGGCGCCCTTGCGCACGATGAAGAAGTTGCAGGCGTTGGTCGTGTTCACGAAGCCATGCGGGTCGAGCATCAGCGCCTCGTCGGCGCCGGCCTTGTCGGCCTGGATGCAGGCCAGCACGCAGTTGAGTTTGGAATGGCTGTTGAGCTTGGGATCCTGGCTCATCGGCAGGCCGCGCACCTGCGGTACCGTCACCAGCCGCACGCCGCGGCCCTCGCGGCTGGTAGCGATCGAATGCTCCATGATGATCACGACCGTCGCGCCGTAGCGCGACAGCTTCGGGTGCTGGAACGGCCGGGCCTTGCGGCCGCGGGTCACCATCAGCCGTGCGTGGGCGTTGCCCGTCATCGCGTTTGCCGCACGCGTCGCCTCGATCGCCTCGGCAACTGCGGCACGGTCCATGCCGATGTCGAGGTCGATGGCGCGCGCCGCCTCGAACAGCCGGTCGAGATGGTCGTCGAGAAAGCCCCACCGGCCGTCGTGGAGCCGGATCCCCTCCCAGATGCCGTCGCCAAGCATGAAGCCGCTGTCATAGACCGAGACCACTGCCTCGGCGCGCGGAACCAGCGCCCCGTTCACCCAGATCAGAATATTCTCGTTGCGCGCGTCGATCTCGCTGTCGTGAGTGCTCATGCCGCCGGGTCCCGCATTGACACCCCACATCGTGACATCACCGGCGCCCTGTCAAGCCGGGCCCGGGCGGTTTGGCAATCGCGGCGCTCTGGCTTAGAATCCGGCAGGGGCCGCCGGTCCCGCCATACGGAGCCGCCATGCATATCGTCGTCCTCGTGCTCGCCCTCGCGGCCTATGCCTATGCGCTGGTGGCCTCCCCTGCCTTCCGCCGCTGGGGGCTGGCCGGTGGCGCGGTGGCGGCGGCGGGGCTCGCGGTCTACTTCTGGCAGACCTCGCCCGAGACGGCCGAAGCGCACCAGCGCATCGCGCCCGGAGAGCTGACGCTCGACCGGATCGAGGTGACGCCGAGCCTTCGCGGCGCGACCATGACGGGGCGGGTGCTGAACGGATCGGACCGCTGGCGGCTGCGCGACATGACGATCGCGGTGCGGCTGCGCGACTGCCCCGAGGCCGGGGCAGCGCCGGCCGACTGCCCGGTCATCGGCGAGGCCAGCGCGATCGCCCGGCCCGACGTGCCGCCCGGACAGATCCGCGGTTTCACCGCGCAGTTCCTGTTCGCCAACCTGCCCGAGCCCGAGGGTGACCTCGAATGGGACTGGACGATCACGGCGACGCGCGCGACGGAATAGTGACCGTGGGTCTCGGACGCGGCCGCCTCAGTTCCGCAGTACCTCCGGCAGCCAGGTCACCAGCCGCGGAAACAGCACCAGCAGAGCCACGCCGACGATCTGGATGCCCATGAACTGGATCATGCCGATATAGATGTCCGACAGCTTCCACTGCGGCACCACCCCACGCAGGAAATAGGCCGAGAGCGCCACTGGTGGCGACAGCCATGCGGTCTGCATGGTCACGGCCACCAGGATCGAGAACCAAAGCAGATCGATCCCGAGCTGGTTCACCAGCGGCAGCATGATCGGCACCACCACCATTACGATCGGCACCCATTCCAGCGGCCAGCCGAGGATGAAGATTACGCTGAGGATCAGCACCAGCATCGCCGTCGGCCCGAGATCGAGCGCGAGCAGCATCTCGGCGATCCAGGAGGCGCTCCCCAAGCGCGAGAACACCGAGCCGTAGAAGTTGGAGGCCGCGACCAGCAACAGAATCATGCACGAGGTCAGCACGGTGGTGATCATCGCGTGCCAAAGGCTCGCCCAGCTCATCCGCCGGTAGGCGATCGTCAGCAAGAGCACTGCGAAGGCCCCGACCGCGCCCGCGTCCGTGGGCGTGGCGATGCCTGCCATGATGACGCCGAGCGTGGCGAGGATGATCACCACCACCGGCAGCATGCCAAGCACAATCTCGCGCAGGATCACCGTCCAGGACGAGGCCCGCATCTCCATCGGCAGGGCGGGCCCGAGGGACGGATTGAAGTGGCAGCGCACTAGCGTGTAGATCACGTAGAGCAGCGCCAGCATTAGCCCCGGGATCACCGCGCCGGCGAAGAGATCCGTCACCGGCACGCCGACGACGGGGCCCATCACGATCAGCATCACCGAGGGCGGCAAGAGGATGCCGAGCGTGCCGCCTGCGGCGATCGTGCCGGCCGACATGCGCACGTCATAGCCCGAGCGCATCATCGCTGGCGCGGCCATCACGCCCAGCAGCGTCACCGATGAGCCGACGATCCCGGTCGCCGCCGCGAAGATCGTGGCCGTGACCAGCACCGCGAGATAGAGCGAACCGCGCAGGCCGGCGAACATCAGCTGGAAGCCGGTGAAGAGCCGCTCCATCAGTCCCGCTCGCTCCAGCAGATAGCCCATGAACAGGAAGAACGGGATTGCCGAAAGCGTGGGGTCGCGCATGACCGCGAAGGTCTGCAGCACCATCAGGTTCACGACCACCTGGCCGAGCGCCAGCCAGCCGAAGCCGAGCGCCACCATGATCAGCGTGAAAGCGATCGGAAAACCGATGAAGATCGCGCCGAATAGGACGGCGAGCGAGACGAGGCCGAGGACTTCAGGGGTCACGGCCATTCACCTGTGCGCACCGCCCAGATGCTCTTGAGAAGCTCGGATATGCTCTGAAGGATCAGGAGCGCCGCGGTCAGCGGGATCACGAACTTGAAAGGATAGACGATCGGCATCCAGGGGCTCGTGACGATGCGTTCGCCCTGGGCGAAGGACCGGGCGAAATACTGCCAGCCCACCCAGAAGAAGATGGCCAGCGCCGGAATGAGGATCACGTAGCAGACGGCATCCACCGCCCCCTGGGTCCGTGGCGACCAGCTGCCATAGAATGTGTCGGTGCGGATATGACCCTTGCGCATCAGCGTATAGGCCGAGCCCAGCATGAAGTAGGTGCCGAAGAGCATGAAGGTCATGTCGTAGGCCCAGGCAGTGGGGGCCCGGAACACGTACCGGGCCACCACCTCGTAGACGAGCCCCGCCACCATGGGCAGGACTAGGAAGGCGACGATGCGGCCGGACCACAGGCTGATCTGGTCGAGCGCGTGCGTTACGCGCAGCAGGCCCGGTCTCGTCGTTGCCATCCCTGTCCCGTCGTTATTGGGCTAGTTCGCCTCGAGGGCGGCGTTGCCTAGATTCGAGTAGAGATCGAGGATCTTCGTCCAGTACGGAACTACAGTCTCAGCGAAGCCCCGCTGTGAATCAAGGACTTCCTTGAAGAAGGCGTCCTGCCCGGCGTAGCGGTCGAGCACCACGTTGGTGGCCCGGACGAACTCTGGGAAGAAGTCCGCCGGCGTGTCGCGGATCTCTACGCCGAACTCCTCGCGAAGCTTCACGATCGCGGCGGCATTGCGCGCGACGTTGAAAGCGTAGGTCTCGGCCATCGAGGCCAGCGCCGCGGCGCTGAAGATCGCCTGGATGTCCTCGGGGAAGCTGTCCCAGACGTCGCGGTTGATCACCACCTCGCCGACGTCCGTCGACTGGTGCAGGCCCTGAAGATAGTAGTTCTTCCAGATCGCGTTGAGGCCGAGGTTGAGATCGTCCGCCGGGCCGATCCATTCGGCCGCGTCGATCACCCCGCGCTGGGCGGCGGGGACGATCTCGCCGCCGGGCAGGGCCACCGCGGTCACGCCCATCTCGGCGAAGATCTCGCCGGTGATGCCGGGGGGCGAGCGGTAGCGGAGCTGCTGGAAGTCGGCGACGCTCTCGATCGGCCGCGCGAACCAGCCGAGCGGGTCCGGGCCCATCGGCTGGACCATGAACGGCTTGACGTTAGCCTGCAGCACGTCGGTGAAGAAGCGCTCGTAGAGCTCGCCCCCCTCGCCCTCGACCAGCCAGGCGACATGGCTGAGCTGGTCCAGCCCTGCGCCGGCGCCCGCCATCGGGTTCGAGAACAGGCCCGCCGCCGGATGCTTGCCCGACCAGTAATGCGTCCAGGCATAGCCCGCCTCGACCACGCCCTGGTCGACCGCGTCTAGGATCTCGAAAGCCGGCACGATGGCGCCGTCTGCCAGGACCTCGATGCTGACCCGCCCGGCCGACATCGCCTCTATGCGGTCCGCATAGCGCTGCAGCAATTCGAAATAGATGCTCGCCGTCGGCACCGCCGCTTGCAGGCGCAGCCTGTGGTCCTGCGCCGCCGCCGCGCCGGCCAGGCTCATGCCCGCCAGCAGCGCGCCCAGCGCCGCAAACGTCCTTATGTCCGTCATTCTCGCAGTCCTCCCTGTGGATCTCCGGCTTTCCGCCGATGCGCTAGAATTCGTTGACGGTGAGGTCCATCGTATTGGTCGTGGGCCGCACTCCCGTTTCTAATGTCCGTCGCCAATGGGTAAACCGCCGCGCGCCCGGCTGTCTACGCTCGTGTACGGCGGCATCAGTGATGATCGACCGGCGGCTTGGGAACGGGGTCGGCGTGCACGCTGCCCGGCTGGCGCACGATCATCCGGCGCACCTTCGGCCGCTCCGGCCCGACGTGCAGCGCCCGGATGCGCTCCCCGATCTCGGCATCGGCGAGGATAGCGCGCGAGTTCTGCCGCAGATACTCGGTCCAGGTCGGGCTGTGATAGCTCTCGCACCAAACCTCGGCATCCTCGAGATTGCGCAGCAGCGTCCACTGGCGTGCCCCGTCGCGGGTGCGCACTCGCTGGCGCGCGCCCATCAGACGCAGAAACTCGGCCTGGTCCTCGACCCGGATCCGGTACTCGATCTCCACCTCGATCGGCCCGCTGCGCGGCGTGATGCTCACGGCGATCTCCGGCGTCTTGAAACGGTTCAGCGGATCGAGATTCATGTCGCTCGGCCGCGCCAGCGGCAGCAGGAATCCGAGCGCACCGCTGGCCAGCATGACGACCGCGGCCGCGATAAGCGCCGTGTCGACCCCGCTGGCTTCTGCGACCTGCCCCCAGATCCAGCTGCCTAGCGCCATGCCGCCGAAGGTCGCGGTCTGGTATAGCGACACTGCCCGCCCGACCACCCAGCGCGGGGTCGAAAGCTGCACCGTGGTGTTGAAGAGCGACAGCGCCAGCAGCCAGGCCGCTCCCCCGAAGGTCATTCCAATCGTGGTCAGCCACGCATAGGGGCTGAGCGCCGCCGTCGCCGCGCAGAAGGCGAAGCCGAGGAAGGCGATCCGCACGATGACCTCGGCCGAGATCACCGCGCGCAGCCGCACGCCGAGATAGGCGCCTGCAACCGCCCCCGCCCCGAATGCCCCGAGCAGGATGCCGTAGGTCAGGGGCCCGCCCGCGACCAAATGCCGCGCCACCAGCGGTAGCAGCGCCAACACGGCGATGGTGGAAAACCCGAAGGTGAAGGCGCGCAGCAGCACCCGCCCGATGTTCGGCGACATGGCCACGAAGCGCAGGCCGGCCGAGACAGCCGTGCCGATCGTCTCGCGGGGCAGCGTGTTCACCACCACCGGCGCCCGCCAGCGCCACAGCACCCAGAGCAGCGGGAAGTAGCTGAGTGCATTCACCGCGAACGCCCCGGCCGCACCGGCCGTCGCCACGATCGTACCGCCGATCGCCGGCCCGACGCTGCGCGTCAGGTTGAAGCCCACGCTGTTCAGCGCCACGGCGGCCGGGATGTCCTCACGCGGCACGATGTCGCCCACCGACGCCTGCCAGGACGGGTTGTTCAGTGCCGTGCCGCAGCCGATCAGGAAGGTGAAGGCGAGCAGCAGCCACGGCGTCAGCAGGCCGAAATATGCGAACACCGCCAGCAGCACGGAAACCCCAAGCATGAAGCTCTGCGCGGTCAGCATCACCAGTCGCCGGTTGAAACTGTCCGCAAGCGCTCCGGACAGGGCAGCGAAGATCATGATCGGCAGCGTGGTCGAGGCCTGCACCAACGCCACCATGTCGGCCGAGCCGGAGATGATCGTCATCAGCCAGGCCGCGCCCACGGCCTGGATCAGCCCGCCGAAATTCGACGCGAAGCTCGCGAGCCAGATCGCGCGGAAGGTAGGGTTGCGCAGCGGCGAGAGCGTCGACCCGCGCGCCGGTGGCGGCCTGTCCATGGGGTCCCCGGTGACTCGGGTAGGATGAGGCCCGATCATGCCGATCGGCGGCGGAACGGCAAGCCGGGCCGGTGCACCACCCGAACGCCGGCTTGAACGCGCGGGCAATCCGCCGCATGACTGCGGGCGACCTAAAAACAGCCTGACCTCCATGCCCGAAGCCTTGATCCTCGCCTCACGCTCGACAAGCCGCGCCGCCCTGCTCAGCGCCGCGGGCGTTGCCTTCGAGACCCGTGTCGCCGGCGTCGACGAGGAGGCAGTCAAGGCGGCTTTGCTGGCCGAGGACGCCTCTCCGCGAGACCTCGCGGACAAGCTTGCCGAGATGAAGGCGCAGCGAGTCTCGGCTCGCCGTGGTGCCGCTCTCGTGCTCGGCGCCGATCAGGTTCTGGTCTGCGAAGGCCGCCTCTACGACAAGCCCCGCGATCTCGCCGAGGCGGCCGAGCACCTGCGCTCCCTGCGCGGCAAGCGCCACGAGCTGCTGTCCGCGGCGGTCATCTGCCAGGGCGGCACGCCCGTCTGGCGCCATGTCGGCCGGGTCGAGCTCTGGATGCGCCCGTTCTCCGACGCCTTCCTCGACGACTATCTCGCCCGCTACGGCGCCGAGGTTCTCGCCTGCGTCGGCGCCTACCGTGCAGAGGCCGAGGGCGCGCAGCTCTTCGCCCAGATCCGCGGCGACTGGTTCAGCGTGCAGGGCCTGCCACTGCTGGAGCTGCTGGGCTTTCTGCGAGCCAGAGGGGTCTGTCAGGAATGACCAATTCTTCCCGCCTCGCCGGCGTCATCGGCTGGCCCATCGGCCATTCGCGCTCGCCGGCGCTCCACGGCCACTGGCTGCGCCGCTACGGCATCGCGGGCCACTACGTCCCCGTGGCGGTGGACCCCGCGCAGCTGGCCGCGAGCCTCGAGGCCATGCGCCTCCTCGGCTTCGCCGGATGCAATGCCACCATCCCGCACAAGGAGGCGGCGCTCGCACTGGCAACGAAGGTGACCGAAACCGCACGGCGCATCGGTGCGGCCAACACGCTCACCTTCCTCCCGGACGGCGGCCTCGGCGCCGACAATACCGACGCCTACGGCTTCATCGCCAACCTGCGCCACTCCGCGCCCGGCTGGGATCCAAGCGCCGGACCGGCGCTGATCCTCGGCGCCGGCGGTGCCGCGCGCGCGGTCGCTGCCGGCCTGATTGACGCAGGTGCCCCTGACGTGCGCATCGCCAACCGGACCCGTGCCCGGGCCGAGGAACTGCGCACCCATATCGGTGGCCCGATCACCGTCGTGGACTGGTCTGAGGCCGCCGCGGCGATGGACGGCGCCGCCACCATCGTGAACACAACGTCGCTCGGCATGGCTGGCCAGCCGCCGCTGGAGATCGCCCTCGACGCCGCACCCGCCACTGCGATCGCCACCGACATCGTGTATCAGCCGCTCGTGACCCCCTTCCTCGCCGCCGCCGAGGCGCGCGGCCTCGTCACCGTGGACGGGCTCGGGATGCTGCTGCATCAGGCGGTTCCGGGGTTCGAGGCTTGGTTCGGCCAGCGGCCGCAGGTCGACGATGACCTGCGCGCCGCTGTACTGGCGTCGTGAGCGCGCGGCCCTTCCGGCTGGGGCTGACCGGCTCGATCGGCATGGGCAAGACCACGACGGCCGGTTTCTTCGCCGAAGCCGGCGTCCCGGTCTGGGACGCCGATGCCGCCGTCCACCGCATCTATGCCCCCGGCGGACCGGGCGCCGCGGCGCTGGCCGACCTGGTCCCCGCAGCCATCCGTGACGGAGGCGTGGACCGCGACGCGCTGCGCGTGGCGGTCGGCGCCGATCCGGAACTGCTCGCCGGCCTCGAGGCGCGCGTCCATCCACTCGTTGCCGCCGATCGCGCCCGCTTCATCGAGGAACACGCGGGCGCCCGAATTCTGCTCTTCGACATCCCGCTGCTCTACGAGACCGGCGCCGAGGCCTGGCTCGACGCAGTCGTGGTGGTGACCGCCCCCCGCGAGGTCCAGCGTGCGCGAGCCCTTGCACGCCCGGGCGTGGATGAGGCTGCGCTGGCCGCGATCATGGCCCGCCAGATGCCCGATGCCGAGAAGCGCGCCCGCGCCGATCACGTCATCCACAGCGACGAGGGGCTCGACGCCGCCCGCACAGCGGTCCATGCCCTGCTGGCCAGGATCAGGGAGCGCGAGTGATGCGTGAGATCGTCTTCGACACCGAGACCACCGGCCTCGACCCGTCCACCGGCGATCGGCTGGTCGAGATCGGCGGGGTCGAGCTACTGAACCACATCCCCACCGGCGAGAGCTTCCACCGCTACATCAACCCCCAGCGCGACGTGCCGGCCGAAGCCTTCGCCGTCCACGGGCTCAGCGCCGCCTTCCTGTCGGACAAGCCGCTCTTCCGCGACGTGGTCGAGGATTTTCTCGCGTTTGTCGGCGATGCGAAGCTGGTGATCCACAATGCCGCCTTCGACATGAAGTTCATCAACGCCGAGCTCGGCTGGGTCGACCGGCCTTCGATCCCCTGGGCGCGGGCGGTGGATACGCTCGACATCGCACGGCGGCGCTTTCCAGGTGCGCAGAACAGCCTCGATGCGCTCTGCCGCCGCTTCGGGGTCGACAATTCGGGGCGCACGAAACACGGCGCGCTTCTCGACGCCGAGCTTCTGGCGGAGGTCTATCTGGAACTGATGGGCGGCCGCCAGCAGGGCCTCACCCTGTCGGTGGTGCGCAGCAGCACCAACATCGACACGAAGGCCGGGCCCTGGTCGCCGCCGCCACGCCCGCGTCCGCTCCCGCCGCGTCTGACCCCGGCCGAGGCCGAGGCCCATGACGCTTTCGTCGATAGCCTTGGCGAGGGCGCGATCTGGCGGAAGGCCTGAGCGCCCACCCACGGAACTGCGCGTGAGCAAGGCCGTCGTTGCAATCGCGCGGGGCCGCCTCAGGCCTGGGCGACCGGCTTGGCGGTCGCCTGCTGGCGGCGAGCCAACTCGTTGCGATAGAGCGCCAGAAAGTCGATCATCTCGAGGTTCAGTGGCGGATAGGCCCCGTCGCGGCTAACATCGCCGACGATCCGGCGGACATAGGGGAAGATCAGCCGCGGGCATTCGATCATCAGGACCGGGTGGATCTGGTTCTCCGGCACGTTCTGGATCGAGAAGAGCCCGGCATAGTCGAGCTCGAGGATGAAGAGCTGCGCCTCGCCGACCTTGCTGTCGACCTTGACCTTCAGCGCCACCTCGTAGCGTTCCTCGCCCTTCTTCTGGGCGTCGATGTTGACGGCCACCCGCACCTCGGGCTTGCCGTCGGTGGTCAGCCCCTTCTGAACCGCGATGTTCTCGAAGGAGAGGTCGCGGGTATACTGGTTGAGGATCTGCAGCCGCGGCGCCGCCGCCTCCTGTGCGCCGTTCGCCCCGTCGGAGGCGCCGTTTGCATCGTTGGCCATGGTCGTTTCCCTGTCATTGCCGGATCGGCGGGCGGTCTAGCACGCCTCATACCGGCTCACAACGCGCAGCAGCGCGCTTAATGCGGCTGGGTCCAGCCCGACTGCCCGCGCCGCGGCGGAGTGGGCTCTTCTATGACCTCGTAGTCCGCATCGATCGTCTGCGCCGCGGCCGGCGGCTGCCACCCCGATGGCCGCCCCGCCGCCCGAACGCTGATACGTGCCGCCGCCCAGCCGATCAGCGCGCGACGAACGGGCGGCATGAGCAGCAGGAGACCAGCGGCATCGGTCAGGAAGCCAGGCACGATAAGCAGAAGCCCGGCCAGCACACCGAGCGCCCCCTGAGCCATAGGGCCCACGGGATCCACGCCTGCTTCCAGGCTGCGCCGCGCCCGGAGAAGCGTCTGGAAGCCGTTCGCCCGCACGACCGCGAAGCCGACCACCACCGCCAGCACCACCAGCCCGAGCGTCGCCCAGACGCCGATTACGCCGCCGACCACCACGAAAAGTGCGATCTCGACCAGCGGAAGCAGCAACAGCACCGGAAACATCCGCAAATCGGTCCCTCCTCCTCGCCCGAAGCCATGTCGCCGGATGGACTTGGCAGGGCATGGCCCCTACATAGGGACAGTGACCCTGGCGCGCCATTGCAAGGGGTGCGAAAGTGAAAGGGTGGCCGATGGGCTCGCAGATGATCCAGATCATTATACTTGCGGGGATC
>CAYLHK010000036.1:0-24793 GCA_964383295.1 uncultured Rhodovulum sp.
CGGGCCTGCACCACATGGTCTACGAGGTCGTCGACAACGGCATCGACGAGGCGCTGGGCGGCTGGGCCGACGAGGTCAGCGTCACCCTGCATGCGGACGGCTCCGTCAGCGTCACCGACAACGGCCGCGGCATCCCCGTGGGCATCCACGAGGGCGAGGGCGTAAGCGCGGCCGAGGTCATTATGACCCAGTTGCATGCGGGCGGTAAGTTCGACCAGAACAGCTACAAGGTCTCGGGCGGTCTGCACGGGGTCGGCGTCTCGGTCGTCAACGCGCTCAGCGACTGGCTGGAGCTGCGCATCTGGCGCGAGGGGTATGAGCACTACGCCCGCTTCGAGCGCGGCGACACGGTGGTGAGCCTGCGCCGCGAGGGGCCGGCGGGCGACAAGCGCGGCACGCAGGTGCGCTTCCTCGCCTCGACCGAGACGTTCAGCAATCTCGACTTTTCGTTCAAGACGCTGGAACACCGGTTGCGCGAGCTCGCCTTCCTCAATTCCGGGGTGAAGATCGTCCTGACCGACCGGCGCCATGCCGAGATCGAGGAGGTGACGCTCTTCTACGACGGCGGCGTGCGCGAGTTCGTGAAGTACCTCGACCGCTCGAAGACCCCCCTGATCAGCGAGCCGATCTTCATCACCGGCGAGCAGGCCGGCATCGGCGTCGAGGTCGCCATGTGGTGGAACGACAGCTACCACGAGAACGTGCTGCCCTTCACCAACAACATCCCCCAGCGGGACGGCGGCACGCATCTGGCGGGCTTCCGCGGCGCGCTGACGCGCACGATCAATGCCTATGCGGGCGAGAGCGGGCTGGCGAAGAAGGAAAAGGTGGTGCTCTCGGGCGACGACGCGCGCGAGGGGCTGACCTGCGTCCTGTCAGTCAAGGTGCCGGACCCGAAGTTCTCGAGCCAGACCAAGGACAAGCTCGTGTCCTCGGAGGTGCGCCCCGCCGTCGAGAGCCTGCTCAACGAGAAGCTCGCCGAATGGTTCGAGGAGAACCCCGCCGACGCGCGCGTGGTCGTGGGCAAGATCGTCGAGGCGGCACTGGCGCGCGAGGCGGCGCGCAAGGCGCGCGAGCTGACCAGGCGCAAGACGGCGATGGACGTGGCGAACCTGCCGGGCAAGCTCGCCGACTGCCAGGAGAAGGATCCGGCCAAGGCCGAGATCTTCCTCGTCGAGGGCGACAGCGCCGGCGGCTCGGCCAAGCAGGGCCGCTCGCGCCAGAACCAGGCGGTGCTTCCGCTGCGCGGCAAGATCCTGAACGTGGAACGGGCGCGCTTCGACCGGATGCTGTCGAGCCAGGAGATCGGTACGCTGATCACGGCGCTCGGCACCGGCATCGGGCGGGATGAGTTCAACCTCTCCAAGCTGCGCTACCACAAGGTGGTCATCATGACCGACGCCGACGTGGACGGCGCCCATATCCGCACGCTGCTGCTGACGTTCTTCTTCCGGCAGATGCCGCAGCTGATCGAGGCGGGGCACCTCTATATCGCCCAGCCGCCACTCTACAAGGTGAGCCGCGGGCGCTCGGAGGTGTATCTCAAGGACCAGGCGGCGCTCGATGCCTATCTGGTCGAGCAGGGTCTCGACGGCGCGGTGCTGCGGCTCGGCTCGGGCGCGGTGATCGCCGGGGCCGACCTTGCCCGCGTGGTCGAGGAAGCGCGGGTGGTGCGCGCGACGCTGAATGCCTTCCCCACCACCTATTCGCGCCACGTGCTGGAGCAGGCGACGATCGCGGGGGCGCTGCTGGCCGGCGTGCTCGACGCCGACCCTCAGGGCACCGCGGATGCGGTGGCGGCGCGGCTCGACATGATCGCGGCGGAATACGAGCGCGGCTGGCAGGGACGGCCGACCCAGGACGCCGGCCTTCGGCTCTGGCGCACGCTGCGCGGCGTCGACGAGGTGCGGGTGCTCGACGGCTACGCCCTGCGCTCGGGCGAGGCCCGGCGCCTGGCGGCGCTGACCGCGGGGCTGCAGGAGGTCTATGGCGGCGGTGCGCATCTGGTGCGCAAGGACCGCGATCAGGCGATCCATTCCCCCACGGCGCTGCTCGATGCGGTGATGCGCGAGGGCGAGAAGGGGCTGAGTCTGCAGCGCTACAAGGGCCTCGGCGAGATGAACGCCGAGCAGCTGTGGGAGACGACGCTGGACCCCGAGGCGCGCACGCTGCTGCAGGTGCGCGTCAACGAGGTGGACGAGGCTGACGAGGTCTTCACCAAGCTGATGGGCGACGAGGTCGAGCCGCGGCGAGAGTTCATCCAGACCAACGCGCTGAACGTGGCGAACCTGGACGCGTAGCGGGATCGTCAATCTGCGGTATTGCCAGCGCGACTGGTCCGGGGTCGGTCCTGGCCGCGTTCGCAGACCGCGGGCTTTCTTGACCTGCGCGAGCATCCTGGCGGGGTAGGTCAGCTACACCGTCAGGATGCGGGTGGACCGCAGCAGCCCTTTGCACGTGACGAGGCGGGCGGTGCCCGGGGTCGATGACGACCCGCCCGCCGCCCGCGCAGGCGCGGATCAGCCTCGCGACGTCCGGGGTGCGGGTGCAGCCTTGCCCGGGAACTTTGCGCCTTTCGGCTGCGGGCGTGCGCGCTCCGGCTTGGCCGGGGGGCGCACGTCGTGCGGGCGTTTCGCCGCCGCGCGCGGCTTGCGCTCGCTGTCGCGCTCCGGGCGGGAGAAGCGGTCGAGCGGTGGCTCGCCGGTCAGGCGGCGCATGGCGAGGCCAGGGGCGAGGATTGTCTCCTCGCCGAAGCCATCCGCCGCCGATGCGGCGATCTGCACGAAGGTCTCGTCCGCCTGCACGCGGATCGCGCCGATCGCGTCGCGGGTGATCCCGCCGCCACGGCAGATCTTCGGCAGCAGCCAACGGGCCTCTGCACGGTCCGTGCGGCCGGCGGAAAGGGTGAACCAGACTGCGTCCGCAAAATCGCCGCGCTCGCGCGGCTGCCGGGGCGCGTCCCCTGCTCCGCCGGGCGCAGGCATGGCCGAGAGTTCCTCGGGCGCGGACCGGCCCTCGCGCCAGAGGCGCACGAAGGCGGCGGCGACCTGGCTCGCGCCGAAGCGCTCGATCAGCGTCTCGGCCAGCGCCGCCTCGTCGCCGGCCTCGGCGGCAAGTGCGGGATGGGCGAGGATGCGGGCATCGTCGCGGCTGCGCACCTCGTCGGCCGAGGGGGGCGGGCCCCAGTCGGCGACGACCTTGGCACCTGCAAGCAGGCGCTGGGCCTTGCGGTATTCGGCCGAAGTCACGATCAGGGCCGAGACGCCCTTGGCCCCTGCCCTGCCGGTGCGGCCCGAGCGATGGAGCAGCGTCTCGGGGCTGGACGGCAGGTCGGCGTGGACCACGAGATCGAGCCCCGGCAGGTCGATGCCGCGGGCAGCCACATCGGTGGCGATGCAAACGCGAGCGCGGCCGTCGCGCATGGCCTGCAGGGCATGGGTGCGCTCCTGCTGGCTGAGCTCACCCGAGAGCGCCACGACCTGGAAGCCGCGGTTGCCCATGCGGGCAAAGAGGTGGTTCACATTGGCCCGAGTGCGGCAGAAGACGATGGCCGCCGGCGCGTCGTAGAAGCGCAGCAGGTTGAAGATCGCGTTCTCGCGGTCACGCCCGGTGGCGCTGAGGGCGCGGTATTCGATGTCGGCGTGCTGGCGCGCCTCGCCCGAGGTCTGGATGCGGAGCGCGTCCTTCTGGAAGCTGCCCGCCAGCTCCGCGATCGCCCGCGGCACGGTGGCCGAGAACATCAGCGTGCGCCGGCCTTCCGGCGCGGCGGAGAGGATGAATTCGAGATCCTCGCGGAAGCCGAGGTCGAGCATCTCGTCGGCCTCGTCGAGGACGCAGGCGCGCAGACCCGACATGGCGAGGCTGCCGCGCTCGATGTGGTCGCGCAGGCGGCCGGGGGTGCCGACGACGATATGGGCGCCGCGTTCCAGCGCGCGGCGCTCGGTGCGGTAGTCCATGCCGCCGACGCAGGTGGCGACCCGGGCGCCGGCCTCGGCATAGAGCCAGACAAGCTCGCGGGCGACCTGGAGGGCCAGCTCGCGCGTGGGCGCGATGACGAGGGCGAGCGGCGCCGCGGCCGGCTCCAGCCGGTCGGCGCCGGCGAGGAGGCCGGGCGCCATGGCAAGGCCGAAGGCGACGGTCATGCCCGACCCGGTACGGGCGGAGACGAGGAGGTCGCGGCCGGCAGCCTCGGGGGCGAGGACGGCGGTCTGGACCGGCGTGAGGTCGGAAAAGCCCTTGGCCGCAAGTGCCGCGGCCAGCGGAGCGGTAATGTCTGTAATTGTCATGATCTTCGCCAGGTGGGGCGCTATGCCCGATGAGCGGCGCCCATTCCACCCTGCGATGGGGCATCTCCTGCCCACCGAACCTGAAACTCGCGACCGAAGCGCGGTGCCTAACGGGTTCGCCGCGGGAAGTCAAAGGCCCGAGGGCCTCCCAACGCGAAAAGCGGAGTCTCAACGTTGAGCAATATGACAACCTGTTGATATAAAACGATTACCCAAACCACGTTAACCTGAGCACAACCCTTGTCAATCTTTTCGCGTCCTGCGGGCCTCGCGGCTACAAGATCTGGGGGAATTGCGGCGCAGCGTGCGGACAACCCCAGAGCTGGGGTAAGGAACTGCGGGCTGAGAGCGTCAGATCACGACCTCAGCCGGCAGGTCGCCGCGGGCGAAGGCGGCTTCGTGGAGGCTCGCGTCCTCGAGAAAGAGGCTTCGCGAGATGCCCTGCACGAGGCGCGGGGGCCCGTATTTCATGCCGTTGAGGCCGACCGTGACCGGGCCGAGGCTCTGCACCGAGGCGAGACCGAAATCGTGGATGCGACCGAGCCAGGGCGCGGTGTGGCCGGGCTTGGGGAGGAGCTCGAAATGCGGGCCGAGCCAGGGATGGCAGCCGAGCCGCCGGATCATGCCCGCGGTTTCGTCGGCGGGCGGGGTGTAGACGTCCGACCAGAGCGCGATGTCTCCGGCGATCTGCGCCAGCTCGGGCCGCGAGGCCATGTCCACCCTGAAGCCGGTGGCGAGGATGGCGAAGTCGAAGGAAAAACCGCCCTGCGGGGTTTCCACGGCGATGGCGCCGTCGCGAAAGTCCACCTCCGTCCAGGGGCAGGAGGTCGAGATGCGAAAGCCCGCATGGCGCTCGCAGCGCGCGACGCTGCTGGGCGGCGGCGGCACGCTGAAGGTCGCGAGCCGGCGCATGATCCGCCATTTCGCATCGTCGTCGAGATCGCCGAAATGGCGCAGGAAGCCGGTGAACTCGAGCGCGCCCTTGCCGCTCGCCTGCTCGATCGAAGCGCGCCGCGCGAAGAGATGCACCGAGGCCGCGCCGCTCTCCAGCGCCACGGCGGCATTGTCGAAGGCCGAGGCCCCTGCTCCCAGCACCGCCACGCGCGCGCCGCGCAGGCGGGTGAAGTCGATCATGTCGGAGCTGTGCGCCCAGCGCTCGCGCGGGAGCGCATTCGCGATGAAGGCCGGCACCTCCGGCCCGCCGCTGCGCAGCGCGCCGCCGGCCAGCACCAGGCGGCGCGCGGCGATCCGGCGGGGACCGGAGGCATCGGTGATGTCGAGGCGCAGGAGATCGCCCTCGGGGTGGACGGCGCGCAGTTCGGTGTCGTTCTCGACCGGGATGGAAGCGGTGCGGCGGAACCAGCCGAGATAGTCCATCCATTCCCGGTTGGTCGCCTTGTCGAAGCTGTCCCAGGCCGCCACCCCCCGCGTGGCGCGATACCATTCCGGGAAGGAGAGGCTCGGCAGGCCGAGATCGGGACCCACGAGATTGCGGTCGGTGCGCAGCCCGCGCATGCGCGCAAAGGTCAGCCAGGGGCCTTCCAGCCCCTCTGGCGCGCGGTCGAGGACGGTGATGTTGGTGATCCGCTCGCGCAGCAGCCCGAAGGCGACGGCGAGGCCGTTTATCCCGGCGCCGACGATGACCACGTCGTGCACCGGGAGCCCGTCCGGGTGCTGCCGCGGCACCACCCAGCTCCGGCGCGGATAGTCGACATAGGCGAGATCGCTGGCGACACGCGCCTCGAGCCCGGCCAGATCCGGCGTCATTTCACCCCGGTCTTGGCCGCGAGCGCCCGGTCGAGGAAATCGAGCCGATCCTGACCCCAGTAGATCACCCCGTCCAGCACATAGGTGGGCGTGCCGAAGATGCCGAGCGCGATCGCCTCCTGCTTGTTGGCCTGCCATTCCGCCTCGACCTCGGGGGATTCGGCCGCGGCCAGCAGCGCCGCGCCGTCGAGCCCGATCGCATCGGCGACCGCGCGGCGGACCTCCGGATCCTTGGTGTCGCGCTCATCGGCCCAGAGCGCCTTCAGGAGCTGGTAGGACAGCTCCAGCGCATCGAGCCCCGACTGGCGCGCGGCGATCACCATGCGGCAGGATTCGATCGGCACGGTCGGGTAGTACTTCGGCTTCAGCTTCAGCGGGAGGTCGAGGTACTTGCGCCAGCGGTCGAGCTCCAGCGCGTGATAGTCCTGGCGCGCGGTCGGCCGCGAGCGCAGCGGGATGCCGCCGTTCTCCTCCTGCACGAAGATCGGCTTGGGGATGATCTCGGCCCCGTGCTTGCGCGCGATGGCGTAAAGGCGCTGGGCGCCGAGGAACGCCCAGGGCGAGGACAGCGAGTGGAAGTACAGGATGGTTTCGCTCATGGGGTGCTTTCCTTGACGGCGACGGGCGCCGCTTCGGCCCCTTCGGCGGTATAGAGGTGACAGGCGACGCGCCGCCCCGGTCCCTGCGGGACGAGGACCGGATCGACGCGGCGGCAGATATCCATCGCATGCGGGCAGCGCGGATGAAAGTGGCAGCCCGAGGGCGGCGACACCGCCGAGGGCACCTCGCCGTCGAGCCGGGCGAAGGTGACGCGGGCGGCGGGGTCGGGCACCGGCGAGGTCGATTTCAGCAGCTGTGTGTAGGGATGCAGCGGCGTGTCGAAGATCTCGGGTACCGGCCCCTCCTCGACGATGCGGCCGAGGTACATCACCGCGAGGCGCTGGCAGAAGTAACGCACCACGCCGAGATCGTGGGAGATGAAGAGGAACGAGATCTGCCGTTTGGCGCGCAGGTCCTGGAGGAGCAGGAGCACCTGGGCCTGGACCGAGACGTCGAGCGCCGAGACCGCCTCATCGGCGACGATGAACTCGGGCTCGAGGCTGAGGGCGCGGGCGATGCCGATGCGCTGGCGCTGGCCGCCGGAGAATTCGTGCGGGTAGCGCTCGCGGGCGCTGGCGGGAAGGCCGACCTCGTCGAGGAGTGCCGCGACCCGCGCGTCGGCCTCGGCGCCGTGCGCGATCCCGTGGACATGCATGGGCTCGGCCAGGGCACGGCCGATCGTCAGCCGCGGGTTCAGCGAGGAATAGGGATCCTGGAAGATGATCTGCATCCGCTGGCGGAGCTTCTTCATGCGCGCGCCGGCGGCGGCGCGCACGTCCTCGCCGTCGAAGCGCACCTCGCCCTCGTCAGGCTCGACGAGGCGCAGGAGCGCGCGGCCGACGGTGGACTTGCCGCAGCCGGATTCGCCCACGAGGCCGAAGACCTCGCCGCGGGCGATCTGGAAGCTGACCCCGTCCACCGCTCGCACGGTCAGGGTCTGCGGATTGGGGAAGCCCTTGCGCACGGTGAAGAACTTGCGCAGGCCGCGGATGTCGAGGAGCGGGTCGCTCATGCCGGCACCGCCATTTCCGGCGCGCGGACCCAGCAGCGTGCCAGGTGGCCGCCCGCATTGCCGGGCACGGGCACCAGCGGCGGCAGCTCGCGGGTGCAGCGCTCGACGCGGAACGGGCAGCGCGAGGCGAAGCGGCAGGCCGCAGGCATCCGGTCGATCGGCGGCACCCGGCCGGGGATGGTCGAGAGCGTGCCGATCTCGCGGTCCGAGCGGGGGATCGAGCGCAGCAGGAGCTCGGTATATGGATGGGTGGGCCGGGCGAAGAGATCGGCCACCGGCGCGATCTCGACGATGTCGCCCGCATGCATCACCGCCACCCGGTCGGCGATCGAGGCGACGACGCCGAGGTTGTGGGTGATGAAGAGCATCGACATCCGCCGCTCGGTCTTGATCCCCGCCATCAGCGCCAGGACCTGCGACTGGATCGTCACGTCGAGCGCCGTGGTCGGCTCGTCGGCCAGCAGCACGTCGGGCTCACAGGCGATGGCCATGGCGATCATGACCCGCTGGCGCATGCCGCCGGAGAACTGGTGGGGGTAGTCGTTGAGGCGGCGGGAGGCCGAGGGGATGCGGACCTGTTCGAGCAGTTCGGCCGCGCGCTTCATCGCGGCGCCGCGCGAGAGGCCGCGGTGCTGGATCAGCGCCTCGGCGACCTGAAAGCCGACGGTCAGCACCGGGTTAAGCGAGGTCATCGGCTCCTGGAAGATCATCGAGATCCGGTTGCCGCGGATCCGACGCATCTGCGCCTCGGAGAGCGTGGCAAGGTCGCGGCCGTCGTACAGGATGCGCCCCGAGGCGATGCGCCCGCTGGCCTCGGGGATCAGGCGCATGATCGAGAGCGCGGTGATGCTCTTGCCCGAGCCGGATTCGCCGACCAGCGCCAGGGTCTCGTCGGGCATGAGCGAGAGCGAGATGCCGCGGATCGCCGGGTGCCAGGCGCCGCCGACGCGGAAGGAGGTGGTCAGGCCGTCAAGCTCGAGGACCGGGGCGGTGGGGGTCTCCATCGCTATTGCTCCCGCAGTTTCGGGTCTACCGCGTCGCGGATGCCGTCGCCGAGCAGGTTCAGCGAGAAAACGGTCAGCAGGATGCAGAGGCCCGGGTAGATCGAGAGCCACGGCGCCTGGAATATCTGCTCGAACCCGTCGCGGATCATGCCGCCCCAGGTCGGCGTGGGCGGGCGCACGGTCAGGCCGATGAAGCTGAAGCCCGCCTCGATCTGGATCGCGTTGGCGGTCCAGAGGCTCGCCAGCACCAGTACCTCGCCGATCACGTTGGGCAGGATGTGCACGGCCATGATCCTGAGGTCGGAATAGCCGAGTGCGCGGCCCGCCTCGATATAAGCGCGTTCCTTGATGACCACGGTGGGGGCGCGGGCGATGCGGGCGAACTTCGGCACCAGCGTCAGTGCGATCGCGATGATCATGTTGGTGAGGTTCGGACCCAGCAGCGCCACGATCAGCAGGCCCATGATCAGGGTCGGGAACGACAGGAGCACGTCCATCGCCCGCATGATCACGTTGTCGATCTGCCCGCCCTTGTAGCCGGCGAGGATCCCGAGCGCGCCGCCGACGGTCATGGCAACCACGACAGACGATATTCCGACCAGAAGCGAGATCCGCGCCCCGTAGAGCAGGCGGCTGAAGACGTCGCGGCCGAAGGCGTCGGTGCCGAGCAGGAACTGCGCCGAGGGCGGTTTCATGCGGTTGAGCACGCTCTGCGCGGCCGGATCATGGGGGGCGATCACCGGCGCCAGGATCGCCAGCGCGCAGATGACGAGGAAGATCACGAGGCCGAGCCACGAGGTCTTGTTGCGGTTGAACACCGCCGCCAGTCCCGCGAGCGCGCCGCGCCGCCCGCGCGGCTCCACCGGGATCTCGCCCGTCGTGCCGTCCGGAGCGCTCATTGCACCTTCACCCGCGGATCCATCAGCCCATAGGCGAGGTCCGTCAGCAGATTGGCGATCACGATGAAGAAGGCATAGGTGATGATGAGCCCCTGCAGCATGGCGTAGTCGCGCTGGGTCAGGGCCTCGACGATCAGCTTGCCGAGGCCGGGCCGGTTGAAGACGATCTCGATCAGCACCGAATTGCCGATCACGAGACCCAGATAGAGACCGACCACCGTCACCACCGGGATCAGCGCGTTGCGGAAGGCGTGGCGGAAGAGCACGACATGCCCCGGCAGCCCCTTGGCCCGCGCGGTGCGGATGAAGTCCTCGCCCAGCGCCTCGAGCAGCGAGGAGCGTGTCGCCCGCGTGGTGAAGGCCGCGACCGAGAAACTGCCCGCGAGCGCCGGAAGCGCCAGATGGCGCAGGCGGTCGAGCGGGTCCGACAGGTTGCCCTCACTGATGACCGGGAACCAGCCGAGCTGGATCGAGAACAGCATGATCAAGAGGATCGCGAGGAAGAAGACCGGAAAGCTGAGACCCAGCAGCGAGACGATGCGGGTCACATAGTCCGGCAGCGTGTTGCGGTAGACCGCCGCCAGCACGCCGAAGGGAATGCCGACGATCACGCCGATCAGCACCGAGGCGATGGTGAGATCGAGCGTATAGGGCAGCACCTGGGCGATATGGGTCAGCACCGGGCGACCCGAGCGGATCGAATCCCCGAGGCTGCCGGTCAGCAGCCCGCGCAGGAAATCGAGGTACTGGGCGAAGAGCGGCTGGTTCAGACCCATGCGCTCGCGCAACGCGTCGATCGACGCCTGGTTGGCGTTGTCGCCCAGCATCGCGATCGCCGGATCGCCGGGGACGAGGCGGATCGCGAAGAAGACGATCGTCACCGCGGCCAGCAGCGTCGGAATAGCAAGCAGGATGCGGGTGATGAAGAATCTTAGCATTCACCGTCCAATCTGGCATCGCCGGAACGGAGGCCGCCCCGGAAGGCGGCCCCGTCCGCGGCGGGCTAGTTGACGATCCGCGTCTCGGGGAGGATGGGCGGGCCGAGGTTGATGTCGCCCTTCAGCTCGTAGCCGAGGTCGATGTTGGAGCGGCGTGCATAGACCTGCATCAGCTCGAAGATAGGCACGGCGCAGGCATCCTCCAGCGTCTTGACCTGCGCCTCGCGCAGAAGCGCGTTGCGCGTCGCCTCGTCCGGCTCAATGCGGGCGGCGTCGATCTCGGTGTCGGCGATGCTGCAATGCGAGAAGTTGGTCTCGGCCGACGGCGCGCCGATCGCGGCGCTGCTGTGGAAGAAGGGCGTCAGGATCATGTCGGCCCAAGGTGCGGCCGCGGCGCCGTAGATCACCAGCGCGCTCTCGTCGCGCCGGATCGCCGCATGCCAGGCGGCATGGTCCATCTCGTCGAGCTCGACCGTGATGCCGACCCGGCGCAGCTGGTCCTGGATCAGCAGCATGGGCACGTTCAGGCTGGAGATCGTCGAGATCTTCACGTTCAGGGTCAGGCCGTCGGGATAGCCTGCCTCGGCCAGCAGTTCCTTCGCCCGCTCGGGATCGTATTCCGGCGCGCGCACGTCCTCGGCATGGCCGGCAAAGCCGATCGGCACCGTGGTGTAGAGCTCGCGCGTGATGTCCTGGCCGACGAGCTGGATGAACTCCTCGCGGTTGATCGCATGCATGATCGCCTGGCGGACAAGGATGTTGTCGAGCGGCGCGATGTTGCGGTTGATGTGCAGGAGGCGCGACTGGGACGGCTCGAAGATGTCGATCTCGGCCCCGTCGACGGCGCGCATGCGCTCCACCCAGTCCTGCTCGCGCCGGCCGTAGAAGAGGTCGATCTCGCCGTTGCGGAAGGCGAGCTCACGGGTGTTGTCGCTGGAGATGTAGCGGTAGGTGATCTCGTCGATCTCCGGCCGGCCGCGGAAATGCTCGTCGAAGGCGGTCAGCGTCACATACTGCTGCGGCAGGTATTCGACGAAGGCGAACGGGCCGGTGCCGATCGGGCGCTGCTCGTAATTGCCGTCGCCGAGCTCTTCGGCCGCCTTCTGGCTTATGATCAGCCCCGTGCGCGCGTTCGCGACCAGGCCGAGGAACAGCGGCACGGGGGTCTCGAGCTGCACCTGCACGGTGTAGGGATCGATCGCCGTCACGCTCTCGAGCGCCGCCAGCTGCGCGGCATGCGAGGACCGCTCGGGGTCGGCCGCGCGCGTCAGCGAATAGACCACGTCATCGGCCGTCAGCTCGCCAAAGCCGCCGTGGAACTGGACGCCCTGACGCAGGTGGAACGTCCAGGTGCGGCCGTCGTCGCTGACCTCCCAGCTCTCGGCAAGGTCTGGCTCGAAGGCGGTGGTGTCGATGGTGCCGGGGGGGTAGCGCACCAGACCGTTGAAGATCATCCCGAACAGATAGACATCCGCCCCGGTGCTGGAGATATGCGGGTCCAGTCGGTTGGCGTCGGCGCCGAAGGCTCCGACGGCAAGTGTCTGCTGCGCGCTCGCAGGTTGCGGTGCCGCAAATGCGCCGCCGAGAAGCGCGCCGGCCAGGGCGCTGCAGATGGCAAGCCTCGAGATCTTCATCCAAACAGCTCCTTACAGATTGCGGCAGGGCCGGTCACTGAGCAATGGTCCGGCGCTGGTGCGCCGCGGGACAGCGCCAGCCGCTGACGGCACCGGGGTCACCATAGGGAGGTCGGGCGCAGGTTCGCAACCCGGCTCGGTACATGGGCGGCATGCATTTCATGCAACCGTTGCCCGCCCCGGCGCATCTGGCCGCGAGGCGGATCGCATCTTCGTCACCCGAACCGCCGCCGGCGCGCGGTTCGAGACGCCGGCGCCGGTGTCAGCAGGCGCTGCGGCCCCGCTCGACGATGGTCGCCATCACCTCGTCGGCGTCGCGCCGCCACCAGTCCAGCTCCGAGAAGATCTCGACCTCGTTCAGCCCGGAGAATCCGTTCCGCTCGGCCAGCGCCCTGAGGCGCGGAATGTCGATCACCCCGTCGCCCATCATGCCCCGGTCGGTCAGCAGGTCGCGCGTCGGGACCAGCCAGTCGCAGATATGAAACGCCATGATCCGGTCCCGGCCTGCCCGTTCGAGCTGCGCCTCGAGCTCGAAATCCCACCAGACGTGATAGACGTCGACGGCGCAGCCGATGCCCGGCCCCAGGCGGTCGCAGATGTCGAGCGCCTGGCGCATGGTGTTCACGCAGGCGCGGTCGGCGGCGTACATCGGATGCAGCGGCTCGATGGCGATCCGGACCCCCTGCGTGCGCGCGTAGTCGAGCGTGCGCGCCAGCCCCTCCTCGACCAGCGCCCAGGCGGCGGGCAGGTCGCGGCTGTCGCGGGCGAGACCGCCCACCACCATCACCAGGCACGCCGCCCCGATCTCGGCCGCCTCGTCCACCGCGCGGCGGTTGTCGTCGATCACGGCCGCATCGAGCGCGCCCGAGGCGGTGAACCAGCCGCCCCGGCAGAGGCCGGAGACGGAGAGTCCCGCGGCGCGGATCGCCTGAGCGGCCCGCGTCACGCCCATCTCCTGCAGTTTGTCCCGCCAGGGGGAGATGCCGCCGAAGCCGTGGCGCTGGCAGCCCTCGATGCATTGCGCCAGCGTCCACTGCGCCCGCACGGTCGCGGTGTTGAGCGACAGCCGGTGCGGCTCGAGCCCGCTCACGCGGCCACACCCCGCGTGGCGAAGACCGCCCGCGCCCGTTCCGCCGTGCGCTCGGGATCGGTGAAGAGCCCTGCAGCGTTGGCGAGCCGGACGATCTCGGCGAGATGCACGGTCGAGCGCGTGCTCTCCTGGCCGCCGATCATGGTGAAATGGTCCTGATGGCCGTTGAGATAGGCCATGAACACCACGCCGGTCTTATAGAAGCGGGTCGGCGCCTTGAAGATATGGCGCGACAGCGGCACGGTCGGGTCGAAGGCCGCGTCGTAGGCCGCGCGGTCGCCGGCGGCGAGATGCGACAGCGCCCGCGCCGCGGCGCCGGCGATCGGGTCGAAGATGCCGAGCAGCGCGTGCGAGTATCCCCGCTCATCGCCGGCGATCAGGTCGGGATAGTTGAAGTCGTCGCCGGTATACATGCGCACGCCCTGCGACAGGCGGCGGCGCATCACGATTTCCTTCTCGGCCGACAGCAGGCTGATCTTGATGCCGTCGACCTTTGCCTCGTTGGCCTCGATCACCGAGACAGCGGTGTCCATGGCGCGCCCGTGGTCGGCATCGCCCCAGTAGCCCGCCAGCGCGGGGTCGAACATCTCGCCGAGCCAGTGCAGGATCGCCGGCTGCTCTAGCCCCGACAGGACGCGCGAGTAGACCCGCAGGTAGTCGTCCGGGCCCCTGGCGGCGCGCGCGAGCGCGCGCGAGGCCATCAGGATCACCCGCGAGCCCGCGGCCTCGACCGCCTCGCACTGTTCCTCATAGGCGCGGATCACGTCGTCGATGGTGACGTTCGGGCCGGGCGCCACATGGTCGGTGCCGGCGCCCGAGGCGATCAGATGCCCACCCGCCCGCGCCAGCTCGGTCGAGCGGCGGATCAGCTCGAGCGAGGTCGCCCAGTCGAGCCCCATGCCCCGCTGCGCGGTGTCCATCGCCTCGGCGACGCCGAAGCCGAGGCTCCAGAGATGCTCGCGGAAGGCCAGCGTCCGGTCCCAGTCCACCGGCGCGTCGATCCAGGGATCGCAGTCCGCCAGCGGGTCGGTCACCACATGCGCCGCCGCATAGGCGGTGCGGGTCCAGTTGCCCGTCGCCTCGGGTACCGGGCCGGCGGCGAGCGTGACCGCCCCGCCCGGCAGGTTCAGCGTAAGCGTGCTCACAGCCCGAGATCCTCCAGATCGATCCAGCGACGTTCCTTCGACGAGCGGTAGCCTGCCTCGGCCAGCTGCACGCCCTTGGCCCCCTCGGCCAGCGAATAGGACCAGGGGCCGTCCTCGGCGACATGACGCAGGAACTGCTCCCACTGCACCTTGAAGCCGTTGTCGAAGACGGTGTTGTCCGGCACCTCCTCCCAGCCCTGGTAGAAGTCCAGCGGCTGCGGCTCGTCGGGGTTCCAGACCGGCTTCGGCGTGTTCACGCGGTGCTGGGAGTAGCACTTGTGCAGGCCCGCCACCGCCGAGCCGTGCGTGCCGTCGACCTGGAAGGTCACGAGGTCGTCGCGCCGCACCCGCGTCGCCCAGCTCGAGTTGATGTGGGCCACGATCTCGCCGTCGGGTCCGTCGAGCAGGAACGAGGCATAGGCCGCGTCGTCGGCGGTCGCCTTGTAGCGCCGGCCCTTCTCGTCGACCCGCTCGGGGATGTGGGTGGCGGCGAGGCAGCTCACCGACTTCACCGGCGCGATGACGTTGTCGAGCACGTAGCGCCAGTGGCAGAGCATGTCCGAGATCATGCCGCCGCCGTCCTCGGCGCGGTAGTTCCACGACGGCCGCTGCGCCGGCGCCCAGTCGCCCTCGAAGACCCAGTAGCCGAACTCGCCCTTCACGGACAGGATGCGGCCGAAGAAGCCGGAATCGCGCAGCCGCCGCAGCTTCAGCAGGCCGGGCAGGTCGAGCTTGTCGTGGACGATGCCGTTCTTCACCCCCTTGGCCTTCGCGTGCCGGGCGATCGCCACGGCCTCCTCTAGGCTCTCCGAGACCGGCTTCTCCGAATAGACGTGCTTGCCGGCGTCGATCGCCTTGCGCAGCAGGCCCGGGCGCATCTGCGTCGAGGCCGCGTCGAAGAAGATCGTGTCCTCGGGATCGGCGAGGGCCGCGTCGATGTCGGTCGTCCAGCGCGCGACGTTATGCCGCTTCGCCAGCGCCGCGATCTTGGCTTCGTCGCGGCCGACGATGATGACGTCGGGCACAAGATGATCGCCATTGCCGAGCCTGACGCCGCCGGCGTCGCGGATCGCCAGGACCGACCGGATCAGGTGCTGGTTCATGCCCATGCGGCCGGTGACGCCATGCATGATGACGCCGATACGTCGCGTGCCCATCCTGGTCTCCTTCTCGTGTTGAGGACCCGCCAGCTTGTGCGGCGCGTTGGTCCGTTAATCGCTTGCGTTATTCGCTGATGAGAAAGTGGCAGGCCGGCGTCCGGCCCGAGCCCGGCCGTCTTCCGGCCCGGCGTTTTCCAACCCCTTCGGGGGCAGCCGGCCCGAGGCGCCCGGGGCGTCCGCTCATGGCGAGGCCGCCTCCCCGTCCCGGCGTGTCAGGTGGTCGAGGATCACCCGGACCACATGCTCCTCGTGCCGGTCGATACGCTCGGGCGTCCGCAGGTCGGTGTCGAAGATCACCGACAGGGTTGCGTTGTTCGACACGTAGAACCACCCCAGCGCGGCGATCGAGATATAGAGCTGCACCGGATCGACGCCGCTGCGGAACACCCCCGCATCGGCGCCGCGCCGGACGATCTCGTCCAGCTGTCCGACCAGCGGCGAATGCAGCCCGGTCATCTCCGGCATGGTGCGCAGGTAGCGCGCCTGCAGCAGGTTCTCGTTCGTCAGCAGGGCGATGAACCACGGGCTTCGCAGGAAGTGCCGGAAGGTGAAGCGCACCAGCAGGTCCACGGCCTCGACCGGTTCGTGCTGGTCGAGGTCGAGCTTGCGCTCGCCCTGGCGGATCTCGCGGTAGGCATCTGCCAGCACCGTCTTGTAGAGCCCCTCCTTGCTCTCGAAGTAGTGGTAGAGCATGCGCTTGTTGGTGCGCGCGCGGGCGGCGATCGCGTCGATCCGCGCGCCTTCGAACCCCTGCCGGGTGAATTCGTGACGCGCCGCGGCGAGGATCGCCGCACGCGTGCGCTCCGCGTCGCGGCGCCGCTTTGGCGCCGCCGGCTCAGCCGGCCGCGGTGCGTCCAAGAGCTCGGTTGAAGAGGTTTTTGACACGTCGGGACACTGCCGGAATGGACATGAGGATGGTCGCCACGATGATCAGGCACAGCACGAGCGAGATCGGGCGCGTGAAGAAGGGCGAAGGATCCCCGTTTGTCAACGCGAGCCCCCGCCGCAGGTTGATGTCGAGCAGATCGCCGAGAACGATCCCGAGCACGAGCGGCGCCATGGGATACTTCATCTCGCGCAGCAGAAAGCCCGCGACGCCGAAGAAGAGCATCACCCAGACGTCGAACATGCGCTGCGTGATCGCGAACGACCCGACGACGCAGAGGACATAGATCACCGCCATCAGGCGCTCGCGCGGGACGGAGAGGATCTTGATGAAGACCCGCGTCAGCGACAGGCCGAAGATCAGGTTCGCGAACGTCGCGAGGAGCAGCATGGCCACGACCTGATAGAGGAAGGGCGCATTCTCGATCATCAGCATCGGCCCGGGACGGATGCCGTGGATCATCATCGCCGCGATCAGCACGGCCGCCGCGGCGGAGCCCGGCAGAGCCAGCGTCAGCGTCGGGATCATCGCCGCCGAGACCACGGCATTGTCGCCGGTCTCGGCGGCGATCAGGCCCTCCTGCGAGCCCTTGCCGAACATCTCGGGGTTCTTCGAGGTCTTCTTGGCCGCGGCATAGGAGGACCAGGCCCCCACGTCCTCGCCGACGCCCGGGATGATGCCGACGAAAGTGCCGATCAGGCCGGAGCGGATGATGGTTCGCCAGTACTGGAATATCTCGCGGAAGGTGGGAATGACCCGGTCGTTCACCGGCGCGATATGGGCGACGGCGGTGCGCTTCATCGTCGACAGGATCTCGGCGAGGCCGAAGGCGCCGACCATGGCGGGGATGAGGTCGACGCCGGCCCGCAGCGACGGAATGCCGAAGGTGAACCGCTGGTAGGCGTGGAGCGATTCCATCCCCACCATGGCGACCATCAGCCCGAGAATGCCCGCGATATAGCCCTTGAGCGGCGTGTCCGACCCCGACATCTGGCCGGAGATGACGACGCCGAAGAGGGCGAGCCAGAAGAACTCGTAGGAGCCGAACTTCAGCGCCGCCTCGGCCAGCATCGGCGCGATGATGGCGAGGAAGAAGATGCCGATCATGGTGCCAAGCGTCGAGGACGTCGTCGCCAGCCCCATGGCGAGCCCCGCCTTGCCCTGCCGCGCCAGCGGGTGGCCGTCGAGCGTTGCCGCGGCGTTGGCGGGCGTGCCGGGGATGTTGAGCAGGATCGCGGTGCGCGAGCCGCCGTAGATCGCCCCGAGATAGACGCACATCAGCGTCAGGATCGCCTGATCCGGGGCCATCTTGTAGGTCAGCGTCACGAGGAGCGCGACGCCCATCGTCGCGGTCAGGCCCGGCAGGATGCCGATGGCCAGCCCGAGCAGCGTCGCCCAGGCGACATTGAAGAGGCCGGCGGGCGTCAGGAAATGGAGGACGCCCTCGCCAAGCAGTCGCAGTCCGTCAAACATCCCCGGCCCTCATGGCAGCCGGACCAGGAAGATCTGGCCGAAGACATAGCTGATGCCGAGGCCCGCCACGGCGGCGACCGCGACAGCCCAGAAGAGCGCGCGCGGCAACGGGGTGGGCGCGTCGGCCAGCACCGTCTCGAACAGCAGGATGAAGGTGAACATGAAGACCGACGAGGCAAGCCAGAAGGGCAGCCATCCGACCAGTCCGAGCGTGAAGGCGAACGCGAGCGCCAGCACCGTCGCGACCCGGACCGACGCCCAGGACAGCAGGATCCGCATCAGGGCCGCGCCCGATCCCGGCCGGCTCAGCCGTGCTGATCGTACCGCCAGCAGCGTGCCGCACAGGGTCAGCGCGAGGCCGAGGAAGAAGGGCACGACGCCGGGCGCCGTCGCCGGCGATATGCGGCGCACCTCGAGCCTGTCCATGGTCCAGGAGCCGTAGGTGAAGGCAAGGCCGAGGGCGATCAGCACCAGGGCGGTGACGAGGTCCGCACGAGCGCGCGCGCCCGCCTCGACCGGATCGTCCGGATCGGTGTCATGCATGGTCCGAAAGCCTGACGTTGCGTTGCGGAAGACGGCCCGGCCCCAGCCGGTGCGTCGCGCCGCCGGCTGCTCCGCCCCCGAAGGGGCGAAGCTCCGGCGATCAGCCGGCTTGCGCCTCAGTTGGCGGAAACCTCGGTGCGGGTCTCGCAGTCGATGCCGATGGTCGACGGATCGGTGACCGCCTCGCCGCGTTCCACGGCGTCGCAGGCCTCCAGGATCACCACCGGCATGGCGCGGGCACGCGCGTCGGCACCGAACGACGGCTCGAAGACCGCGCCGTAGCTCTCGGCATAGGTGCGCACCGCGTCGGAGGTGGCGACCTTCTCGGCCCAGATGCGGTCGAGCGTGGCGATGACCTCGTCGGGCACGCCGGCGGGCACGAAGATGCCGAAGTAGTCCGGCGCGATCTCCATTTCGGGGAGCCACTCGGTGATCGGCGGGATCGGGTCCACGCCCTGCAGCGACAGGGGAGAGTCGGCCAGCACGGCCAGCGCGCGGAGGCGGCCGCCGCGGATCAGCTCGGTCTGCTCCACGGCGAGCTGGGTCGTGACCATCGCCTCGCCCGCGGCGACGGCGATCGCGGCCGGACCCCCGCCCTCGTAGGTGACCATGTTGTAGGGGAAGCCGCCGCCCGCGCCCGACAGCGCCGCGATGGCGGTCCCGCCCGACGAGGTGATGCCGGCCGTCGCCACGGTGATCGCGTCACCACGCTCCTTGAAGGCGGCGAGAAGCTGGCCGAAGTCGGTGAACTCGCTGTCGGCGGGAACCGATACGACGGGCACGTTGGCCACCGACAGGTAGATGTGCCAGTCGTCGATCGAGGTGTCCTCGATCAGGCCCGACACCGAATAGGTCGCGTTGTTGGCGATCGCGTTTGCGGTCCAGGTGTAGCCGTCGCGCGGCGCGTTCAGCACTTCCTGCGTGCCGA
Organism: uncultured Rhodovulum sp.; assembly: GCA_964383295.1. Taxonomy (GTDB): domain Bacteria; phylum Pseudomonadota; class Alphaproteobacteria; order Rhodobacterales; family Rhodobacteraceae; genus Amaricoccus. Next base: position 19,366 of record CAYLHK010000036.1, read on the forward strand.
CGGCACCCGAGGCGCCGGGCTGGTTCACCACCACCACCTCGACGCCGAGCGCCTCGGACAGGATCGGCGCGGTCACGCGGGTGACCTGGTCGGTCGAGCCGCCGGCCCCCCAGGGAACGATCAGGTTGATGGTGCGGTCCGGCTGCCACTCCTGCGCGAGGACGGCAGCAGTGGAAAAGGCAAGCACCGATCCGGTCGCGACTGCGACCTTCATCACGAAACTCATGGATTCCTCCCGACTATTTTGGCGCCGAAGCTCCGCCTCGGCGCAGGGGAACTCTGCCGCCGGGCCCGCAAACGAGTCAAGCAAATAAGTAACTAGATAGTTCTTTTGGTCGGGCCAAGGCGGCGCCCCCGGCCATGATCCACCCCGGCAAGCGGACCGGGGCTGCGCCCACCCGCCCGATGCATCGGTCGCAACCCGCCATTTTTGCCTTTTTTGCGATCGTCGCCATGTGTATCCCCCCACCGGAGCTCCAGCACTGCGCGCGCACATCCGCTCCGCAGCCGCCAAGGCCGCACCGGGGCCGCGCACCGGCCGAGACGGTTCACGAGGCACTGAGAGACCATGACGACGAACGTCTCGCATCCCGGCTCGCGACTCAGCGTCGCCCCGATGATGGACTGGACCGACCGCCACTGCCGGCTCTTCCACCGGCAGCTGACCCGCCGCGCGCTGCTCTACACCGAGATGGTGACCACGGGCGCGGTGCTGCACGGCGATCGCGACCGGCTGCTTGCCCATGCTCCGGCGGAGCACCCACTGGCGCTGCAGCTCGGCGGCTCGGTCCCGGCGGAGCTGGCGGCGGCGACCGCCATCGCGCGCGACGCGGGGTTCGCCGAGATCAACCTCAACGTCGGCTGCCCGTCGGACCGGGTGCAGTCGGGCTGTTTCGGCGCGGCGCTGATGCGCACGCCCGATCTGGTCGCCGATTGCCTGGCGGCGATGATCGAGGCGGCCGGCCCGGTGCCGGTGACGGTCAAGTGCCGGATCGGCGTCGACGACCAGGACCCGGAAGCGGTCCTCCCCGCCTTTCTCGGCATGGTGGCGCGCAGCGGCGTGCGCCGCGTCGCCGTCCATGCGCGCAAGGCCTGGCTGCAGGGGCTGAGCCCGAAGGAGAACCGCGAGATCCCCCCGCTCGACCACGTGCTTGTGGTGCGGATGGCGGCGGTCTTCCCGGAGCTTTCCCTCACCATCAACGGCGGCATCACCGATCTCGACATGGCCGAGGGCTTCCTCGCCCGGGGCCTCGACGGGGTGATGATCGGCAGGGCCGCCTATCACACGCCGGCGATTCTCGCCTCGGTCGACCGCCGCATCTTCGGTGCCGCCGACCCCGACCCGCTGCCCGAGGAGGCAGTCCGCGCCATGCTGCCGCATATCGAGGCCGAACGGCAGGCCGGGACCGGGCTGAACGCGATCACCCGGCACATGCTCGGCATCTTCCACGGCCGCCCGGGCGCGCGCGCCTGGCGGCGAGCCCTGTCCGAGGGGGCGCATCTTCCCGGGGCCGGGCCCGAACTGGTCGAGCGCGCGCTCGCCGAGGTCGTCCCAATGGCAGCCGCGGCGGAATAGCCGGGGCCGCGCAGGACATGTCACGCCTGAACAGGACCGCCCTCGTGCCAGGGAACCGCGGAGTAGCCCTGCTCCTCGGCCTGACCATCCCGGCCATCGTGATCTGGGGCATGACCTTCGTCGCCATGCACTACGGCCTGACGGTCCTTGGCCCCTTCACCTTCGCGGCGTTGCGCTTTGCGGTCGCGGCGCTGCCGCTGCTGCCCTTCGTGCGGCGACCGCGGGTGCCCTTCGCGTTTCTTGCCGCCTTCGCGTTGTTCTTCGGCTTTGGCCAGTTCGCCGCGCTCATCTTCGCGCTGCATCTGGGCCTGCCCACCGGCATCGCCTCGCTGCTCATGCAGCTTCAGGCGGTGCTGACGCCGATCATGAGCGCACTCGCGCTGCGCGAGCGGATCTACCGGCAGACCATCCTCGCGCTGGCGCTCAGCCTGGTGGGGCTCGGGATGATCCTGACCGCCGCCGGCCACGGGCCGGTCGGGATGCTGCCCTTTCTGTTCGGGATGATCGCCTCGACCTCCTGGGCGATCTCGAACGTGATGGTGCGCATGGGCGTGTCGCGCGGGTATTCCTACGATTCGATGGCGCTGATCGTCTGGGCGAGCCTGCTTCTGCCGGTCCCCTTTCTCCTGCTTGCTGGAGTGACCGGCGAGATCACCGCCGATACCTGGCGCGCCATCCCCGCCGCCCTGCCGACGGCGCTCTTTCTCGGCCTGTTCGGCACGGTTGCCGCCCATACGCTCTGGGTGCGTGCCATGGCGCTCTATGACAGCGCGACGGTCACGCCCTTCGCGCTCCTGATCCCGGTTATCGGGCTGACGGCGGGCTATCTGCTCCTCGGCGAGACCCTGACCCGCGGCGAGGCGATCGGATGCCTGCTCGTCATCCTGGGTGTGTTGGTACACCTCGTCGGGACCATCGCCCGCCAGCGTCGGCGCTGAGTCAGAGCCGGCGGTACATCACCAGCGCATCGACCTCGCCGGCGGTGGGGTGCGCGAAGGCGCCGGGCAACCGCCCGACGGTCTCGAAGCCCGCCGCCTGCCAGAGCGCGATGGCGCGGGTGTTGGTGGCGACCACGAAGTTGAACTGCATCGCCCTGAACTCGCGGGCCGGCGCGATCTCGAGCGCATGCGCCAGCATCGCCCGCGCGACGCCCCTGCCCCGCGCCTCCGGCGCGGTGGCAAAACCGGCATTGGCGACATGGGCGCCGCCGCCGCGCTGGTTGGGACAGAGGAAATAGGTGCCGAGCACCCGGCCCCCGTCCGCGGCCACGAAGACCGCGTGGCTGCCGCCGGCCCAGTAGTCGAGTGCGCCCGCCCGGTCGATGTCGCGCGGCAGGCAATAGGTCTCGCCGGCGGCGAACACGGGTTCGAGGATCGCCCAGATCGCGTCGTCGTCCTGGGGTGTGGCGGGGCGGATATCCATGGCCGATATCTGCCCGGCGGGCCGATGGTTGTCGAGAGCGGACCGGCGCGCTCAGCCGTGCCCGCGCTCGTTCATGAAGCTTTCCTAATGGTAAATGGCTCTGAATACCTATGTTATTTCAACGTGTTGAAAAATGGGCACGCGTGCCCACCCCGTGCCGGGCACACTTTCAGGCCGCGGCGCTGGCCCGTCCGTCGACCAGATCCACGATATCGAGCATGATCCGGTTCAGCTCGAAATCCTTGGGCGTGTAGACCCGCGCCACCCCCAGCCCGCGCAGGATCTCGGCATCGGCCTCGGGGATCACGCCGCCCACCACCAGCGGGATGTCGTCGAGCCCCGCGGCGCGCATCTGCGCCAGCACCTCGGCGACCAGCGGCAGGTGAGAGCCCGACAGGATCGACAGGCCCACCACATGCACGGATTCCTCCAGCGCCGCGTTGACGATATGGGCGGGCGTCAGCCGGATCCCCTCATAGACGACCTCCATGCCGGCATCCCGCGCCCGCACCGCGATCTGTTCAGCCCCGTTGGAATGGCCGTCGAGCCCCGGCTTTCCTACCAGGAACTTCAGCCGCCGCCCCAGCCGCGCGCTCACCGCCTCGACCGCCGTCCGCAGCCCGTCCAGATCCCCGGTCGGTGCGGCGGCCGCCCGACCGACGCCTGTGGGGGCCCGATATTCGCCGAAGACATCCCGCATGACCCGGCCCCATTCGCCGGTCGTCGCCCCCGCCTTCGCCGCCGCGACCGAAGCAGGCATGATGTTGCGCCCCTCCACCGCCGCCGCGCGCAGCCCGGCCAGGGCCGCCTCGACCGCGCCCGTATCGCGCGCTGCCCGCCACGCCGCGAGGCTCGCGACCTGGTCGGCCTCAACCGCCGCGTCCACGATCAGGATGCCCCCATCTCCGGCGGTCAGCGGCGAGGCCTCGCTGCCCGTGAAGCGGTTCACGCCCACGACCACCGTCTCGCCGCTCTCGATGCGGGCAAGCCGGGTGCTGTTGGCCGCGACCAGCGAGGCCTTCATGTAGTCGATCGCCGCCACCGCGCCCCCCATCGCGTCGATGCGGGCAAGCTCGTCCCGGGCGCCGACCTTCAGCGCCTCGACCTTCGCGTCGACCACCGGGTTGCCGTCGAAGAGATCGCCGTATTCCAACAGATCGGTCTCATAGGCCATGATCTGCTGCATCCGCAGCGACCACTGCTGATCCCAGGGCCGCGGAAGACCCAGCGCCTCGTTCCAGGCGGGGAGCTGTACCGCACGGGCCCGCGCCCGCTTGGACAGCGTCACCGAAAGCAGCTCGATGAGGATGCGGTAGACGTTGTTCTCGGGCTGCTGCTCGGTCAGGCCCAGCGAGTTGACCTGCACGCCATAGCGGAAGCGGCGCAGCTTGGGATCCTCGACGCCGTAGCGGCGCTCGGCGATCTCATCCCAGAGATCGACGAAGGCGCGCATCTTGCACATCTCGGTGACGAAGCGGATGCCGGCATTCACGAAGAAGGAGATGCGCCCGACGATCTCGGGGAAATCCGCCTCGTCGATCTGGGGGCGCACCTGGTCAAGCACCGCCGTCGCTGTGGCCAGCGCAAAGGCCAGCTCCTGCTCGGGCGTCGCCCCCGCTTCCTGCAGATGGTAGGAACAGATGTTCATCGGGTTCCATTTCGGGACCGAATGAAAGCAGTACTCCGCCACATCCGCGATCAGCTTCAGCGACGGCGCCGGCGGGAAGACGTACGTGCCGCGGCTGAGATATTCCTTGATGATGTCGTTCTGGACCGTGCCCTGCAGCTGGGTGACATCGACCCCCTGCTCCTCTGCCACGGCGACATAGAGCGCGAGCAGCCAGGCGGCGGTCGCGTTGATCGTCATCGAGGTGTTCATCGAAGCGAGCGGGATGCCCGCGAAGAGTGTCCGCATGTCGCCGAGATGGCTAACCGGCACACCTACCTTGCCCACCTCGCCGCGGGCGAGGGGGTGGTCGGCGTCATAGCCGGTCTGGGTCGGCAGGTCGAAGGCGACGGAGAGGCCGGTCTGGCCCTTGGCGAGGTTGGTGCGGTAGAGGGCGTTGGACGCGGCTGCGGTGGAATGGCCGGCGTAGGTGCGGAAGAGCCAGGGCTTGTCGCGCTTGGTCTCGGTCATGCCGCCCCCCGGGTGCAACAGGTTGTCACGCAAGCCATGGCATTGATCCAGAACGACTAATCCGCAAACCGCATCTGCCTGCCCCGCCGGCCGGACAGGCCGGCAGTACCGCATCGCGGCATGATGCTGCATTGCAGCGAATGGCGCAAGCCGCATGCGCCGGGGCCGGGTTAACGGCGGATTCTGCGGATATGGAAAGCGTATGGAACGCATATGTACGCGTTCCATATTCGTCTGCACGGCCCTGCCGTTACTTTCCCGGAAACCGAGAGTCGCAAAATTTCTTGCAATCG
>CAYLHK010000037.1:0-24582 GCA_964383295.1 uncultured Rhodovulum sp.
GCCGGCCTATTTCTTCGTCGACATCCAGAACGATCAGCTGCCGGGGTTCCTGGAGACGAGCGCGGCCGAGCCGGGGGTGACCGAGGTGGAGACGGCGCCGATGCTGCGCGGCATCATCACCCGCATCAACGACCGCCCCGCCCGCGACGTAGTCGGGGCGCACTGGGCGTTGAACGGCGACCGGGGGGTCACCTATGCCGCCGCGCCGCCGCCGGGCACGGTGATCACGCAAGGCCAATGGTGGCCCGAGGATTATGCGGGGCCGCCGCTGATGAGCTTCTCCGAGGAAGAAGGGCGCGAGATGGGCCTGAAGCTCGGCGATACGGTGACGGTCAACATCCTCGGCCGCGACATCACCGCCACGATCGCCAGTTTCCGCGAGGTGCGCTTCCAGTCGATGGGGATCAGCTTCCTGATGCTGGTGAACCCGGGCGCGCTGGCCGGCGCACCCCATACCCATATCGCCACCGTCTATGCCGAGCCCGAGGCCGAGGCACCGCTGATGCGCGCCGTTGCCGGCGCCTATCCGAACGTGACCGGCGTCGGCGTGCGCGAGGCGATCGAGCAGGTGGTGGGGACGATCGACACGCTGGCCTCGGCCGTGCGCTGGGGCGCCTTGGCGACGCTGGTGACCGGCGCTCTGGTGCTGGTCGGGGCCGCCGCGGCCGGCGAGCGGCGGCGGGTGTTCGAGGCGGCGGTCTTGAAGACGCTGGGCGCCGGGCGGGGGCGCATCCTCGCCAGCTTCGCGCTGCGCGCCGGGTTGACGGGCGCGGCGGCAGGGGCCGTGGCGATCGTCGCGGGCGGGATCGCCGGCTGGTGGGTGACGAGCGCGGTCATGGGCGGGACGTTCCGTTTCGAGCCGGTCTCGGCGCTGGGAATCGTCGCCGGCGGGGCGTTGGCGAGCCTGATCGCGGGGCTTGCCTTCGCGCTGCGCCCGCTCGGCGCCAGCCCGGCACGGGTGTTGCGCGCGCGGGAATGACGCCCGATCAGGTCGATTTTATCGGTGGCGCGCCCGCTTCCTGTTGAAAAAGCGAGGCATCTGCACGATATTCCCGTCGGAACCGCGGGGTGTTCCGCGGCAAGAATCGCCCAACGGAGGGAAATTAATGGCCGAATTCCAGACTATCCGTCGCACCGGCGCCGGGGTCCGCACCGCGCAGATCGACGAAGGTCTGCGCGCCCATATGAACAAGGTCTATGCCACGATGTCCGTGGGCCTGCTCATCACCGCGCTGGCGGCATGGGCTGTTTCGGGCCTCGCGGTATCGAGCACGCCGACGGAATACATGATCGGTGAGGGCCGCTACCTCACCTCGCTGGGTGTGGCGCTCTATGCGTCGCCGCTGAAGTGGCTGATCATGTTCTCGCCGCTCCTGTTCGTCTTCGGCATCTCGGCCGGTATCAACCGCATGTCCGCGGGCACGGCGCAGACGGTGTTCTACGCCTTCGCCGCCGTCATGGGTCTGTCGATCAGCTCGATCTTCCTGGTGTTCACCGGGATGTCGATCGTGCAGATGTTCCTGGTCACCGCGATCTCCTTCGCGGCGCTGAGCATCTGGGGCTACACCACGCAGCGCGACATCTCGGGCTGGGGTTCGTTCCTGTTCATGGGCCTGATCGGCATCATCGTCGCCTCGATCGTCAACATCTTCCTCGGCTCGCCGGCGCTGATGTTCGCGGTCTCGGTGCTCGGCGTGCTGATCTTCGCCGGCCTGACCGCCTATGACACGCAGCGGCTGAAGTCCGAGTACCTGCAGCTCGCCGGCACCCAGGGTGCGGAGTATCTCGGCAAGGCCGCGATCCTCGGCGCGCTCAGCCTGTATCTGAACTTCATCAACATGTTCATGATGCTGCTGTCGCTCTTCGGCAACCGCGAGTGATCGCGGGCGGCATGCTCTGACAACGAAAACGGGGGCCGGTGGAAACACCGGCCCCTTCGCTTTTTCGGGCTGGCGAGGGGTCCCGTCCGGGTTGAAAGCTCATGCCCAGCCACTCGCAATCCGCGCAGCCGCGCCAGATCAGCCGGTGCGGCGGAAACTATAAGGTTTACGCTCGGGGCCTGAGCCTTTAACACGTCGGGATGGCCGAGAGAATTCGTGAACCCTCTCGAGTGTCCAAGGACGCTTGTCGTCGGCAGATTGCCGAAATCTTCACGGGTGCGACTCAGGAGTTTCAGTCGGATTGGGCCGCGCGGCGCGCCCTACTTCCGTTTCCGTCTCGGCCAATTCCAAAAGACCGAAAGGAAGTACAATGAAGCGAACAGCAACGATCGCGGCCGTCGGCCTCGCGGGCAGCCTGGTCTCCGGGGCCGCGCTGGCGCAGGACGGCTCGGACTGCGGTGACATCTCGATCGCCCAGATGGGCTGGGCCTCGGCCGAGGTGATCACCGAGGTGGCCAAGTTCCTTCTCGAGCAGGGCTACGGCTGCACGGTGGCGCTGGTCAATTCGGACACGATCCCCGCCATCACTTCCGTCGCCGAGAACGGTGAGCCGGACGTGGTGACCGACCTGTGGCTGAACTCGGCCGGCGAGGCCTACACGCGGCTCGAGGACGCCGGCACGATGGTGCGGCTGGCCAATGTGCTCGAGCCGGGCGGGGTCGAGGGCTGGTGGATCCCGACCTATCTCGCCGAGGCGCATCCAGAGCTGACCACGATCGAGGGGATCATGGCCAATCCCGAGCTGGTCGGCGGGCAGTTCAACAACTGCCCCGACGGCTGGGGCTGCCGGGTGGTGAACGACAACCTGGTGCGGGCGCTGGATCTGGAATCCTCGGGCATCGAGGTGTTCAACCACGGCTCGGGCGAGACGCTGGCCTCGTCCATGGGCGCGGCGGTGACCGACGAGGCGCCGTGGTTCGGCTACTACTGGGGGCCGACCGTGCCGCTCGGCAAGTACGACATGACCCGGATCGAGATCGGCGCCTATGACGAGGCGGCCTTCGCACCGCTGCAGAACCCCGACGCCCCCGACCCGCAGGTGTCGGACTTCCCGGCCGCGCCGATCCTGACCTCGGTCACCGCGGACTTCGTGGAAACGAACCCCGAGCAGGCCGAGTTCTTCCGCAACATGGTCTTCGAGACCGATGTGATGAGCCAGCTCCTCGCCTGGCAGGACGAGAACACGGCATCGGCCGAGGAGGTCGCGGTGCATTTCCTGACCAGCTATCCCGACGTCTGGTCGGAATGGCTGTCAGAGGACGCACGCGGCGAGCTCTCGGCGCTGTTCCAGTAGGCTGAACCGAAGCCGATCCAGCCGGCGGCGCCCCGTGCGGCGTCGCCGGTGTTTTTCATGATGGTGGAAGCGGGTCCGCCGCGGGCGGGCCAGAGGACGATGCATGGCAGCATATGACCGGATCTTCGACGCGCTGGGGTTGCGCGACTGGTGCAACGGCGCGGATACCGGCGGCCCGACCTCCATGGCCGACCTGCTGGCCCGCACACGCGGCGGCGCGGCCGGCAGCGGAGGCGGCAGCGGCTGGAACCTGCCCTTCCCCTCGCTCGACGAGCTGCACCGGGCCTGCGCCGCCATCCCGCAATCGCGCGACCTGACCGTGGGGCTGGAGCGCGGGTTCCTCGGCATCCGCGATGCCCTGCGGGTGGTCGTCGATCCGCTGACCCAGCCGCTCAGCTGGATGCTGCGCGAGGCGCTGTGGGTGATGACCGCGACGCCCTGGTGGGTGATGCTGCCGCTGCTTCTGGTCATCACCTGGCTGGTGGCGCGGTCCTGGCAGGTGGTGGCGATCGTCTTCGTCTCGCTCGGCCTGCTCGCCTTCGTCGACCACTACACCGCCGCGATGCAGACGCTCGCGATCATCTTCGTCTGCGCCTTCATCTGCGTGCTGCTGGGCGTGCCGATCGGCATCGCCATGTCGCGCAGCGGCCGGCTGCAGCGGGGCGTGACGCCGGTGCTCGACATGCTGCAGACGCTGCCGCCCTTCGTCTACCTGATCCCGCTGATCTTCCTGTTCTCCGTCACCGAGCCCAAGCTCTACGGAATCGCCATCATTCTCTATGCGATCGTGCCGGTGGTGCGGCTGACTGATCTTGGCATCCGGCTCGTCGACCGCGACGTGATCGAGGCGGCCGACGCCTTCGGCATGACCCCGCGCCAGAAGCTCTTCGGCGTGCAGATCCCGCTGGCGCTGCCCAACATCATGGCCGGCGTCAACCAGACGATCATGATGAGCCTCGCCATGGTTGTGATCGCCTCGCTGGTCTCGGCCCCCGGCCTCGGGGTGCTGGTGCTGCGCGGCATCCGCAATCTGGAGCTCGGCACCGGGCTCGTGGCGGGCGTCGGGATCGTCCTGCTCGCCATCATGCTCGACCGGGTGACCAAGGCCGCGCTCGCCCGCATCGACGCCAGCAACAGCCATCGCTGAGGAGAGGGGCATGAGCGAGGAGAAGAACGGCGAGACCGCGACGGGGCGGGTGAAGATCGCCATCCGGCACCTCTACAAGATCTTCGGCCCCGATCCGGAGACGGCGCTGAGCAAGGTGCGTGCCGGGATGGGCAAGCCGGAGCTGCTGGAGCAGACCAGCCACGTGCTCGGGCTGCGCGACATCAACGTCGACATGCAGGAGGGACGGATCACCGTCATCATGGGGCTGTCGGGGTCGGGGAAGTCGACCCTGATCCGACATCTGAACCGGCTGATTGAACCCACGGCCGGCGAGGTGCTGGTCGACGGCGAGAACATCCTGAGCTGGAGCCAGGCGCGGCTGCGCCAGCTGCGACGGGACACGATGTCGATGGTCTTCCAGAAGTTCGCGCTGCTGCCGCATCGCACGGTGCTGGAGAACGCGGGGCTCGCACTGGCCATCGACGGGGTGCGTCGGCGCGACTACCAGCCGCAGGCCGAGCGATGGCTCGACCGCGTCGGGCTCGCAGGCTACGGCGGCTACTATCCGCATCAGCTTTCGGGCGGCATGCAGCAGCGGGTGGGCATCGCCCGGGCGCTGACCTCGGATGCCGGGATCATGCTGATGGACGAGGCCTTCTCGGCGCTCGATCCGCTGATCCGCACGGACATGCAGGACCTGCTGGTGGAGCTGCAGGGCGAGTTGAAGAAGACGATCGTCTTCATCACCCATGACCTCGACGAGGCGCTGAAGCTCGCGGACCACCTGGTGCTCCTGAAGGACGGCGAGATCGTCCAGCAGGGCGAGCCGCAGCACATCCTGCTGAACCCGGCCGATCCCTACATCGAGGACTTTGTGCGCGACATCAACCGCGCGCGGGTGCTGCGGGTGCGCTCGGTGATGCGCCCGGGCGCCGTGGCGGGCGAGGTGGCCGGGGAGATCGACCAGGACGCGACGCTCGAGAGCGTGATCGCGCTGTCCGGGGGGGACCTCGACCGTCGCTACCGGGTCACGTCCCGCGGCGGGCCGCCGGTCGGTGTGCTGGAGATGCCGGCGCTGGTGCGCGCGCTGGTGCCGCGCCGGCCTGGTGCGGGGCCCATGGACGGCGCCTGAGCCGCCCGCGGGCGTAAGCTCAGCGCCAGAAGTCCTCGAAGGTCTCGTCGTCGCGGACCTCGGCCGCCTGCTGGCAGAAGGTCTCGGGCTGGAGGCTGCCTTCGGCGAGGAAGAGGCCGTGTCGGGTGCCGATGTCGATCAGCAGCGCCGCATGGCGGGCGGCGAGTTCGTCGCCTTCGAGCCCCGTCAGGATGTCGTTGACGGCCGTGTTGCTGGCGGCGGTGATCTTCGCCTCGTCGACGGCGAAGCCATCGCAGAGCCGCGCCACGGCGGCGTGATAGGCAACGAGGTTCAGCGTCGCCTGCACGGCCGGGAGCACGGTTTCCGTCTCTTCGGCGATGGCGGCATCCCAGGCGGCGTCCAGCCGGTGGTCGTCGGCGAGCGCCGGCCAGGCGATGGCTGTGGCGAGCGCGGCGGCGGCAAGCGCGGTGACGCGGCTCATCCGTAGATCTCCCAGGTCATGTGCGCGGCGAAGCTGCCGTCGTTGTGGTAGCAGGCAGCCTGGCGATCGTAGCAGGTCACGCCCGGCTTGGGGCTCCAGTGATGACTGCTGCTGCGCTCGCGCTCGTGGCTGCGATGGGCGCTGTTGGCAAGTGCAGCGCCGATCGCCGCCCCGACGACGCCCGCGGCGATCGCGTCGCCGGTATGGTTGTGGGCGGCGGCCGGCGCAGCCGTCCCCAGCGCCGCCAGCAGGGCGGCGGCGGCCACCAGCGGCGCGGTCCGGCGGCGCGCCGGCGCCTCAATCCTCAATGTCATCGCATGTTCCCGACTATCCAGCCGGACTGCTTCCGGCCGCAGGACCTGCATACAGCAGAACCGGCGCTCGATCACGAGCCCTGCGCGGACCTCGCCTTCACTGGCGGGACCGCGGCGCGGATCGTGGTGATCTCGGCGGCGGCGGCCTCGGCCGCCTTGGCCTCCATGGCGCGATAGGCGGCGAGGAGCTCGTGGCCGAGGTCGGTCAGCTGTGCGCCGCCGCGCGTGCTGCCGCCGCGGCTGGCCGTGACCAGCGGCTCGCGGAAGCTGGCGTTGAGCGTCTCCACCAGCATCCAGGCGCGCTTGTAGCTCATCTTCATCCGCCGGCCGGCGGCGGCGATCGAGCCGGTCTCCATGATCCCCTCGAGCAGGTCCGCCTTGCCCGGGCCGACCATCAGCCCGGGGGCGAGCACCAGGCGGATGCGCAGGCCGGGGCCGGCCGGCGGGCGCTTGGCGCTCATGTCGCCAGCCATTGCGGGTAGTCCGACACCAGCAGATGCAGCGGCGGCTCGTCCTCGTCGATGGCGGCGAAGCGGCCGATGGGCTCGGCAAAGACATTGTCGGTCAGGTCGTTGTTGACCGTCGAGACCTCGCCGATCAGCACGTCGCCGCCCTCGCCCCAGAAGGCGTGCCAGTTGCCGGGCATCAGGGTGACGCTCTCGCCGGGCGCGAGGCGCAGCACCTCGCCCGGTCCCTGCGTGCGCGGGACGCCGTCGGTTGCCACGGTCACGTCGGTCTTGCGGTCGATCTCGCCATGGGCGTCGGAATTGTAGAGCTTGAGCGCCAGCATCGCCCCGCCGCGGTTGATGATGTCCTCGGCCTTCACGATGTGGCGGTGCATGGGCGAGATCTGATCCTGGCGCGAGATCATGATCTTCTCGGCGTAGCACATGCCTCCGCCGCGGCGCAGGTCGGCCTCGGAGCCGTTGCGGACGGTGAAGAGGAAGAGGCCGAGCTGGTCGAAGCGCCCCTGGCCGTAGTCGGTGATGTCCCAGCCGAGCCGGGCGTCGGTGATGCCGGCGATCTGCCCCTGGCGCGCGCGCATCTCGTCGGGTGACCAGTAGGCGAACGGAGGCAGACGGAAGCCGAAGGAGCGGATGAACTCGTCCGCCGCGCGCATGATCTCGTTGACTTCGGAGCGTTTCATGTCCCGCCTCCCCGCGGCCGCGTGCCTGCGTCCAGCATATCGCCGCGCCCGGCGGCGGCAAGGCGGCGCGGTCCGGATGGCGACATGGCGAGGCCGCGGCAACCATGCCGATCAGACCGCCGCAGCGAGCTTCAACCGCCGATATGCGCAGGCTGCCTGCGGCGCCCGAAACTTCTTGACTGGCAAGGCGCATCTGTAAGGATCGGGGGCGGTTACGGGATTTCAGTCGGGTTGAGCCAGGGTACACATCATGCCGCGCGGGCGCGGGCCGGAGGCCAGGCCGTTGCCTAGGGCGGTCGTTCTCTACGTGCACATCGTCGAGGCGGTCGGCCGCGTGGTCGGGCGCATCGCCATGTACCTGCTGTTCGTCATGGCAGGCGTGCTGCTCTATTCGGCGGTGATGCGCACCGGCTTCAACCGCCCGCCGCTCTGGACCGTCGAGATGGCGCAGTTCCTGCTGGCGAGCTACTTCATCCTCGGCGGTGCCTGGTCGATGCAGATCGACGCGCATGTGCGCATGGACCTGCTCTACGGCCGCTGGACGCTGCGCGGGCGCGCGTTTGCCGACACGATCACCTCGGTCTGCCTGCTCACCTTCCTGATAATTCTGCTGATGGGCGGGATTTCCTCGTCCCAGTACGCGCTGGAATGGAACCAGAGGGCCTCGTCGGCCTGGCGCCCGCCGATGGCGCCGATCAAGATCATCATGACCTTCGGGATCTTCCTGATGGTGCTGCAGACCATCGCCTTCTTCTTCCGCGACCTTGCGCGGCTGCGCGGCAGGGAGATTCCATGACACCCGGAATGATCGCGGTCGTCATGTTCTCGGGCATGATGCTCGGGCTCCTGTCCGGGCAGCGGGTCTTCGGCGCCATCGGCTTCGTCGGTGCGGTGGCCGCGGTCCTGCTCTGGGGTCAGGGCGGGCAGGAGATGCCGTTCAACGCCACCATCACGGTGATGAACTGGTATCCGCTGCTGACGCTGCCGCTGTTCGTGTTCATGGGCTACATGATCTCCGAATCCGGGATGGCCAACGATCTCTATCGCGCCTTCCACGTGTGGTTCGGGGGGCTGCGCGGGGGTCTGGCCATCGGCACCGTCGGGCTGATGGTGGTGATCTCGGCGATGAACGGGCTGTCGGTCGCGGGCATGGCGATCGGCGCAACCATCGCCCTGCCGGAGCTTTTGCGCCGCGGCTATGACAAGCGCATGGTCACGGGCGTGGTGCAGGCAGGATCGACGCTCGGCATCCTCTTGCCGCCCTCGGTGGTGCTGGTGCTTTACGCGATGATCGCGCGCCAGCCGGTGGGGCAGCTGTGGCTGGCCGGGGTCTTCCCGGGGCTGATGCTGGCCCTGATGTTCATGATCTACATCTGGATCCGCTGCCGGCTGAACCCCGAGCTCGGCCCGCCGGTGCCGCCCGAGGACCGGGCGATGCCGCTCGGCGAAAAGCTCGCGCTGCTGCGGGTGGGGATCCTGCCCTTCATCATCTTCTTCTCGATGATGGGGCTGTTCATCATGGGTGTCACCAGCCTGGTCGAGAGCTCGGCCGTCGGCGCGGCGGCCGCCACGCTGGCCGCGGCCTTGCGGCGGCGGCTGACGTGGAAGGTGCTGGAGGATTCGACCCGGCAGACGCTGGCCATCAGCGCGATGTTCCTGTGGATCATCCTCGCGGCGCTGGCCTTCGCCGCGGTCTTCGACGGGCTGGGGGCGGGGCGGGCGCTGGCGCGGCTCTTCATCGAGGGCTGGGGCCTCGGGCCCTGGGGTATCCTGATCCTGATGCAGGTCTCATTCCTGATCATGGGGATCTTCCTCGACGACACCGCCATGCTGGTGATCGTGGCGCCGCTCTACGTGCCGCTGGTGATCACGCTGGGCTTCGACCCGATCTGGTTCGGGGTGCTCTACACGATCACCTGCCAGATCGCCTACATCACGCCGCCCTTCGGCTATAACCTGTTCCTCATGCGGGCGATGGCGCCGCCCGAGATCTCGCTGATGGACATCTACCGGTCCATCGTCCCCTTCGTGGCGATCATGCTGCTGGGGCTGGTCATCATCATGATCTTTCCCCAGATCGCGCTCTGGCTGCCGCAGCAGATCCGGCTGCGCTGAGCGATCCACTCATAACAACAGGGAGACTGGACCATGACCAACAGACGCACATTCCTGACCCGGGCCGGGCTCGCCGGCGCGGGCGCGGTGGGCGCCTCCACCCTGGCGGCGCCCTATGTGAAGGCGCAGTCGCCGATCACCTGGCGGCTGCAGACCTATGCCGGCGCGGCGCTGGCCGAGGACGTGATCAAGCCATCGGTCGACGCCTTCAACGCCGCGGCGAACGGCGAGATGGTGATCGAGCTCTACACCGCCGACCAGTTGGTACCGCAGGGCGAGTTGTTCCGCGCCGTGCAGCAGGGCACGCTCGACGCGGCGCAGTCCGACGACGACAGCATGGGCTCGCCGGTGGATGTGGCGGTGTTCGGGGCCTATTTCCCCTTCGCTACCCGCTTCAGCCTCGACGTTCCGGCGCTGTTTCACAACTACGGGCTGAATGAGATCTGGGAAGAGGCCTATGCCGGCACCGGGGTGACCTGGCTCGGCTCGGGCGCCTGGGACCCCTGCAACCTCGGGACCGCGGCGCCGATCAACAGCCTCTCCGACCTGCAGGGCAAGCGCATCTTCACCTTCCCGACCGCGGGCCGGTTCCTGACCCGCTTCGGCGTGGTCCCGGTGACCCTGCCCTGGGAGGACATCGAGGTCGCGGTGCAGACGGGCGAGCTCGACGGCATCTGGTGGTGCGGAGCGACCGAGATCCATTCGGTCGGCTGGAACAACGTGCTGACGCATTACCTGACCAACAACATCAACGGCGCCTGGATCGGCAGCAACTTCGTGAACACCGATCGCTGGAACGAGGTGCCCGCGCATCTGCAGCAGCTCTGGAAGCTGTGCATCGACAGCTCGAACTACTACCGGCAGCGCTGGTACTGGTGGGGCGAGGCGCATTACCGCACCCAGGGCGACCTGGAGCTGACGACGATCCCGAACGAGGAATGGGGCACCGTCGAGGCGGCGGCGCAGGAGTTCTGGGAGGAGATCGCCGGTCAGAGCGAGCGCGCGGCGCGGGTGGTGCAGATCCTCAAGGACTATGCCGCGGTGATGGAGAAGGCCGGACCGCCGTATCGCGGGTAATCGGACCATCGGGCGCCGCACGCGCGGCGCCCCTTGTCCCGGCGGCCTATTCCGCCGCGCGCATGAGCGGCGGAGCCACTTCGCCTTCCGGTGCCGCCGTCTCCGCTTCGGACGGGCGTTCGAAGGACGAGGCCCTGGGATAGTACTGCTCGAGAAATGCGGTCAGGGCCTCGGCGTAGTCCGGCGCCTCGTCCTCCGGCGGAATGTAGTCGTTGAGACAGACGACGGCGCGGCCCTTCGTATTGGCCCGGGTATCGATCAGTCGCTGATAGGCGTTGCGGGCTGAAGCCTCACGCACGCGAACATAGACGCCGCGATCATGCGACAGCATCACCCGTCCGGTTATGTAGCCGACGTAGGGGTGCAGGAAGCTGCAGCACAGAACGTCGTCCACCTGGCGGAAGCGGTTGCGCCGGAAGCGGTCGTATTCGTCGGCGAAGAGACGCTCGCATTCCTCGGCGACAGACCGCCGCTGGGGATGGAACATATGCGTGAGGCGGCGGTCGAACCAGAACCCGTGCTCGCGCAGCAGGAGGTCACGTGCGTTCTTGGCCGCCCATTCGGTCGCGGTTTCATGGGGCACCGGCGGGCCGTTGCCAATGCGGTTCATGCTGATGAAGCCATGCGCAAGCCCGGCGTCGGTGAAGGCGGCGGTGCGCGGGATCGGCCGCAGCAGCATCACGTCGTCGTTGAAGTAGATATAGTGCTCGCTCAGGCCGGGAATGCGATGAAGCGCGCTGCCGATGACATGCGAGTTGAATGTCGGCAGGTATTCGGGCGCCAGGATCTCGTCATGGGTGACGACCGTGAGCCTGGGATGCTTGGCCAGCCAGTGCGGCACCTGCCCGTTGGTCACAAGGTAGATGTGGCTGTACCACGGCGCATACATCTCGATCGAGCGCAGTGAGTAGCGGAGCTCCTCATGGCAGGCGAAGCGGGCGGCCGACATGGTGGTGCGATTGGTCTCGGCGCCGGGTGGAAGGTGCGCGTTGAGAACCTCGCGGAACTCCGGATCCTCCATGTCCACCCAAGTGTAGACGATGTCGATCGGGAAGCTCGACTGGATCAGCCCCTCCTCGAAGGAACGCTGGCCCGGACGCTCGCGCCGCTCAACGGTGGCCGGGGAATCCCCGCGGCGTCCGGCCGTTGCGAACAGCCTGCGAACCCGCTTCAAGCGCCATGAAACGCCATGCTTCGCCCTGCCCCAAAGATTCATCTCACTTCTCCAGGCACCGCCGTGCGTGAATATGCTGTGTATCTTTCGTGACACTGAAAGGCCAAGAGTATGTTATCAAACTGGAAAATTTTCAGATACTTATTCTAATACATAATGATTTGATCGCGATTATTTCCCTGGCTTGACCCATATCAACGATGCTCGCCACCGCCCGGGTGATGAGACCGCATGACCATGACCACCGTCCCCCATGCCGCCCGCGCGGTGCCGCGCTACACAAGCTATCCGACGGCGCCGCATTTCCGGCCGGGCTTTCCGGCAGCGACCTATCGCGGCTGGCTGGGCGAGCTGGCCACGGAGGCGCCGGTGTCGCTCTACCTGCATGTGCCCTTCTGCCGGCAGATGTGCTGGTACTGCGGCTGCAACATGAAGCTGGCCGCGCGCTACGAGCCGGTGGCGGATTATGTCGAGAGCCTGCTGGCCGAGATCGAGCTGGTGGCCGCTGCCCTGCCCGGGCGGATGCGGGTCGGACATCTGCACTGGGGCGGGGGTACCCCGACGGCGCTGGAGCCGGGCGATCTGGGGCGCGTGATGGACCGCGTGCGGGCGCGCTTCGACATCGTGCCAGGGGCCGAGATCGCGATCGAGAGCGATCCGCGCACGCTAACCGCGGCGATGGTGACGACGATCGGTGCCGCGGGCTTCACCCGCGCGAGCTTCGGTGTGCAGGAATTCGATCCGCGCGTGCAGGCCGCGATCAACCGCATCCAGCCACCCGCGATGGTGGCGCGCGCGGTCGAGGCGCTGCGCGAGGCGGGGGTTGCAGGCATCAACTTCGACCTGATCTACGGGCTGCCGCATCAGAGCGTGGCGAGCCTGACCGACACGGTCGCCACCTGCGTCGAGATGGCGCCCAAGCGGATCGCCCTCTTCGGCTATGCGCATGTGCCCTGGGTGGCGAAGAACCAGCGCATGATCCCCGAGGCGGCGCTGCCCGATGGGGCGGCCCGGGCCGCTCAGGCCGCGGCGGCGGCGGGGCGGCTCGCTGCCGCCGGCTACCAGGCGATCGGCATCGACCATTTCGCTTTGCCCGGTGATGCGCTGGCCGTTGCGGCACGCCGCGGGCGGCTGCGGCGCAACTTCCAGGGTTACACGGCCGACATGGCCGAGGCGCTGATCGGGTTCGGCGCCACGGCGATCGGGCGAATGCCTCAGGGCCACGTGCAGAACATCGCCGAGACCGGCGCCTGGGCGCGGGCGGTGGCGGAAGGGCGGCTGCCGGTGGCGCGGGGGCATGTGCTCGACGACGACGACCGGCTGCGCGGACATGTGATCGAGCGCATCATGTGCGAGGGCCGCATCGATCTCGCCGCCGCCGGGCGGCTGTTCGGGGCGGAACACTCCTGGTGGGCGGAGGCCGAGCCGGCGCTGGACGAACTGGCGGCCGACGGCCTGCTTGCCCGGGCCGGCGCGCGCGTCGCGCTGACCGCGCAGGGACAGGGACTTGCGCGCGTCGTTGCCTCGGCCTTCGACCGGTATCTTGCGGAAGGGACCGCGCGGCATTCGGTGGCGGTCTGAAAGCGGCTCCGGCACATTCCTTCGCGGATTTGCCCGTCGACAAATCCGCGCGACGCAGTGCTTCGCAAGAGCGGGTTCGGAAGAGGAGCCGATGCGGGCGAAGCAATCACCCGGAGAGCGCCTGACGCCCCCCCTAGACGGTCAGCCCGGCAAGCCCCATCAGCAGGCGAAACACCACCGCAACCACGACAAGCGCCCCAACGCTGAGGGTCCAGATCAGCACCAGCCAGCCGACCCGGCGCAGCCAGAGGCGCGCGCCCTGGGGTGCGCCCGCCGCCATCAGTGATAGCCCTCGCCCGCCCGCACCTTGCCGCGGAAGACGTAGTAGGACCAGGCGGTGTACATCAGGATGAACGGAATGATGAACAAGGCGCCCACCAGCGCGAAGCCCATGCTCTGCGGCGGCGCAGCGGCGTCCCAGATCGAGATGTCGGGCGGGATGATGTTCGGCCAGAGGCTGATCGCCAGCCCCGAATAGCCAAGAAAGACCAGTACCAGCGCCAGGACGAAGGGCAGCGCCTGGGCGCCGGCGTCCAGCGACCGCAACACGCCCCAGGAGCAGAGCAGGACCAGCACGGGCACCGGGGCGAAGAGCACGAGGTTCGGCATCACGAACCAGCGCGCCGCCACGGCGTCGTGCAGGAGCGGCGTCCAGATGCTGACCACGCCGATCGCCGCCAGCAGGATCAGCACCGCCGGCCGGCCCAGCGCGCGCATCCGCGCCTGCAACGGCCCTTCGGTCTTCATCACCAGCCAGGTGGCGCCCAGCAGCGCATAGGCGAGCACCACGCCGAGCCCGGTGAACAGGGTGAAGGGGTTCAGCCAGTCCATCAGCCCGCCGGCATAGGCGCCGTCGACCACGTGGAACCCCTGGATGAAGGCGCCGAGCGCGATGCCCTGCGCGAAGGTCGCCACATAGGAGCCCCCGGCAAAGGCCCAGTCCCAGAGCCGCTTGTGCGCCTCGTCGGCCTTGAAGCGGAACTCGAAGGCGGCACCGCGGAAGATCAGCCCGGCGAGCATGGCCATCAGCGGCAGATAGAGCGCGCTCAGGATCACCGCATAGGCCATGGGGAAGGCCGCCATCAGCCCGGCGCCGCCCATGACCAGCCAGGTCTCGTTGCCGTCCCAGACCGGCGCGACCGTGTTGACCATCACGTCGCGATCGTCGCGCGCCGGGACGAAGGGAAACAGGATCCCGATCCCGAGATCGAACCCGTCCATGATCACGTACATCATCAGCCCGAAGGCGATGATGCCGGCCCAGAGCAGCGCAAGGTCGATGCCCATGTCCATGTCGCTCAGCCTCCCGTCCGCTCGGGGTCGTCGGGCGCGGCCGACATCGGGCGCGCCGGGCGTTTGTGCAGGTCGGGGCCGTCGTCATCCACCGGCGGCTCCTCCCAGACCTGCGGGCCGCGGCCCACCAGCTTCAGCATGTAGACGACGCCGGTCCCGAAGACGGCGAAATACATGGCGATGAAAGTGACGAGCGTGATCGACAGCGCCAGCGCCGAATGGTCCGACACCGCATCCGCGGTGCGCATGACGTTGTAGACGATCCACGGCTGGCGGCCGATCTCGGTCGTGTACCAGCCCGCAAGCACCGCGATCAGCCCGGACGGCCCCATCCAGACCGCCGCGCGCAGGAACCAGTGGTTGTCGTAGAGATCGCCCTTCCAGCGCAGCCAGACCCCCCAGAACCCGAGCGCCAGCATCAGCATTCCGAGCCCCACCATCACCCGGAAGGTCCAGAAGACGATGGTGGAATTGGGCCGGTCCTCGGGGGCGAATTCGGAAAGGCCCATGATCTGCCCGTCGAGGCTG
Organism: uncultured Rhodovulum sp.; assembly: GCA_964383295.1. GTDB lineage: Bacteria > Pseudomonadota > Alphaproteobacteria > Rhodobacterales > Rhodobacteraceae > Amaricoccus. Next base: position 15,146 of record CAYLHK010000037.1, read on the forward strand.
TGGGTGAGGATCAGGCTGCCGAGCCGGGGGACCTCGACTGCCCAGCGTGTCTCCTCGGCCGCCATGTCGGGCCAGCCGAAAAGGATGAGCGGCATCCCCGCGCCCGGCTCGTTGCGCCAGTGCCCCTCCATCGCGGCGATCTTGGCCGGCTGGTATTCGAGCGTGTTCAGCCCGTGCTGGTCGCCGACGAGGATCTGTACCGGCGTCACCAGCACCACCATCCAGAGCGCCATCGAGAACATCTTGCGCACGCGGACGTTCTCGCGGCCGCGCAGCAGGTGCCAGGCCCCTGCCGCGCCGACGAAGAGCGCGGTCGAGAGGAAGGCCGCGATCACCATATGGATGAGGCGGTAGGGGAAGGAGGGGTTGAAGATCACCTCGAACCAGTTCACCGGCACCACCACGCCCCCGATGATCTCGTGGCCCTGGGGCGTATGCATCCAGCTGTTCGAAGCGATGATCCAGGTCGCGGAGATCAGCGTCCCCACCGCCACCATGATCGTCGAGACGAAATGCAGGGACGGCCCGACCCGGTTCCAGCCGAAGAGCATGACGCCGAGAAAGCCTGCCTCGAGGAAGAAGGCCGTCAGCACCTCGTAGGCGAGCAGCGGCCCGGTGATCGAGCCGGCGAAGGCCGAAAAGTAGCTCCAGTTGGTGCCGAACTGATAGGCCATGACCAGGCCCGAGACGACGCCCATGGCGAAGTTGACGGCGAAGATCTTCGACCAGAAGTGGTAGAGGTCGCGGTAGACCTCCTCCTTCTTCCACAGCCACATCCCTTCGAGCACGGCGAGATAGCTCGCCAGCCCGATCGTGATGGCGGGAAAGATGATATGGAAGGAGATGGTGAACCCGAACTGGATTCGCGCGAGTTCAAGCGCAGTCAGTCCCAGCATCCCGGGCAGCCTCGTCCGCTTCGTCTGTCGGCGTAGCCTTAGTCTTCCCGCACGCCAGCGTCCATGCCACATCCGTTCGGTGGCACGGCCGGGACGGCCCGGAGATCACCCGGTGGCGCGGGCCTCGCGCCACGCCTCGAGCGACGGCGCCGCCATCTCGAACTGGTCGCGCGTCGTGCAGCAGGTGTCGCCCCCAAGCCGCGCGGCGGGGTCGAGCGCGGCGGGATCGATGCGCAGCCGGCCGTCCACCACGGCCTCGGCGAGATGGGCAGCAAGGATCTCGCCCAGGATGATCTCGCGCGAGCGCCCGATCGCGCCGATCATCGGCCTTTAGCGGTCCCGCGGCGAAAGGCTGCGGAAGTCGAACTCTGATCCGCTCATGAACCGCTTTGCGCCGATGCCCATTGCCGCAGAACCGCGCTCGCCTCCGCTGCCATGGCCTGTTCGGCCGGCAATGCCGCGCGATCGTGGGTTCCGGCGCAGCAGGCGGTGCGTAGCACCTCCACGTCGATCGGATGGCGGTGCGACGGCGTCAGTACCGCAAAGGCCTCGTCCGCGTCGCCCATGGAGGCGGCGTAGTAGAGCTTCTCGATCCCGGCGATCGCCATCGTCGCCACGCAGAGCGCACAGGGCTCGCAGGAGGTGTAGAGCTCGCATCCCGAGAGATCGACGGTGCCGAGGTTGCGGCAGGCGTCGCGGATCGCCTCGGTTTCGCCATGGGACGTCGGATCGAGGTTCGCGAGCGAGCGGTTGATGCCCTCGCCGACGATCTTGCCGTCCTTCACCACGACGGACCCGAAGGGCTCGAGGCCAGGTTGCCCCAAGGCATCTGCCGATATCGCCACGGCGCGGCGCATGAAGGCTTCGACATACATTCCCGGACACTCCTTCGCAGAATAGCCGCAGCCTTTCGGCCGTGCGGCGGCGCGTCAAGCCCGCGCGTGCCGGGGGCAGCCCTCCCATCGCAATTGTTCAGACATAGGGCAGCCCGGGGCGGACCGCGCATGCGCGATGGGCAGCCCGCGGCGGCGGGGGCGCTATTCCGGCGGCGGCGGCGGGCGCAGCGCCAGCCGGCTGGCGACCAGCAGCGCCTGGGTGCGGTTCGACACCCCGAGCTTGCGCAGGATCGCGGTCACGTGGTCCTTCACCGTCTGCTCGGCGATCGCCATCTCGAAGGCGATCTGCTTGTTGAGCTTGCCCTCGGCCATGCCCGCGAGCACCCGCAGCTGCTGCGGCGTCAGGTTGACCATGCGCTCGGCGATGGCGGCCTCGGCACGGTCCGGCGTGGCGCCGGTGTCGGGGATCCAGAGCCCGCCGCCGAGCACGGCGCGGATCGCATCGGCGACCTGGCCGATGGGTGCGGATTTCGGCACGAAGCCCGAGGCGCCATAGTCGATCGAGCGCTGGATGGTGCCCGTGTCCTCGGCCGCCGAGACAACGAGGACGGGGATCTCGGGGTAGTCCGAGCGCAGCATCATCAGCCCGATGAAGCCGTTCATCCCCGGCATGTGCAGATCCATCAGGATGACGTCGGGCTCCGCCCCTTCCTCGACCGCCGAGCAGAGTTGCTCGTAGCGCGCGGCCTCGACGACCTCGACGCCGCCGAAAGCCTGCTCGACCGCCTGGCGCAGTGCCGAGCGCATGAGCGGGTGGTCATCCGCGATCAGGATCTGTTGTGGCATCTCCCCCCCGAGAAGCCCGGTTTTCCGGGCAGTATCGGAGGCGGGACCACGCAAGGCAAGCCCGTGATGCAGGACCTGCCACCGCCGGTTCACGATGCGACCCCTCACAAAAGAAGGCGCGGCCGGGGGAAATCCGGCCGCGCCATGCACCGACGTCACGGGTGGGAGGACCCTAGTCGTCGGCGTAGATATCGCGGTCCTTGGTCTCGCGCACGAAGAGCATGCCGATGACGAAGGTCGCGGCGGCGATCACGATCGGATACCAGAGGCCCGAGTAGATGTTGCCCGTGGCGGCCACGATCGCGAAGGAGGTGGTTGGCAGGAAGCCGCCGAACCAGCCGTTGCCGATGTGATAGGGCAGCGACATGGAAGTGTAGCGGATCCGGGTCGGGAACATCTCGACCAGCATCGCCGCGATCGGACCGTAGACCATGGTCACGTAGATCACCAGGATACCGAGGATCAGGATGACCATGGGCGTATTGACCCGCGCCGGATCGGCCTGGGCCGGATAGGCGGCGCCGTCCAGTGCCGCAGCGAGTTCGGCATTGAACCGCTCGGACGGCGTCTGCACCGGCTCGGCGTCGGCCGCGGCCTCCGGCGCATCGGCGGCCGGGGTGGACGAGGTCGAGGGGCCGTGGCCGAGATTCACCTCGGTCGAGGCGACCGGCACCGCCGAGTAGGACTCGATCACCGTGTCGCCCACCGCGATGGTCGTCACCGTGCCCGCCGGCGCCGCGACGTTCTCATAGGGGATGCCCCGCCGCACCAGCGCCGACTTGGCGATGTCGCAGGACGAGGTGAAGGCCGAGGTGCCGACCGGGTTGAACTGGAACGAGCACTCGTTGGGATCGGCGGTCACGACGACGGGCGTCGCCGACATGGCCTCTTCCAGCGCCGGATTGGCGTAGTGGGTCAGCGCCTTGAAGAGCGGGAAGTAGGTAAGGCACGCGATCACCAGGCCCGCCATGATGATCGGCTTGCGGCCGATCTTGTCCGACAGCCAGCCGAAGAAGACGAAGAACGGGGTGCCGATCAGGAGGCCGGCGGCGATCATCAGGTTGGCGCTATAGGCTTCGACCTTGAGCGTCTGGGTCAGGAAGAACAGCGCGTAGAACTGGCCGGTGTACCAGACGACCGCCTGGCCCGCGACGAGACCGAAGAGCGCGATAAGCACGATCTTGAGGTTCTTCCACTCGCCGAAGCTCTCCTTGATCGGCGCCTTGGAGGTCTTGCCCTCTTCCTTCATCTTCTTGAAGGCTGGGCTCTCGTTCAGCATCAGCCGGATCCAGACCGAGATGCCGAGCAGCACGATCGAGACCAGGAAGGGAATGCGCCAGCCCCAGGAGTTGAAGTCCTCGACCGACATCGAGGCGCGCACGCTGAGGATGATCAGGAGCGACATGAAGAGGCCGAGGGTCGCCGTGGTCTGGATCCACGAGGTGTAGAAGCCGCGGCGTCCCTGCGGCGAATGCTCGGCCACATAGGTCGCCGCACCGCCGTATTCACCGCCGAGGGCGAGGCCCTGCAGCAGTCGCAGACAGATGAGGATGATGGGCGCGGCGATGCCGATCGAGGCGTAGTTGGGCAGCAGGCCGACGAGGAAGGTCGACAGGCCCATGATCAGGATCGTGATCAGGAAGGTGTACTTCCGGCCGATCAGGTCGCCGAGCCGGCCGAAGAAGATCGCACCGAACGGGCGCACCGCGAAGCCGGCGGCGAAGGCCATCAGCGCGAAGATAAACGCAGCCGTCGGGTTGACGCCCGAGAAGAACTGCATGGCGATGACGGCAGAGAGCGAGCCGTACAGATAGAAGTCGTACCACTCGAAAACCGTGCCGAGCGAGGACGCGAAAATGACCTTCCGCTCCTCCCTGGTCATCGGGCGGACCGCTTCGTCCCCCGTTGCCGCATACGCCATGTGTTTCATCCCTCCGATTGGCTGCCTTGTCGCGCCGGGCACGCCGCCACGACGCGCCGCCACGCTCATTAAGCGTTCAAAATCGCTTAACGGCGGGCTTGGGGCAGCCCCCACATTGGTAGGCCAGACCTTCGTAGGGGGGGGTGGCGCCCTGACGCGACAGTCTGGCGCCCGCACCCCGCGCGCGTGTAGGGTCCCGCCCGCGTCACACGGAGATCGCGGATGGCCCCGAACGACAGGCTGACACCCGGCCGGGCCGCGACGACCGATCCCGCCGCGATCGCCCGGCCAGCGGTCGTCTGCTTCGGTGCGGCACACTGGGACGTGCTGGCCCGCGCGGCGGCGCCGCTGGCGCCTGGCGCGGACGTTCCTGGCCATGTGCTGCGGCGGCCGGGGGGCGTTGCCTTCAACGTCGCGGCCGCCCTGGCGGCGCGCGCCCGTGCCGTGGTGCTGCTGGCGGTCGTCGGGCGGGACGCCGCGGGCGAGGCGCTTGCCGATGCCGCCCGGCAAGCGGGAATCGGCACCGGCCATCTGCTGCGCCACGCCGGCGCCACCGACACCTATCTCGCCATCGAGACGCCCGAGGGCGCGCTCTACGCCGCCGTGGCAGATTGCACGGCGCTGGAGCGCGAGGCGGATGCGCTGCTGGAGCGGCTCACCACGGCCTGTGCCGGGGCCGCGATGCTGGTGATCGACGGCAATCTGCCCGAGCCCGTGCTGGCGCGGCTGCCCGAAGGGCCGCCGCTTGCGCTCGTCGCCGCGAGCCCGGTCAAGGCCGCCCGGCTGCGCCCGGCGCTGCGCCGTCCCGGCACGACGCTCTATGCCAATCTCGACGAGGCGGCCGCGATCGTCGGCGGTCCCGTCGCAGGCGCCGCCGATGCGGCCAGGGCCCTCGCCGCCCTGGGGCTCGGCTCGGCGCTGATCACCGGCGGCGCAGATGCGGCAGCCTGGCTCGGGGCTGGACGCATCATCGAGCGCCGCCCGCCCCCGGTGGCATTGAAAAGCGTCACCGGCGCAGGCGATACCCTTGTCGCGGCGCATGTCGACGCGCGCCTCAGGGGCATCGAGGATGGCGATGCGCTCGAGACCGCCCTTGCCGCCGCCGCCGCCCATGTCAGCCGGGAGTAGCCGATGACCACCCTGCCCCTCACTCTCTCCGACGAGGTCGCGGCCGCGCGCGCCGCCGGCCGGCCAGTGGTCGCGCTGGAATCGACCATCATCACCCACGGGATGCCGGCGCCGGCCAATCTCGAGACCGCCCGCGCCGTCGAGGCCGAGGTGCGCGACGGCGGCGCGGTGCCCGCCACGATCGCCATCCTGGACGGGCGCCTGCATGTCGGGCTCGACGCGGGCCAGCTGGAGCGGCTCGCCGCGGCACGCGATGTGCGCAAGCTCTCGCGCGCCGACCTTGCCGTGGCGCTGGTCGAGGGCGCCACCGGCTCGACCACCGTCGCCGCCACGATGATCGTCGCACGGCTGGCCGGCATCGAAGTGTTCGCCACCGGCGGCATCGGCGGCGTGCATCGCGGGGCCGAGACGAGCTTCGACATCTCGGCCGACCTGACCGAGCTCGCCGCGACCCCGGTCAGCGTGGTGGCCAGCGGCGCCAAGGCGATCCTCGACCTGCCGGCGACCCTCGAGGTACTGGAGACGCTGGGCGTGCCGGTGATCACCGTCGGCCAGGACGAGTTTCCCGCCTTCTGGTCGCGCCGCTCCGGTCTGCCGAGCCCGCTGCGCCTCGACGAGCCGGCGGCGATCGCGAGCGCCCACCGGATGCGCGCGGCCCTCGGCCTGCCGGGCGGGCAGCTTATAGCCAATCCGATCCCGGCCGAGGCGGAGATCCCCGCCGAGACCATCGCGCCCCATATCGCCGCGGCGCTCGCCGAGGCGGAGCGCGCCGGGGTCGGCGGCAAGGCGGTCACGCCCTTTCTGCTCGACGCCATCGGGCGGGCAACCGGCAGCGCGGCGCTGGCGGCCAATGTCGCGCTGGTGCGCAACAACGCCCGGCTGGCGGCGCGGATCGCGGTGGAACTGGCCGGGTAATGCCATGGCAACGCTGTATATACATTGTATATACAGCGTGATTATCCAATGTTTTCAGTGTGAATGTCAGCGTAACAACGTGGGACGCCCTGCGTTTGGCACCGGAGTTCTTGTGTGCCCCCGCCGGAGATCTTAGGCTCACCGCACCCCTGAGGACCCGCCCATGCCCCGCAGACCCGCCCGGCGCGCGCCCCGCACGCCCCTCCCGCAGCGGCTGCGCAGAAACTTCCTGACCGGTCTCGTGGTGGTGCTGCCAGCCTTCGTAACCGTCTACCTGCTGTGGATCATCATCGCCTTCGTCGACGCGCGGATCGTTCCGCTGATCCCCGCGCGCTACAACCCCGAGAACGTCTTCGGCCGCAACATTTTCGGCCTCGGCCTGATCGTCTTCCTGGTGTTCACGACGCTGGTCGGCGCGCTGACCAAGGGCTTCATCGGGCGGCGGGTCATCCACTACGGCGAGCTCGTGGTCGAGCGCATGCCGGTGGTGCGCTCCATCTACATGGCCATGAAGCAGATGATGGAGATGATGTTCAGCCCGACGGCTGACTCCTTCAAACAGGCCTGTCTGATCGAGTATCCCCACAAGGGCATCTGGTCGATCGCCTTCGTCGCCACCGAGGCGCGCGGTGAGATCGGCACCCGGCTGGAGGACGTGGCCGACGACACGATCCTCACCGTGCTGATGCCCACCACGCCCAACCCGACCAACGGATTCCTCTTCTACGTGCCCCGCCGCGACGTGATCATGCTCGACATGCCGATCGAGGACGCGGCCAAGCTCATCATCTCCGCCGGCCTCGTCCAGCCGGTACCGGCGCCCGCGACCCCGGCCCCGGGACGGCCGGGACGCCGCCCCCAACGCCCGGCCCCCTGACGCGCCACGTTCCGCCGTCTGGCGCGAGCACGGGGAACGATATAGCATGCAAGGTGTTCTCGATGGGGCAAGGATCCTGTCGGAAGGCCGTCACAAAGAACGGCTATATCCCGGGGCGAGACAAGGCTGGAGCACACACGATGAAGATCGCGGTTCTGGGCGGCGACGGCTTCTGCGGATGGCCGACATCCCTGCACCTCTCCGACCAGGGGCACGAGGTGCATATCCTCGACAACCTCAGCCGGCGCTGGATCGACACCGAGCTCGGCGTGCAGTCGCTGACGCCGATGGACTCGATCCAGGAGCGCACGCGCATCTGGCACGCGCAGACCGGGCGGCGCATCCGCTTTCACCTGATCGACCTCGCCCGCGACTACGAGATCCTCAAGGCCTGGCTGGCCGAGCACCGACCCGACGCGGTCATCCACTTCGCCGAGCAGCGCGCCGCGCCCTATTCGATGAAGTCCGACCGCCACAAGACCTACACGGTCAACAACAACGTCTCGGCCACCCACAACCTGCTGGCGGCGCTGGTCGAGACCGGGATCGACGCACATCTGGTCCATCTCGGCACCATGGGCGTCTACGGCTATTCGACCGTGGGTGCGGCGATCCCCGAGGGCTACCTGCCGGTCGGCATCGAGACCATGGACGGGCGCACCGTCACCCAGGAGATCCTCTACCCGACGCGTCCGGGCTCGGTTTATCACATGACCAAGAGCCTCGATCAGATCCTGTTCCAGTTCTACGCCCAGAACGACGGCCTCCGGATCACCGACCTGCACCAGGGCATCGTCTGGGGCACGCACACCGAGCAGACCCGCCGCCACGTCCAGCTGATCAACCGCTTCGACTACGACGGCGACTACGGCACGGTCCTGAACCGCTTCCTGATCCAGGCCGCCATCGGCTATCCGCTGACGGTCCACGGCTCCGGCGGGCAGACGCGCGCCTTCATCCACATCCAGGACTCGGTGCGCTGCATCGATTTGGCACTCTCCGAGCCGCCGCACCGGGGCGAGCGGGTGAAGATCTTCAACCAGATGACCGAGACCCACCGGGTCCGCGACCTGGCCCAGATCGTCGCCGAGCAGACCGGCGCCGAGATCGCCTTTCTGCCCAATCCGCGCAAGGAGGCGGCCGAGAACGACCTGGTGGTGAAGAACGACCAGTTCCTCGGCCTCGGCCTCGATCCGATCACCCTGCGCGAGGGCCTGCTGGCCGAGGTGGTCGATGTGGCGAAGAAGTACGCGTACCGCGTCGATCGCTCGCGCATCCCCTGCGTCTCTGCCTGGACGCGCGAGCTGGGCTCCCGCGTCGAGCGTGATCCCGAGCACCGGGGGCTGAAATCGGTGTCCTGAGCGACGGCGCCCCCCGGCTCGACCGCGGGCCGCGGGGCGACCGCGCCTTTGTCACCCTCGTCACCAACGCCGCCTATCTGCCCGGCGCCGTGGCGCTTATCCGCTCGATCCGGCTGACCGGCACCACGGCAGACATCGTGGTCCTGCATACCGACGGTGCGGGCGAGCTCTCGCCGCTCGCGGCGCTGGGGGCGCGGCTCGCGCGCTGCGATCTTCTGCCGACCTCGGACGCCTTCAACGCCGCCCATGCAAAATCGCAGATCCACGGGCGCAATCCCTTTACCAAGGGCGAGAAGCCGGCCTTCCACACGCCGCTCGACAATTTCGTCAAGCTGCGGCTGTGGCAGCTGCCCTATGCGCGCGTCGTGTTCATCGATGCCGACGCGCTGGTGCTGCGCCCGATCGACCGGCTGTTCGACTACCCGGAGTTCTCCGCCGCCCCGAACGTCTACGAGAGCCTCGCCGATTTCCGCCGGCTGAATTCCGGCGTCTTCACCGCGCGGCCGGACCCGGCGACGTTCGCGGCGATGCTGGACGCGCTCGATGCCCCCGGCGCCTTCTGGAGGCGCACCGACCAGAGCTTTCTCGAGGCGTTCTTCCCTGACTGGCAGGGCCTGCCGGTGTACGACAACCTCCTGCAATACGTCTGGTTCAACC
>CAYLHK010000038.1:0-8843 GCA_964383295.1 uncultured Rhodovulum sp.
TCAATCCGACCGGCAGCTTCGAGATCGGCGGGCCGGACGGCGATGCGGGCCTGACCGGGCGCAAGATCATCGTCGACACCTATGGCGGCGCGGCCCCGCATGGCGGCGGCGCCTTCTCGGGCAAGGACCCGACCAAGGTCGATCGCTCGGCCGCCTATGCCGCGCGCTATCTGGCCAAGAACGTCGTCGCGGCCGGTCTGGCCAAGCGCTGCGTGATCCAGCTCTCCTATGCGATAGGCGTGGCGCGGCCGCTGTCGATCTATGTCGACACCCAGGACACCGGCACGGTGCCCGAGGGGGCGATCGAGGCGGCGCTGGCGAAGGTCATGGACCTGACGCCCAAGGGCATCCGCACGCATCTGGGGCTGAACAAGCCGATCTACCAGCGCACCTCGGCCTATGGCCATTTCGGCCGGCAGCCCGACAGTGACGGCGGCTTCTCCTGGGAGAACACCGATCTCGTCGAGGCGCTGCGCGGCGCGGTCTGAGGCTGCGGTCGCTGTCATGCCCGTTGGCACGAACGGAGCTGCGCTCCGCGTCGAGAAGTGGCGCAAGTTCTTCGGGCGGCGGCACGGCAAGACCCTGCGGCCGCGCCAGCGGCGGCTGATCGAGGAACTGCTGCCGCGCCTCGCCGTACCCGGCGTGGCGCGTGCTGGCGACCCGGCGCGGGCGCCGGTCGATCCGCGGGTCCTGTTCCCGGACGGCCGCGAGCTGTGGCTGGAGATCGGCTTCGGCGGGGGCGAGCATCTGGTCCATCAGGCCAAGACGAACCCGCAGGTCGGGCTGATCGGCTGCGAGCCCTTCATCAACGGCGTGGCCATGGCGCTGATGCGCATCGAGGACGAGGGTGTGGAGAACCTGCGCCTGCACCCCGGCGACGCGCGGGACCTGATCGAGCTGCTGCCGGGCGCTTCTGTGGCGCGCGCCTTCCTGCTCTATCCCGATCCCTGGCCGAAGTCCCGGCATGTGGACCGGCGGTTCATGCACCCCGCCAATCTCGCGCTGCTCGCCCGCGTGATGCGGCCCGGGGCGGTCCTGCGCCTCGCGACCGACATTCCGGAATATGTCGAGCACGCCCTCGCGGCGGTGGCGGCCGGTGAGGTGTTCCGCCTCGATGAGGAGTGCGGCCCCGACCATGCCCGCGCCTGGCCCGACTGGCCGGGGACCAGGTACGAGGCCAAGGCGCTGGCCGCGGGCCGCCGGCCGCACTATCTGAGCTTCGTGCGCGAGGCTTAGTCCGTCGGGCATCCGGGCCTTGCCCGCGGAGGCCTGCAATGTCCAACGACGATCACGGCCGGCTGAGGACACGCTGCTGCGTCGTGGGTGGCGGTCCCGCGGGCATGATGCTGGGCTACCTGCTCGGACGCGCCGGGATCGATGTCGTGGTGCTCGAGAAGCACGCGGATTTCCTGCGCGACTTTCGCGGCGACACGGTGCATCCCTCGACGCTGCAGCTCATGGACGAGCTCGGCCTCGGCGATGAGTTCCTGAAGCTGCCGCACCAGCCCCTGACGCGCCTGGTCGCCCAGTTCGGCGACACCGAAGTGCGGATCGCCGACATGTCACGGCTCGACGTCGCCCATCCCTTCATCGCCTTCATGCCGCAGTGGGACTTCCTGAACTTCCTGTTCGGCAAGGGGCAGGCCTTCCCGACCCTTTCGGTCAGGATGCGGACCGAGGCGACCGGGCTGATCCGCGAGGGCGGGCGCGTGGCGGGCGTGCGGGCCACCACCCCCGAGGGCGAGGTCGAGATCCGCGCCGATCTCACCGTGGCCTGCGATGGGCGGAACTCGGTCCTGCGCCAGCAGGCCGGGCTCGAGGTCGAGGAAATCGGCGCGCCGATGGACGTGCTCTGGTTCCGCGTGGACAAGCATGGGCCCGGCGACGAGATGCTGCTGCGCATCGGCTCCGGCCGGATGATCGTCACCATCGATCGTGGCGACTATTGGCAATGTGCCTACGTGATCGCCAAGGGCAGCGCCGCCGGGATCCGCGCCCGCGGCATCGATGCGCTGCGTGCCGATGTCGCCGCGCTCGCCCCCATGCTTGCGCCGGGGATCGGGGCGGTCCGCGACTGGGACGATGTGCATCTGCTGACGGTGACGGTGAACAGGCTGCGCGAATGGGCACGGCCGGGGATCCTGTTCATCGGGGACGCCGCGCATGCGATGTCGCCGGTTGGCGGGGTCGGCGTGAACCTCGCGGTACAGGATGCGGTCGCGACGGCGAACCTGCTGGCCGGACCCCTGGCCGCGGGCTGCCCGCCGCTCGACGATCTGCTGGCCGTGCAGCGCCGGCGGGCCTTTGCCGCGCGGATGACCCAGCGGGTGCAGGTGGCAGTGCAGAACATGGTGGTGCGCCGGGCGCTCGACGGCGAAGGCCCGCTTCGCCCGCCGCTGCCGGCGCGGATCATCGACGCGGTGCCGCGGCTGCAGGGACTGACCGCGCGCCTGTTCGGGATCGGCCTCCGTTCCGAGCACATTGCCTCGCCGGTGGCGGGCGCTCAGTCCGGCGCCAGCATGTAGCCAGCGCCGCGCACGGTCTGGAGGTAGCGCGGCGTCTTGGGGTCGCTCTCGATCTTGCGGCGCAGGCGGGTGACCTGAACATCGACGGCGCGTTCCTGCGCCTCGGCGATGCCGCCGCCCAGATCCTCCACCAGCTCCTGCCGCGAGACCGGCTCGTGCGCGCGGGCGGCGAAGACGCGCATCAGGGTCGATTCGGTCGCGGTCAGCCGGATCGGGTCGCGCCCGCGCCACAGCTCGCCGCGGGTGATGTCGTAGCGCACCTCGCCGAGCTGCAGCGAGCGCGGGGGCGCGGCCTTGGGTGCGGGCTTCGGCACCCGGCGCAGGATGGCGCCGATGCGCAGCAACAGCTCGCGCGGCTCGAAGGGCTTGGGCAGGTAGTCGTCGGCCCCCGCCTCCAGGCCGCGGATCCGGTCCTCGGCGTCGCCGCGTGCGGTCAGGAGCAGGATCGGCGTGGTCATCGTCTCGCGCAGGCTTTCGGTCAGCGCCACGCCGTCCTCGCCCGGCATCATCACGTCGAGCACGATCAGGTCGAATTCCAGCCCTTCGAGGAGGGCGCGGGCATGGCGGGCGTCCCGCGCCGGGGTGACGATGAAGCCGTTGCGCGCCAGGAATTTCTTGAGCAGCTCCCGGATCCGCGCGTCGTCGTCGACGACGAGGATATGCGGCCGTGCCGCCTCGCTCACGGACGCGCGCCTTCGATAGCCCCCAGAACCCGCTCGCGGATATCGGTGTCGATCATCTCCTCGAGCACCCGCCGGAATCCCAGGACCGCCTCGGGGCCGGCGTTGGAGAAGGCCGCGCGCATCCGCCGCCGCTGCGCCTCGGTCAGCTCGCGTTCCAGCGCCTGGCCGGAGTCGGTGAGGTAGAGGTTGCGCTGGCGGCGGTCGATGGTGCCGACGCGGCTATCGACCAGCTTGTCCTCGACCAGTTGGCGCAGCACCCGGTTCAGGCTCTGTTTGGTCACCGCGAGGATGTCCAGCAGCTCGTTCACGGTCAGGCCGGGGCTGCGGTTGATGAAGTGGATCGCCCGGTGATGCGCCCGTCCGTAGCCGCGCGTCTCGAGGATGCGGTCGGGGTCGGCGGTGAAGCCGCGGTAGGCGAAGAACATCAGCTCGATGCCCTGCCGGAGCTGGTCGTCGGTCAGGAACAGGAGCTGCTCGCTCCGCGTCGGATTGCTCGAAAAACCGCGCCTGGCCATGTCCCCTCCCGGGATCGTTTGGTCACAGTTTATGTCAGGCTTGTTGACATTCCAAGGGCCAAATGCTACCCGACGCCTCCTAGAGGGAAAGAATCTGTCGCGCGCGCATCCTGCGCCGCGGCGCACAATCGGGGAAACGGCCATGGCGGCGGGTGCTTACGACGATCGGGATGGGGTCATCTGGCTGGACGGCAGCTTCGTGCCGTGGCGCGAGGCCAAGGTGCATGTGCTGACCCATGCGCTGCACTACGCCAGCTCCGTCTTCGAGGGTGAGCGCGCCTACAGCGGCGAGATCTTCAAGAGCCGCGCGCATACCGAGCGCCTGCTGAAGTCCTGCGACTATCTCGACATCCCGCATCCCTACACCGCCGACGAGATCGAGGCGGCCAAGGCCGCGACGCTGGCGGCGAGCGGGCTGGCCGACGCCTATGTGCGGCCGGTGGTCTGGCGCGGCTCGGGTCCCGACATGGGCGTTGCCTCCGCGCGCAACCCGGTGCGCATGGCGATCGCGGTCTGGGAATGGGGCGCCTATTACGGCGACGCCAAGATGAAGGGCGCAAAGCTCGACATCTCCAAGTGGAAGCGGCCGAGCCCCGAGACCATCCCCTGCTTCGCCAAGGCGGCCGGGCTCTACATGATCTGCACCATGTCCAAGCACGAGGCCGAGGCCAGGGGCTGTTCGGACGCGATCATGATGGATTATCGCGGCTATGTCGCCGAGGCGACGGGGGCCAACGTCTTCTTCGTCAAGGACGGCAAGGTGCATACGCCCAAGCCCGACTGCTTCCTGAACGGCATCACCCGGCAGACCGTGGTGCAGATGCTGAAGGAGCGCGGCATCGAGGTGATCGAGCGGCATATCGAGCCGGCCGAGATGGAGAGCTTCGAGCAGTGCTGGCTGACCGGCACTGCGGCCGAGGTCACGCCCGTCGGCTCGATTGGCGAGTTCACCTTCGAGGTGGGTGCACTGACCCGGGGCATCGCCGGCGACTACGAGAAGCTGGTGCGCGGGCTGCTGAAGGCGGCCTGACGCGCGTCATCATCGACACCGATCCCGTGCAGGGCGAAGCGGCGTTCTTCGCCCTTCTGGTGGAGCGGATCGGGCGAGCCTGAGCACGCCCAACGTTGGGCGGTGGCCAAGTAGTTGACATCGTTTGATCTAGAGGCTGTCTACACAATGTGTAGACAGCTCTCTCGGCACGCCGTAGCCTGCGCGGCGGATCATATTGATGGCGGAGGCCGGATGGCTCGGACGGTGGCGCAGGAACAGGTGCATCTGCGGATCCGCGCGGCGGATCTGCGCCAGATCGACGCGGCGGCGGAGATCGCCGGCGTCACCCGCAGCGCCTTCGTGCTGGCGGCGGCCCTGGAGAGGGCCGAGGCAGTGGCATTCGACCAGCTGGTGCAGGCCTGGCCGCCGGAAGCGGTCGCGGCTCTGCGCGCCGTGCTCGACGAGGGCGCCGGACCGGCCGCGGGAGCCATTGCCGTGGCGGCGAGCCCGAAGCCCTGGGACGCCGCATGAGCTTGCGTGCGCCGGCGCCCATCGGTGCGGAGCATGACGTGGCGACCTTCGACTGCGGGCACGCCGGCCTCGACCGCTGGCTGCGCGGGCAGGGGCGGGCGCAGGGCGGTGCCCGGGCGGGATGCCTCGTGACCGCCGGGGCCGACGGGCAGGTGCTGGGGTTCTACACGCTGGGTGCTGGGTCGGTGCGGCGCGAGGATCTGCCGCTCGGCGGCGGCCGCAACGCGCCGGTGCCGGTGCTGAAGCTCGGGCGGATCGCCGTCGACCGCAGCGTGCAGGGCCGAGGGATCGGCGCTGCGCTGGTCGTCGATGCGATCAGGCGCACCCATGCGGTCGGACTGCATGCCCCGGTCGATGCGCTGATGACGGATGCGCCGGACGCGCGGGCGGCGGCATGGTTCGAGCGGCTCGGGTTCCGGCCGGTGCCCGGACGGGCCGGGGCGCTGGTGATGCCAGCCGGCGCGATCGCGGCGCTGGCAGGCGGCTGATCCGGCGGGGGACCGCCCCGCGGTGATTCGCCGCGGGATCCGGGCGCCAAGTTCCCCGGGCAGGCGAGCTTTCTCCGGTGGAAGCTTGGGACAGGACGAACGGGCGGTCGCGCTTTCCGCCGATAAAAATATAATCCCGATAGACCTAATGTATTAATGCTTCGTAGCATCGGTTACCGGCCTGTTCCCCCGCCGGAAAAAAGGATGCCACACCATGAAACGAAGTCTTGCGCTGGCGGCCATCGCACTGCCGCTGATGTCCGCTGCGGCGGGCGCCCAGAGCGAAGCCGCCGCCCCGAGCGCCATTATCCTGAGCCCGTTCGTGTTCCAGACCTCCGCATCGCGGAACCCCGATTTCGATCCCACGCCATACACCTATCCGAGCGGTGACCGGCAGGGGCAGGTGAACCCGAACGTCGGGGACATACGCCTCGACGCGGTCAGCGTGAACGGCGTCACCTATCCGGCTGAGCGGCTGCAACTGGTCACCGGCGCGCGCATCGTGCTGGACGACGCGGTGGACGCGCGGCGCGGCGGCAACAACCTCGCCGCCGGACGGGGCATCGGTGCGGATGTGGACGAGTGGGTGGGCGAGGGCGTGACCACCACGACGCCGACCGCCGAGGACCTGGTGGCAAACCATGGGAACCTCAATCTCACCAGCATCATCGCCACGCGCGAGAACCCCGGCACCACGGTCTTCGAGCTGAGCTTCGATCATCCGACCGACCATCTGTTCATCTGGGAGCGTGGCCTGAGCGGTGATGTGCAGGTCTCGGCGATCGATGACGCCGGGCAGGTGCTCGGGTCTTACAAGGTGCTTGACGGGACGAACGACGGCGAGGCGAAGGGCGATCTGGTCCGCACCGGCATCGTCGTCACGACCTATGTGCTCGAGGACTTCCTGAACCAGGGGCAGGAACTCGGCGCGGCGGGCCTGCGCCTGAGCGAGCCGGCAAGCGCCTTCCGGTTCGTGGTCTACCAGGAGCCAGAGGGCGAGGGGGCGGTGCGCTTCAACGGCCCCGACCTGAAGGTCCTGGCACTTGCGCCCGCGAGTGGCGGCTGACACGCGGCCTGCCTGCGATCGGCCCGGCGTCTGCACCCGCCGGGCCGGGGACAATCGCGCCGCCTGTCGGCGGGTTCCTGACACCGTCCTGTCAGCAGCGCGATTGTCCTTGCAGATGATCCCGGTTTGTTCTCAATTGTCGACTCGCATTTCCCGCCGTCGCCACTATCTAGGCGGGATTGCCGGAGACGGGGCAGAATGCCGGAACAGAAGTTCATCGAGATCCGCGGCGCGCGCGAGCACAACCTGAAGTCGATCGATGTCGACATTCCCCGCGACCAGCTGGTGGTGATCACCGGCCTGTCGGGGTCGGGCAAGTCGTCGCTCGCCTTCGACACGATCTATGCGGAAGGCCAGCGGCGTTATGTCGAGAGCCTGTCGGCCTATGCCCGGCAGTTCCTCGACATGATGCAGAAGCCGGATGTGGATCATATCTCGGGGCTCAGCCCGGCGATTTCCATCGAGCAGAAGACGACCTCGAAGAACCCGCGCTCGACCGTCGGCACGGTCACCGAGATCTACGACTACATGCGGCTGCTGTTCGCGCGCGTCGGCGTGCCCTACAGCCCGGTGACCGGGCTGCCGATCGAGGCGCAGCAGGTCAGCCAGATGGTGGACATCACCATGGCGCTGCCCGAGGGGACGCGGGCCTATCTGCTGGCGCCGATCGTGCGCGACCGCAAGGGCGAGTATCGCAAGGAATTCCAGGACCTTCTGAAGAAGGGCTTTCAGCGGGTGAAGGTGAACGGGGTCTTTCATGATCTCGACAACCCGCCAGAGCTCGACAAGAAGTACCGGCACAACATCGACGTGGTGGTGGACCGCATCGTCGTGCGCGAGGGGCTGGAGACGCGGCTGGCGGACAGCCTGCGCACCGCGCTCGATCTCGCGGACGGGATCGCGGTGCTGGAGACCGCGGTGGCCGAGGACGAGGAGCCGGAGCGGATCACCTTCTCCGAGAAGTTCGCCTGCCCGGTCTCGGGCTTCACCATCCCCGAGATCGAGCCGCGGCTGTTCTCGTTCAACGCGCCCTTCGGAGCCTGTCCGGCCTGCGACGGGCTGGGGGTGGAGCTGTTCTTCGATCCGCGGCTGATCGTGCCCGACGAGGGGTTGCCGCTGCTGAAGGGCGCGATCGCGCCCTGGGCCAAGGGGCAGTCGCCGTATTATCGCCAGACGATCGAGGCGCTGGCCAAGCACTACGGGTTCGACAAGGCGAAGCGCTGGCGCGAGCTGCCGGAAGCGGCGCGCGAGGTGATGCTCTGGGGGTCCAAGGGCGAGAAGATCCGCTTGCGCTACGACGAAGGCGGCAGGGTCTACGAGATCGACCGGCCCTTCGAGGGCGTCATCCCCAACATGGAGCGGCGCTACAAGGAGACCGACAGCGCATGGTCGCGCGAGGAGATGGAGCGCTACCAGAACAACCGGCCGTGCGGGACCTGCCACGGCTATCGGCTGAAGCCCGAGGCGCTGGCGGTGAAGATCGCGGGCACCCATGTCGGCGAGGTGGTGCGCCTGTCGATCCGTGAGGCCCTGGCCTGGGTCGAGGCGGCGCCGGCGAGCCTGACGGCGCAGCGCAACGAGATCGCGCGGGCGATCCTGAAGGAGATCCGCGAGCGGCTGGGCTTCCTTGTGAACGTCGGGCTCGACTATCTGACGCTGGCGCGCAATGCCGGCACGCTTTCGGGGGGCGAGAGCCAGCGGATCCGGCTGGCCTCCCAGATCGGCAGCGGGCTGACGGGCGTGCTCTATGTGCTGGACGAGCCTTCGATCGGGCTGCACCAGCGCGACAATGACCGGCTGCTCGAGACCCTGAAGAACCTGCGCGACGCCGGCAACACCGTTATCGTGGTCGAGCATGACGAAGAGGCGATCCGCGAGGCGGACCATGTCATCGACATCGGGCCGGGCGCGGGCGTGCACGGCGGCAAGATCATTGCCGAGGGCACGCCGGCCGAGATCGCGGCGGCGCCCGCATCGATCACCGGGCAGTATCTGACCGGGGTGCGGTCGATCCCGGTCCCGGCGGAGCACCGCTTCACCGATG
>CAYLHK010000038.1:8853-18204 GCA_964383295.1 uncultured Rhodovulum sp.
GCGGCGCAAGGGCAACGGCAAGAAGCTGGTGGTCAAGGGCGCGACGGGGAACAACCTGCAGAACGTCACCGCGGAGTTCCCGCTCGGCACCTTCACCTGCGTGACCGGCGTCTCGGGCGGCGGCAAATCGACGCTGACCATCGAGACCCTGTTCAAGACGGCCTCCATGCGGCTGAACGGCGCGCGCCAGACCCCGGCGCCGGCGGAGGAGGTCCGCGGGCTCGAGCATCTCGACAAGGTGATCGACATCGACCAGTCGCCGATCGGGCGGACGCCGCGGTCGAACCCGGCGACCTACACGGGCGCCTTCGGGCCGATCCGCGACTGGTACGCCGGTCTGCCGGAGGCGAAGGCGCGCGGCTACAAGCCGGGGCGGTTCAGCTTCAACGTCAAGGGCGGGCGCTGCGAGGCCTGTCAGGGCGACGGCGTCATCAAGATCGAGATGCACTTCCTGCCGGACGTCTACGTCACCTGCGAGACCTGCAAGGGAAAGCGCTACAACCGCGAGACCCTGGAGGTGCTGTTCAAGGGCAAGTCGATCGCCGACGTGCTCGACATGACGGTGGAGGATGCCGAGGAGTTCTTCTCGGCGGTCCCCGCCATCCGCGAGAAGATGACCACGCTGATGCGGGTGGGGCTCGGCTACATCAAGGTGGGCCAGCAGGCGACGACGCTTTCGGGCGGCGAGGCGCAGCGGGTGAAGCTGTCGAAGGAGCTGGCGCGGCGGTCGACGGGGCGCACGCTCTACATCCTCGACGAGCCGACCACGGGGCTGCATTTCGAGGATACCAAGAAGCTGCTGGAGGTGCTGCACGAGCTGGTCGAGCAGGGCAACAGCGTGGTGGTGATCGAGCACAATCTCGACGTCATCAAGACCGCCGACCATATCATCGACATCGGCCCGGAGGGTGGTGACGGGGGTGGCACGATCGTCGCCACGGGCACGCCGGAGGCGGTGGCGTCGGTGGCGGGGAGCCACACCGGGCGGTATCTGAAGGAGATTCTGGCGGCGCGGCGGGTGGCGGCGGAGTGACGCCGCCAGCCGCTCGCGCTTGAGCAGACGGCAACATGCTGATATCCTTGAGAGATTAAGATGTATACACAATGTGTATACATCTTGGGGCTGCGAGGTCGTCGCGCGGGCGGTTCCGACGGGTATTTCCTGTCGACACGCTCGACCGATATGCTGAAGCTTGCAGCCATCACGCCCGTTTACGGGCGCAGCAGGCCCTGCGGGGCTGGCCAAGGGAGGTGCAGGTGATCGCGATCGAGCCGTCCGGCGAGGAAAGAGCGCAGGGGATCACCGATGCGGCTGCGGGGTGCGACGGGCCGGCGCTCGGCGCGCGGGTCCCGGCCCTGCGGGTGCGCCACGACGGCACGGCCGCGGAGCAGCAGCGCCTGGTGCCCGAGGAGGTCCCCGTGGCGCTGGTGCATGACGGGAGCACCCATGCCGTGATGATGGCGAGCCCGCAGGACCTGGAGGATTTCGCCGTCGGCTTCGCGCTGACCGAGGGGATCGTCACCTCGGCGGCCGATCTGGGGCCGGTGGAGGTGACCGAGCGCGACGAGGGTATCGAGGTCTCGGCCTGGCTGGCGGGCGAGGACGGGCAGCGCCACCGCGCTCGCCGACGGGCGATGGTCGGGCCGACGGGTTGCGGGCTCTGCGGGGTCGAGAGCCTCGAGAGCGCCGTCCCGGTGCCTCCGCAGGTCAGGGCCGAGGTCAGGCTCACGCCGGCCGACATCCAGGCCGGGCTGCGCGCGGTCACCGGCGCGCAGGTGCTGGGCGCCGCGACCCGGGCGACCCATGCCGCCGGAGCCTGGAGCCGGGGCAGGGGGCTCATCGCGCTGCGCGAGGACGTCGGCCGGCACAATGCGCTCGACAAGCTGGTGGGCGCGCTCGCCCGCGCGGGCGAGCCGGTGCCGGATCTGGTGGTGATCACCAGCCGGGTGTCGGTCGAGATGGTGCAGAAGGCGGCGGCGCTGGGCGTGCCGGTGCTGGCTGCGGTCTCGGTGCCGAGCTCGCTCGCCGTGGCCACGGCGGAGGCGGCGGGGATCACGCTCATTGCGGTGGCCCGCGACGACGGGTTCGAGGTCTTCACCCATACGCGGCGGATCGAGCCCTCCGGCCGGGGATCGTCGCGCGACGTCGCCTGACCGACCGTGAGCGCAAGGGCCGGACTGGCCAGGAGTGCTGGCGGTTCTATCTGACCGGGAGCCGATTTCGGAGGTCCCGGATGCTCCCCGTCATTACCGCCTTCGAGAGTTCACCCGATCGCGGCAGGGGCCTGGCGCGTGACATGCGTGTGCGCTGGGCCTTCGAGGAGGTGGGCGCGCGCTATGGTGTTCGTCTGGTCACCTTCGAGGCGATGAAGGCGCCCGCGCATCTGGCGCTGCACCCGTTCGGCCAGATCCCGACCTACGAGGACGGCGCCCTGGCGCTGTTCGAATCCGGCACGATCGTGCTCCACATCGCCGAGCGGCATGCGGGTCTGTTGCCCGAGAATGCCGATGCGAGGGCGCGCGCGATCACCTGGATGTTCGCCGCGCTCTCCACCGTCGAGCCGCCGATCGTCGAGCGCGAGGCCGCGGGCTATCTGGAGCGTGACGAGAGCTGGTACGCGCAGCGCCTGCCGATGCTCGATGATCGCATCCGTGCCCGGCTTTCCCGGCTCGCAGACCGCCTCGGCGATGCGGACTGGCTCGATGGCGCCTTCAGTGCCGGGGACCTGCTCATGGTGAGCGTGCTGCGGCGGCTGGAGGGATCGGGCATCGTGGACGACTACCCGCGCCTCTCGGCCTATGTGGCCCGGGGACAGGCGCGGCCGGCCTACCAGCGCGCCTTCGCAGCCCAGCGGGCCGTTTTCACCGGCCGGCCGGCGCACGGGTGACGCGGGTCGGCAGCAGCGACTGCCCGCTTCCCGGAGTTCATCCAGGCAGAATTCCTATCGAGCAGACCGGGGCCCCGCCAACAGGTGGGGAGAGAGCGTCGTGCGGCCAAGAGGCCGCCCGATGTTGCTTGCCGTCCGCGGCCGCTCGGCCTCAGGCCGCGCCCGAGCCCTGCGCGGCCGCCAGCGGTGCCGCGACATAGCCGAGCGTGCGGCAGACGTCGAAGGTCAGGTCGGGGTTGTTGAGCGTGTAGATGTGCAGATGCTCCACGCCCTCGGCGATCAGCTCGTCGCACTGGTCGCAGGCGATGGAGACCGACAGCAGGTAG
Source organism: uncultured Rhodovulum sp. (assembly GCA_964383295.1). Classification (GTDB taxonomy): domain Bacteria; phylum Pseudomonadota; class Alphaproteobacteria; order Rhodobacterales; family Rhodobacteraceae; genus Amaricoccus. The sequence continues at coordinate 12,068 of CAYLHK010000038.1, forward strand.
GCCGCCTCGTCGCTGTCGGCGCCGGCATAGGCCTTTTCCATCCACTCGGGCACCCGGGCCTGGCAGCGGGCGGCGAAGTTCTTCATGCGGGCGAAGTTCTCCACCGGCAGGATGCCGGGGTGGATCGGCGCGGTGATGCCGGCCGCCGCGCAGGCGTCGCGGAAGCGCAGGAAGTCCTCGTTGTCGAAGAAGAACTGCGTGATCGCGTTGGTGGCGCCGGCGTCGAGCTTGCGCTTGAGATTGTCGATGTCGATGGCGAGGCTCTCCGCCTCGGGATGCTTCTCGGGATAGGCCGCGACCGAGATCTCGAAATCGCCTGCCTCGCGCAGGCTGGTGACGAGTTCGGCGGCGCTGCGGAAGCCCTCCGCGTGCGGGGTGAAGCGGGTCTCGCCCTTGGGCGGGTCGCCGCGCAGGGCGACGATCCGGCGCACGCCCATCCGCGCGTAGCCGCGCGCGACATCGAGCGTCTCCTCGCGGCTGGCGCCGACGCAGGTCAGGTGCCCGGCCACGTTCAGCCGCGCGCGGCCGAGGATCGTGGTGATCGCGGCGTTGGTGCGGTCGCGCGTCGTGCCGCCGGCGCCGAAGGTCACCGACACGAAGCGCGGCGCCAGAGGCGCCAGCCGCTCGACGGAGCGCCAGAGCCGGAGGCTCGCTTCGGGCGTATGGGGGGGGAAAAATTCGAACGACAGGCTCGGGAGAGCCGCTGATGTTCTGGTCATGTGCACCGGTCCATACCGACAATGAAGTTTGCAGGGTGGAAGATACATCTGGAGCCGGCCTGCGGCAACGACTATGTGCGACAAGGTTGATGCGCGCTGCCGCGAGGAGATCCCCCGATGCCCGAGGTCACCATCGTCTACTGGCGCGACATTCCCGCGCAGGTCATCGTCGGCTCCGGCCGGCGGGCGACCAAGCTGCCGCTGTCCGAACGCTTCGAGCAGGCGATCGACCGCTGCGCGATGAAGGTGGGCGCGCGCGACGCCGATGCCTATCTGGCGGAATGGCGCAAGGCCGAGCCCTATATTGTCGAAGGCGATGCGGCGGATGTCGCTTCCGGCGAAGCGGCGCGGCTCGAGGCGGAGTTCAACACCGAGGCGTTCAAGGTCCTGATCGCCAACGACGGCTGGGCCAGGCGCGACTGAGGCGGCGAGGCGAGAGCGTATCCCGATGGCAAAGATCCTGGACTTCCTGCGCAGGCCCGCCGTGACCGGCACCGGCGATGCGCTGGCCGCGATGATGCGGGACTTCTCGATCGAGGTCATGCCGCGCACCGCCGCGAGGATCGAGGATTTCCGCGCCCTCCTGCCGACGGGGACGCGGGTCTATGTCGCGCATCTCGACGGCACGGATTTCGCCGAGATGGTGGCGACGGCCCGGCGGCTGGCGGGCGAGGGTTTCCGGGTGATGCCGCATTTTCCGGCCCGGGGGATCGCGGATGCGGTCGAGCTCGAGGCGCGGATCGCGGCCTATGCAGAGGCGGGCGTGCGCGAGGCGCTGGTGATTGCCGGCGGGATCGACCGGCCGCGCGGCAAATTCGACGATTCGATGCAGCTGCTGGCGACGGGGCTCTTCGATCGCTACGGCTTCACTGATCTGCATGTGGCGGGCCATCCCGAGGGCAATCGCGACATCGACGCCGTGGGCCGAGAGGACCGCGCAATGGCGGCGCTGGTGTGGAAGGATGCCTTCCGGCGGCACACCGATGCGCGGATGGCGATCGCCACGCAGTTCTTCTTCGAGGCGGCGCCGATCATCGACTGGGCGGGACGGCTGCGGACGGCGGGGATCACCCTGCCGGTGCATGTCGGCGTGGCGGGGCCGGCCAAGCTGCAGACGCTGATCAAATATGCCATGGCCTGCGGCGTTGGGCCGAGCCTGCGGGTGCTGCAGCGCCGGGCGGCGGATCTGACGCGGCTGATGCTGCCGGTCGATCCGACCGAGGTTCTGACCACGCTGGCCGAGCACCGCGCCGCGCATCCCGATTTCGCGGTCGAGCGGGTGCATTTCTTCCCGCTGGGCGGCATTGCGGCGACGACGGATTTCACCGCGCGGGTCGGACAGGGCAGGGAGCGCGTGCGCGCGTGAGCCGGCTCGGACTGCTTTTCGACCTCGACGGCACGCTGGTCGACAGTGACCTGCTGCACCATGCCACCTATGCCGCGATGATGGCCGAGCGCGGGCGCGACCTGCAGCTCGAGGATTATCGCTCCCATGTCATGGGCAATGCGAACGACGCGATCATGAACTACCTCTTCCCCGGCGAGGAGGCGGATCACGCCGCGCTTGCGGACCTCAAGGAGTCGCGGTTCCGCGACCGGCTGGAGGCGGAGCTCGAGCCGGTCGCCGGGATCCACCGGTTGCTGGACTGGGCCGAGGCCGAGGGCGCCGGGCTGGCGGTGGTCACCAATGCCCCGCGGCTGAACGCCGAGGCGATGCTGGCGGCAAGCGGGCTCGCGGCCCGGTTCCCGGTGCTGATCATCGGCGATGAATGCGCGCGGCAGAAGCCCGATCCCGCGCCCTATCGCGCGGGGATGGCGGCTCTGGGTGTCACGCCCTCGCAGTGCATCGCCTTCGAGGACAGCCGCGCGGGTCTGCGGGCGGCGAGGGGGTCGGGGGCGCGGGTCTTCGGGCTGACGACGGGTCTGCCAGCGGACGCGCTGTTGCAGGCAGACGCCCATGCGGCTATCGCGGACTACACCGATCCTGCCCTCTGGGCCCATCTCGAAAGCCGGAAGGCCAGCGCCATATGACCCGCACCGTCCTCGAATCGAAGAGCCGGACCGTCGTCATCGGCTTTGAAGAGCCCTTCTGCGTCATCGGCGAGCGGATCAACCCGACGGGCCGCAAGAAGCTCGCCGCCGAGCTGGAGGCGGGCGATTTCTCCACCGTCGAGCGCGATGCGCTCGAGCAGGTGGCCTGCGGAGCGATGGTGCTCGACGTCAATTCCGGCGCGGTCTTCACCAACAAGATGGCCGAGGACCCGCGCTACGCCGACAACAATTTCGTCGAGCCGATGCTGATGCCGCAGATGGTCGCGCGCATCCAGGCGGTGGTGGACGTGCCGCTCTGCATCGACAGCTCGGTGCCCGGCGCGCTGCAGGCGGGGCTCGAGGCCGCCGAGGGGCGGCCGCTGCTGAATTCGGTGACCGGCGAGGAGGAGCGCCTCGAGCTCGTCCTGCCGCTGGTGAAGAAGTACAACGTCCCCGTGGTGGCGATCTCCAACGACGACAGCGGCATTTCCGAGGACCCGGACGTGCGCTTCGCCGTGGCGAAGAAGATCGTCGAGCGGGCGGCGGATTTCGGCATTCCGGCCCATGACATCGTGGTGGACCCGCTGCTGATGCCCATCGGCGCGATGGCGACCGCCGGCCTGCAGGTCTTCGCCCTGGTGCGCCGTCTGCGCGAGGAGCTGGGCGTCAACACCACCTGCGGCGCGTCCAACGTCAGCTTCGGGCTGCCGAACCGGCACGGGATCAATGCCGCCTTCCTGCCGATGGCGATCGCCTCGGGCATGACGAGCGCGATCATGAACCCGGTGCGTCCGCAGGAAATGGAGGCGATCCGCGCCGCCAACCTGCTGATGAACCGCGATCCCTGGGGCGCGGAATGGATCCGCGCCAACAAGCCGCCGGCCGCCGAGGGCGAGGATGATGCCGGGGGCGCGCGCGGGGCGCGGGGCGAGCGCCGCCGCCGGCGGGGATGAGTGCGGAGAGCGACCTGCCCTGGCGCGAGACGCCGGCTGGCGTCGAGCTGGCCGTCCGGCTGACGCCCCGTGCGGGCGTTGCGCGGATCGAAGGTACCGAGCTGCGCGACGGCCGGCCCTGTCTGCGGGTGCGCGTCCCGGCGCCGCCGGTCGACGGTGCGGCCAATGCGGCACTGGTGGCTTTCCTGGCCCGCGAGCTGGGCCTGGCGCGCGGCGCGGTGACGCTGGTCGCGGGAGAGCGCTCACGGATCAAGCGGCTGAGGCTTGACGGGACGGATGTGGCGGCGCGGCTCTCGGGTCTGATCGAAGCATGAGCACTGACCTGGGGTGGACGGCCGAGCGGGCCTTCCTGCGCTATGAGGCGCTGCGGGCGCATCTGCCGGCGGCGGGCCCAAGCGGCGATCCGATCCGCGTGGAGACGATCGAAGAGGTCGCCGAGCGCTTTGATGCCTTCATCCTCGATGCCTTCGGCGTGCTGAACGTCGGCGAGACGCCGATCCCGGGTGCGGTGGAGCGCATGGCCCGGCTGCGGGCACGCGGCAAGCGGTTGGTGGTGCTGACCAATGGCGCGAGCCAGGCGCAGGCGGCGGCGCTGGCCAAGTACCGCCGGATGGGCTTCGATTTCGACGCCTCCGAGGTGATCGCGAGCCGGGACATCGCGGCCGCGGCGCTGGGGCGCTGGCCCGCGACCCATGTCTGGGCGGCGATCACCGCGGCCGGTGCCGGCTTCGAGGACATCGCGGCGCATGTGCGTCCGCTCGCCGGCGACGATGGCCTGCTGGCGACCGCCGACGGGTTCCTGTTCCTCGGCAGCGAAGGCTGGACCGAGGCGCGGCAGGCGGCGCTGATCGCGGCCTTGCGCGACCGGCCGCGGCCACTGATCGTTGCCAATCCGGACGTGGTCGCTCCGCGTGAGCGTGGCCTGTCGCTGGAGCCCGGCCATTTCGCCCAGGAGATCGCGGCGGCGACCGGCATCGTACCGGAGTATTTCGGAAAGCCGCATGCCAACGCGCTGGAGGCGGCGATCGCGCGGATCGGCAGCGAGCTGCCGCGGAGCCGGATGGCGATGGTGGGCGACACGCTGCACACGGACGTGCTCGGGGGGCAGGCGGCCGGCACGGGGACGATCCTCATCGCGCGGCATGGACTGTTCCGCGGCCTCGACCCGACGCCGTTCATGGCCCGCTCGGGCATCTGGCCACAGGTCATCGCCGCGACGACCTGAGAGTCGGTTTGCCCGCGGAAATTTGTTCCCGCCGCGCGCCCGAGCGAGTGGGAACGACGGTGGACATCCGCGGGCATGGCCGTCATAAGCTGAGGAAATCCCGCGCGCAGCACAAGATCCGACATGACCCAGGCCAAAGCCCGAGATCGCTATAGCCCCGTGCCCGGACGGGGCGGGCCAGCGTGATCGGGCAGAACCTCCTTCTGATCCTGCTACTGCTGCCCTTCGTGGGCAGCATCCTCGTCGCGACGTCACCGGGGAGCATGCGCAACGCCGAGGCCGGGCTTGCCGGCGCGGTCGCGGCCATCGGTTTTTTCATCGTTATCTCGCTCTATCCCCAGATCGCGGATGGCGGGGTGGTGCGCCGGCAGATCTTCTGGCTGCCAAGCTACGGGCTCAACCTGACCCTGCGCATGGACGGGTTTGCCTGGATCTTCGCGCTGCTGATCACCGGGATCGGTTTCCTGGTGGTGCTCTATGCGCGCTACTACCTGTCGCCCAAGGACCCCGCGCCGCGGTTCTTCGCGCTGCTGCTGGCCTTCATGGGCGCGATGATGGGCATCGTCATCTCGGGAAATCTCATCGGGATGGCGGTGTTCTGGGAGATGACGAGCATCTTCTCCTTCCTGCTGATCGGCTACTGGAACCAGAGCACCGCCGCCCGCGACGGGGCGCGCATGGCGCTGATCGTGACCGGGAGCGGCGGGCTCTGCCTGCTGGCCGGCGTGCTTCTGCTCGGCCATATCGTGGGCAGCTACGACCTCGAGCGGGTTCTGGCGGCGGGGGATGTGATCCGGGCCCATCCGCTCTATCTGCCGACGCTGATCCTGATCCTGATCGGGGCCTTCACCAAATCGGCACAGTTCCCGTTCCATTTCTGGCTGCCGAACGCCATGGCCGCGCCCACGCCGGTCTCGGCCTATCTGCATTCGGCCACCATGGTGAAGGCCGGCGTCTACCTGCTGGTGCGCTTCTCGCCGGTGCTGGGCGGGACCGAGGCCTGGTTCTGGATCGTGGGCAGCGCGGGCATGGCGACGCTGCTGCTCGGGGCGTTCTTTGCGGTGTTCCAGCATGATCTGAAGGGGTTGCTCGCCTATTCGACGATCAGCCACCTGGGGCTGATCACCGCGCTCTGCGGCCTGGACAGCCCGCTGGCGATCGTCGCGGCGATCTTCCACATCATGAACCACGCGGTCTTCAAGGCCTCGC
>CAYLHK010000038.1:18214-24164 GCA_964383295.1 uncultured Rhodovulum sp.
CACCCGCGACATGCGCCGGCTGAGCGGGCTACGGCACTCGATGCCGATCACCGCCACGCTCGCGATCGTCGCGGCTGCGGCCATGGGGGGCGTGCCGCTCCTGAACGGCTTCCTGTCCAAGGAGATGTTCCTCGCCGAGGCGCTCGACGCGGGGCAGGGCACCCGGCTTCTGGATGCGACGACGACCTGGGTGGCGCTGCTCGCCAGCACCTTCGCGGTCATGTATTCCCTGCGGTTCATCCACACCTTCTTCGGCCCACCCGCGACCGATCTGCCGCGCCAGCCGCACGAGCCGCCGCACTGGATGCGCTTCCCGGTCGAGCTCCTGGTGGTGATCTGCCTCGTGGTCGGCATCATTCCGGCCATGACCGTGGGTCCCTACCTGCATTCGGCCGTCGTCTCGGTGCTGGGCTTCGAGACCCCGTACTACAGCCTCGCGCTCTGGCATGGCGTGAACGTGCCGCTGATCATGAGCTTCATCGCGCTGGTCGGGGGCACGATCCTCTATGTGCTGTTCGCCGGCCGTATCGCGCGCGGGCCCGAGGGCCCGCCGGTGCTGCGCCTGCTGCGGGGCCAGCGCATCTTCGAGCGCATCCTCGTCACCGTGTTCTGGCGCTGGGCGCGCGCGGCCTACCGGGTGGCCGGCACGGAGCGCCTGCAGTCGCAGCTGCGCACGCTGGTGCTCGTCGCCTTCGCCGGCGCGGCCTGGTTCCTGTGGGGCCAGATGAGCCTCGGGCCGCGGCTCACCGCCGCCGGCATGGATCCGATCTTCGCCATGGTCTGGGTCATCGGCGGCGTCTGTGCGATCGGTGCGGCCTGGCAGGCGAAATACCACCGCTTCGCGGCGCTCATCCTGCTCGGCGGCGCGGGGCTGATCACCTGCGTGACCTTCGTGTGGTTCTCGGCCCCGGATCTTGCGGTGACGCAGCTGGTGGTGGAGATCGTCACCACCGTGCTGCTGCTCCTCGGCCTGCGCTGGCTGCCCAAGCGGCGCCAGGAGATCGAGAACGACGTCAATCTGCTCGCGCGGCTGCGTCGCGGGCGCGACCTCCTCATCGCGGCTGCCTGCGGCATGGGCGTCGCCGCGATCTCCTTCGTGGTGATGACATCCCCCGCCGACGGGCCGCTCGGGACCTATTTCCTCGAGCATGCCTATACCGAGGGGGGCGGGACCAATGTGGTCAACGTCATCCTCGTCGATTTCCGCGCCTTCGATACCTTCGGCGAGATCGCGGTCCTGGGCATCGTCGGGCTCACCGTGTTTGCCCTGCTGCGCCGCTTCCGCCCGGCCACCGAGAGCGCCGGGCTGCCTGAACAGCAGCAGGTGCAGGACCGCTTCGATTCGGCCAGCGACGGGCGCGAGGTCGGCGAGACCGTGCGCGATTACCTGTTCATTCCCTCGGTCATCATGCAGGGCATGTTCCCCGCGATCATCGTGCTGGCGGCCTATCTGTTCTTCCGCGGCCATGATCTGCCCGGGGGCGGGTTCGCGGCCGGCGTGACGCTGGCGATCGGCTTCGTCCTGCAGTACCTGGCCGCCAATATCCGCTGGGTCGAGGACCGGCTGCGCATCCTGCCCGTGCGCTGGATCGGCTTCGGCCTGCTGATGGCGGCCGGGACCGGGATGGGGTCCTGGCTCTTCGGCTATCCGTTCCTGACCGCGCATGCGCGCTATGTCAGCATTCCCTATATCGGCGACGTGCCGGTCGCCTCGGCGCTGCTGTTCGATCTTGGCGTCTTCTCGCTGGTGGTGGGCGCGATCGTCCTGACGCTCGTGGCGCTGGCGCATCAGTCGCTGCGCTCCTCGCGTGCCCGCGCGCAGGAAGAAGCCGCGCGCGCCAAGGAGGAGACCGCCTGATGGAACTGGTGCTCTCCCTCGCGATCGGGGTTCTGGTGGGGTCCGGCACCTGGCTGCTGCTGCGGCCGCGCACCTATCAGGTGATCTTCGGGCTGGCGCTTCTGTCCTACGGGGTCAATCTCTTCATCTTCTCGATGGGCCGGCTTCGCCTCGGCGCGGCCCCGATCCTCGAGAAGGGCGGCGCCGTCGATGTCGCCGCCTATACCGACCCGCTGCCGCAGGCGCTGGTGCTGACCGCGATCGTCATCAGCTTCGCCACCACGGCGCTGTTTCTGGTGGTCGTCATCGCATCGCGGGGCTTCACCGGGACCGACCATGTCGACGGCAAGGAGAGCGAGACGTGATCCTCGCCCCCCAGCACCTGATCCTCGCCCCGATCCTGCTGCCCCTGGTCGTCGGTGCGGCGCTGCTGTTCTATGAGGACCGCCAGCGCCGGGCGAAAACGGTGCTGAGCGTGATCTCGACCGGGCTGCTGCTGGTCTTCGCGGTGCAGCTGCTCGACATGTCGAAGGGCTCCGGCCCCTCCGGGGGCAACGAGATCGGGCTCTACCTGCTCGGCAACTGGCCGCCGCCCTTTGCGATCGTGCTGGTGCTCGATCGGCTCTCGGCGCTGATGCTGCTCCTGACCGCGCTTCTGGCGCTGCCCGCGCTCATCTATGCCTCGGCGCGCTGGGACCGGCAGGGCCAGCATTTTCACAGCCTGTTCCAGTTCCTGCTGATGGGGTTGAACGGCGCCTTCCTCACGGGCGATCTCTTCAATCTCTTCGTCTTCTTCGAGGTGATGCTGGCGGCCTCCTACGGGCTGATGCTGCATGGCTCGGGGCCGCTGAGGGTGCGCGCGGGCCTGCACTACATCGCGATCAACCTCGCAGCGTCGCTCCTGTTCCTGATCGGCGTCTCGCTGATCTACGGGGTGACCGGCACGCTCAACATGGCCGATCTGGCGGCCAAGGCGCCGCTGGTCGCGGAGGCCGACCGGCCGCTCCTGCAGGCCGGCGCCGCGATCCTCGGGGTCGCCTTCCTGGTCAAGGCGGGCATGTGGCCGCTCTGCTTCTGGCTGCCGATCACCTACATGGCCGCGGCGCCCCCGGTGGCGGCCGTCTTCGCCGTGATGAGCAAGGTCGGCGTCTACGTGGTGCTGCGCCTGTCCTCGCTCGCCTTCGGGGCAGGGGCGCTGCATTCGGCGGGGCTCGGCGCCGAGCTGCTGGTCGTCGGGGGGATGGCGACGATCGCCTTCGGGCTCGTGGGGGTGCTGTCCTCGCAGGGGCTCGGCCGCCTCGCCGGCTGCTCGGTGCTGGTCTCCTCGGGCACGTTGCTGACGGTGGTCGGCATGGCCGGGTTCGGCGGCGGCAGCGCGATGGTGGCGGCCGGGCTTTACTACATGGTCAGTTCGACCTTGGCGATCAGCGCGCTCTTCCTGATGATCGAGCTGATGGAACGTGACCAGGGCAGCTTCGCCACGGTTCTCGCCGTGACCGCCGAGGCCTACGGCTTCGGCGACGAGGAGATCGACGCAGGCGAGCCCGATGCCGCGCTGGCCGTGCCCGGCACGATGACGGTTCTGGGGTTCTGCTTCGTGGTCTGCGCGCTGCTGCTCGCGGGGCTGCCGCCGCTCTCGGGCTTCGTGGGCAAGTTCGCGCTCTTGAGCGCGGTGCTCAATCCCGGCGGCCTGGGCTCCGGGGGCGCGGCGCCCGTGATGGGGCTGGTCTTCACCGCGCTCCTGATCATCTCCGGCCTCGCCGCGTTGATCGCGCTCATGCGCGTCGGCATCCAGACCTTCTGGGTTCCCTCCGAGGACGAGCCGCCCAAGGTGCTGCTGGTGGAGATCCTGCCCATCGTGGCCCTGCTGGGCATGACGGCGGCCATGACCGTCCAGGCCCAGCCGGTGATGCGCTACATGGAGGCCACGGCCCAGGCGCTTGCGGAGCCCAGCATCTACATCGAGGGCGTTCTGGGCGCGCCGCGTGTCGAGGCGGATCCGGACGGCCAGGGGAACGCGCTCGAGGAGCTGCTGAACGGGCTTCTGGACGGCGGTGCCGATCCTGACGACGAGGCCGGCGACAGCGCCGAGGGCGGCCAGTGACGCGCCTCGTCCCCTATCCGATCCTGACGGTCAGCCTCATCGTGATGTGGATGATGCTGACCCGCTTCTCGACCGGCCATCTGATCCTCGGGACGGCGGTGGCGCTGCTCGCCGGTCTGGCGATGTCGGCGCTCCAGCCGTCGCGCTCGCGCCTGCGGCGCTGGGACAAGATCCCGCGCCTGGTCGTGATCGTGCTCGGCGACATCATCCGCTCGAACATCGCCGTGGCGCAGCTGATCCTGTCGGACGGGCGTCACGGGCAGCGGCATTCGGGGTTCGTCGAGATCCCGATCGACCTGCGCGACCAGACGGCACTGGCGATCCTGTCGATCGTGATTACCTCCACACCCGGCACGGCCTGGATCCAGTTCGATGCCACCAGCGGGCGCCTTCTCATCCACGTCTTCGACCTCGTGGACACCGAGACCTGGGTCGATCTGGTCAAGAACCGCTACGAGGCGCTGCTCATGGAGATCTTCGAATGAGCGTCACGATCCTGGCGACCGCCCTTGTCCTTGCCCAGATCACGCTGGTTGTGGCCATGGGGCTGGCGGCGGTGCGGATGGTCTACGGGCCGCGCGCACAGGACCGTGTGCTCGCGCTGGACGCACTCTATGTTAACTCGATGCTGGTTCTGGTCACCATGGGCATGCGCACGGGCACGGTGTTCTTCTTCGAGGCGGCGTTGGTGATCGGGATGCTCGGCTTTGTGGCGACGGTCGCACTGGCGAAGTTCCTGATGCGCGGCGAGGTGATCGAATGAACCATCTTGCAGAGGTTCCGCTCTGGGCGGCGATCGTGATCGCCATCTTCCTGCTCATCGGGTCGGGGCTGACGCTGATCGGTGCCATCGGCCTGGCGCGGCTCGGCAGCTTCTACGACCGCATCCACGCGCCGACGCTCGGCACCAGCTGGGGGACGGCCGGTGTGGTGATAGCCTCGATGCTGCTCTTCTCAGTGCTCGAAGCGCGCCCGGTCGTGCACGAGTTCCTGATCGGCCTGTTCATCACCGTCACCACCCCGGTGACGCTGATGCTGCTGGCGCGGGCGGCGCTCTACCGCGACCGTGCCGAGGGCAGTCCGGCGGTGCCCGCCATGCTTCCGCTTGCCGACAACGAGGCCGCAAGGGTTCGCCAGCCCGAGACCGAGCCGGACAGGGAGGGCGCCGATGACGCTTGAGCGCTTTGCCGACACCGGGGCGGCGCGCGCCCAGGCGCAGCTTCCGCCGCCGGTCGATCCGCTCGACCCGCCGCATGCCCCCCTGATCGGCTATCGCTCGATCGCCCGCTGGCTGCTGGTGGTGGTGCTGGCCGCGTCGGTGTGGTTCTTCCATGACTTCCTCGTGCCGGTCCTCGCGGCGATGATCATCGCCTTCGCGAGTTGGCCGCTGCGCCAGCGGCTGCTCAACCGGCTGGGCATGAGCCCGATCGGCGCGGCCTCCCTCCTGGTGCTGGTGATCCTGCTCTTCCTGGTCATTCCGCTGGTTTTCGCCATCATCTATGCGGTCGCCGAGGTGCAGATCTGGGTCGAATGGGCGATCGAGACCAATCGCAGCGGCGCGGCGAGCCCCGAGTGGATCGCGGCCCTGCCCGGCGTCGGCGCCTGGCTGGTCGAGCAATGGGACGCGAACATCGGCCATCCCGGCGCCATCGGCGAGCTCGTCCACATCGCCAGCGGCGCCACGATCGGCGGCATCTACCGCGGCGTGCTGACCGTGGGCACGCTGGCCTTCGGCCTGACGCTGGCGCTGGTGTTCATGCTGATCACGCTCTTCATCCTCTACCGCGACGGCGACCGGCTGGTGGTGCATCTCGACCGCGTGGGCGAGCGGATCATCCCCGACCGCTGGGAGCGCATCAGCCGCGTGGTGCCGCGCACCATCAGCGCCACCGTCACCGGCATGACGGTGATCGCGATCGGCGAGGGCGTGATCCTCGGCACCGCCTACTGGATCGCGGGCGTGCCCTCGCCGGTGACCTTCGGGATCATCACCGGCTTCATGGCGCTGA
>CAYLHK010000039.1:0-23238 GCA_964383295.1 uncultured Rhodovulum sp.
CGCGGCGGCGGCGAACATCGGCGAGAGCAGCCAGCCGCGATGAGCCTGTCGTCGGTCTCGGTCATCGCCAATGCGCTGCGGCTGCGGCGGGTGAGGCTGGACGGTTAATTGCGTCACGCGCACCTGCCCTCCTTTCGAGCCCGCACCAGCGAAGCACTGCTTCGCGCGGGTTCGTCGGCCGGAGAGCGTGAGCGCGGAAGCCGAGGGGCATTGGGCATCGCCGTCGCTCTGTAATCCGCGCGCGCCTGCCTGGGCGGCGCGGTTTACCGCGCCTGACGTCACGCCGAAGGCGTGCCTACGGCACGACGGGCAGGCTGGCGCGCGCGGATTTGCCGCGGGTCAGATCCGCGAAACAGTCAAGGGCAGCCGGAATGACGAGCCGTAAACCACGCCCTCGCGCGTGCCCTAAACCTTTCCTAATCCTTACCTGTCCCGAATCGCCATGTAATTCCAACGGCTTGAAAATTGCGCACATGTGCGCACCCCGTGCGCGCACATCTCCCGGCTCAGCCCGGCAGGGTGACGACGATCGCCCCCCGATCGGTCGCCACCAGCGTATGCTCGTACTGGACCACCGCGGCCCGCGGCTCGCTGTAGAGCGTCCAGCCGTCGTCCCCGTCCGCCGCCCACTCTGCGCCGGTCGACAGGAACGGCTCGATCGTCAGCACCATCCCCTTGCCGATCCGCCGCCGGTCGCCCCGCGTGGGCCAGGTCGCGATCTCCTCGGGATATTCATGCAGCGACCGCCCGACCCCATGGCTGGCAAGGTTCTTTACCAGTGTGTAGCCGCGCGTCTCGGCGAACTTCCCGATCGCCTGCCCGATCCCCGCCAGCGGCCGCCCGCTGCCGACCTGCGCGATCCCGATCTGCAGCGCCTTGCGCCCGTCGCGGCACAGCCGGTCCAGCGACGGCCGCACCGGTGCCACCCGAAAGCTCGCGCCAGTGTCGGCGAAATAGCCGTCCTTCGATGCCGAGACGTCGATGTTGACCAGATCCCCCGGCGCGATGACGCGATCCCCGGGGATGCCGTGCGCGATCTGCTCGTTGATGCTGATGCAGGTCGCCCCCGGGAAATCATAGCAAGCCTCCGGTGCCGGAACGGCGCCCTCGCGCTCCAGCATCGCCCGTCCGATCCGGTCGAGCTCCCCCGTGGTCATGCCCGGCTCCATCGCCTTTCCCATGCCCCGCAGGGTCATGGCCACGATCCGGCCGATCTCCTTCAGCCCGTCGAGCTCGTCCTCATTGGTGATCGTCACGCCGGTCCCTTCCGTTCCGCCTCACACCGTCTCGAAGGCCAGCGCGATGCCCTGCCCGCCGCCGATGCACATGGTGACCAGCGCCTTGCCGCCGCCGATCCGCTCCAGTTCGTGCAGCGCCTTTATCACAAGAATGGCCCCTGTCGCGCCGATCGGATGGCCGAGCGCGATGGCACCCCCGTTCGGGTTCACCTTGGCCGCGTCGAGCCCCAGGCCGCGGTTCACCGCCAGGGCCTGCGCCGCGAAGGCCTCGTTCGACTCGATCACGTCGAAATCGCCAACCGTCAGCCCGGTGCGCTCCATCAGCCGCTCGACTGCCGGGATCGGCCCGATCCCCATCACGTCCGGCCGCACGCCCGCCAGCGCATGACCGAGCAGCCGCGCCCGCGGCTTCAGTCCCGCGCGCTCCGCCGCTTCCGACCGCGCCAGCACGATCGCCGCGGCCCCGTCGTTGATCCCGCTGGCATTGCCGGCGGTCACGGTGCCGTCCTTCTTGAACACCGTCTTCAGCCCGCCCAGCGCTTCGATCGTCGTCGGCTTGGGATGCTCGTCCGTGGCGAAGGCGACGGCGTCGCGCTTCACCCTGACCTCGACCGGCACGATCTGGCTGGCGAACAGCCCCCCGGCGATCGCCGCCGCGGCGCGCTTCTGGCTCTCCAGCGCAAAGGCGTCCTGGTCGGCGCGGCTGATCTGGTTCTCGGCCGCGACGTTCTCGGCCGTCACCCCCATGTGCCCGGTCCCGAACGGGCAGGTCAGCGCGCCGGTCATCATGTCGACGGCCGAGGTGTCGCCCATCTTCTGACCCCAGCGCACCGCCGGCAGGATGTAGGGCGCCCGCGACATGCTCTCCGCCCCGCCGGCCAGCGCGAAATCCGCCTCGCCGAGCGCCAGCGCCTGGGTGGCGGAGACCACCGCCTGCGCGCCCGAGCCGCAGAGCCGGTTGACGTTCATCGCGGGCGTGCTGTCCGGGATCCCCGCCTCGATCGCCGCGACGCGGCTGAGATACATGTCCCGCGGCTCGGTATTGATGACATGGCCGAAGACCACCTGCCCGATCTGGCCGCCCTCGACACCGGAGCGCTCCAGCGCCGCCTTGGCCACCGTCGCGGCGAGTTGGCCCGGCGGAATGGCAGCCAGGCTGCCCCCGAAGGTACCGATCGCGGTGCGCGCGCCGCCCAGGATCACGATGTCGCTGCTCATGGATGCTTCCCCCGTTTTCATATGCGCTAAACTGGGGCGGCGACCGGGCCGGCGCAATCCCGCCAGAAGTCGGGGATGAGGGTTCTTCATCTTCCCGGCCGGTTTTGCTAGGTAGCGCCCTACCAGACGATCCAGGGAGGTCCGCCAGATGCAGTCACCGCCGTTCCGCGCCGATCACGTCGGCAGCCTCCTGCGTCCGAAGCGCATCGCCGAGGCCCGCAACGCCCGTATCCCTGCCAGCGAGCTGACCGAGATCGAGGATGCCGAGATCCCGGCCCTCATCCGGATGCAGGAAGAGGTCGGCCTCAAGGTCGTCACCGACGGCGAGGCGCGGCGCGCGTTTTGGCATTTCGACTTCATGGGCATGCTCGACGGCATGGACCTCGAGACCCGCGGCGAGGGCGTGCAGTTCCACGGCACCCAGATCCCGCCGGTGCATCCCGTCATCAACGGCCCGCTCGGCTTCCCCGCCGACCATCCGATGCTCCGCCACTTCACCTATCTGAAGGAGCACACGAAGGTCTGCCCCAAGATCTCCATCCCCGGCCCTTCGGCGGTGCATTTCCGCACCGATCCCGATGACGTTCGGGTGGCGGCCTACAAGGACCCCGACACCTACTTCGCGGCCATCGCCCAGACCTACAAGGATGCGGTCGCGGCCTTCTACGCCGCCGGCTGCCGCTATCTGCAGATGGACGACATCTTCTTCGCCTATCTCGGCGACGAGAAGCAGCGCGAGGCGCGCCGGGCCATGGGCCAGGACCCCGACTGGCTGATCGACCGCTATGCCTTCATGCTGAACGAGGCGATCAAGGACCGCCCCGCGGACATGACGATCGGCATGCACATGTGCCGCGGCAACTTCCGCTCCACCTTTGCCGCCACCGGCGGCTATGACGCGGCGGCGGATGCGATCTTCAACAAGACCGGCGTCGACATCTACTTCATGGAATACGACACCGATCGTGCCGGCGGGCTCGAGCCCCTGCGCCTGCTGCCCAAGGGCAACAAGCGCATCATGGCCGGCTTCATCACCACCAAGACGCCCGAGCTCGAGCCCATGGACGAGCTGAAGCGGCATTTCGACGAGGCGTCGAAGTTCGTCGACATCGACCAGCTCGGCATCGCGCCGCAGTGCGGGTTCGCCTCGACCGAGCACGGCAACGAGATCACCGAGGACGACCAGCGCCGCAAGCTGGAGCTGGTGGTGCGCTGCGCCGAGGAGATCTGGGGCGAGGCCTAAGCCGCCGGCACGAGGCGCTGCCGCGCCTCGGCCGCAACCTCACGGGTCAGCGCGTCCAGCAGCTTCGCGCCCAGGCGCGCCTGCTGCCAGTAGAGCGGCACGTCGAGCGGGCTCTCGGGCATCAGCTCGACCAGCCGTCCCGCCGCGAGATGCGCGCCCGCGAGGATCAGCGGGTTCAGCATCCATGCGAGGCCAGCAAGGCTCGCGTCCAGGAACGCCGCCGTGGACGGTGCCCAGTGGGTGGGCGCATCAAGGGTGATCCCCAGCCGCTCCCGCGCCCAGCGCGCCTGCAGTTCGTCCTTTCGGTCGAAGCGCAGCACCGGCGCGCGGGCCAGCGTGGCGGCACTGACGCCGCCCGCAAAATGCCGGCGCATGAAAGCCGGGCTGGCCGTCGCCACGTAGCGAAGCGCCCCGAGGGGCAGGATGCGGCAGCCCGAGACCGGCACCGGATCGGCGCTCACCGCCGCCAGCACTTCGCCGGAGCGCAGCCGCGCGGCCGTATGCTCCTCGTCCTCGAGCACCAGATCGAGCAGGGCACCCGTCCGCTCGGCGAAGCGGGCGGCGGCCGGCACGAACCATGTGGCGAGCGAATCGGAATTGACCGCGATCCGCAGCGTGACCCGGCCGTCCGGCGCCGCGCCTGCGATCGCCGGCAGCGCACCGGCAAGCTCCCCCTCCAACAGCCGCACGCGCTCGACATGGGCGCAGAGCCTCGCCCCGGTTTCGGTCGGCACGGGCGGCTGGCCGCGCACGATCAGCGCGGCGCCGACGCGCTCCTCCAGCGCCCGCACGCGCTGCGACACCGCCGAGGGCGAGACCCCGAGACGGGCCGCGGCGCGGTCGAAGCTGCCTTCGCGCACGACGGCGGCCAGCGCCGCAAGTGCGCCATAGTCCAGCATCGTAAGCCAGCCTTAATCCAGGTTAGTAACATTAACTGTTCTAATGGCGCATGTTCCGGCATGGAAGCGCGATGTTGACGCAGTCGCCCTTCCTCACCGGCCTCTTCCTCTCGGCGGGCCTCATCGTCGCCATCGGTGGCCAGAATGCCTTCGTGCTCCGCCAGGGCATCCGCGGCGAGCATGTGCCGGCGGTGGTCGCCTTTTGCGCCATCGCCGATTTCCTGCTGATCGCGGCTGGCGTGGCCGGGCTTGGCGCGGCGCTGGCGCGGGTGCCGGATCTCGTCATCCTGCTGACCCTCGGGGGTGCGGCCTTCGTCGCCTGCTACGGCGTTGCGGCGCTGCGCCGTGCGGCCCGTCCCACCCGGCTGGTGACGGACGCCAGCGGCAAGGGCTCCAGCCTCGGCGGCGCGCTGGCCAGCGTCGCGGGCTTCACGCTGCTGAACCCGCATGTCTATCTCGACACCGTGCTGCTGCTCGGCTCCATCGGCGCGGCCCTGCCGGCGGGCGGGCAGCTCCCCTTCGTCGCCGGCGCGGCGCTGGCCAGCGCGGGCTGGTTCGCGGCGCTCGGCTTCGGCGCCCGGCTGCTCGCGCCGCTCTTCGCCCGGCCCGCCGCCTGGCGGGTGCTTGACCTGGTCGTGGGGGCGGTGATGCTCTTTCTCGCCGCCGGGCTCATTCGCTACGCCGCCGCGCTGGGCGCCTGAGGGTCGATCGCAGAGGTATGTCCATGTACGTCCCGCCCGCCTTCCGAATCGAGGACCTGCCCGAGCTGCACCGGCACATGCGGGCCGTCCACCTGGCGAGCCTCGTGACCTCCACCGACGCCGGGCTGCTGGCGACCCCGCTGCCCCTTCTGCTTGACGCCGAGGACGGGCCTTTGGGCACGCTCCACGGCCATGTCGCGCGGGCGAATCCGCAGTGGCAGCAGGCGGCGCGCGGCGAGGCGATGGTCATCTTCGCCGGGGCAGACGCCTATGTCTCGCCCGGCTGGTACGCCACCAAGCAGGAGACCGGGCGCGTGGTCCCGACGTGGAACTACGTCGCCGTTCACGCCTATGGGACGCCCGAATTCTATGACGACCCGGGCAGGCTGCTCGAGGTGGTGACGCGCCTGACCGACCTGCACGAGGCGCCGCGCCGCACGCCCTGGGCGGTGACGGACGCGCCGGAGCCCTATATCCGCAGCCAGCTGCGCGGGATCGTGGGCCTGCGCCTGCCGATCGCCCGTATCGAGGGCAAGAGCAAGATGAGCCAGAACCGCAACGCCGCCGACCGGGCCGGCGTCGCGGCCGGCCTCGCGGCGAGCGAGCACCCCGGCGACCGCGCCGTGGCGGGCCTTATCCCCGGCGCGTGAGGCCGGGCTCACCCCCGGCCGTGCGGCGCCCACCAGTCGATGGCCGGCCCGATCGGGACGATTCCGGTCGGGTTCACCGTCTTGTGGCTCTGGTAGTAGTGCTTCGTGATGTGCTCGAAGTTCACCGTCTCCGCCACGCCGGGGTGCTGATAGAGCTCGCGCGTGTAGCCCCAGAGGCTGGGGTAGTCGACCAGCCGCCGGCGGTTGCACTTGAAATGCCCGTGGTAGACCGGATCGAAGCGGAAGAGCGTGGTGACCAGCCGCCAGTCGGCCTCGGTCAGCCGATCGCCCGTCAGGTAGCGCTCGGCGCCCAGCCGCTCCTCCAGCCAGTCGAGCGTGTCGAAGACGCCCTCCGCCGCCTCGTCATAGGCGCCTTGCGTGGTCGCGAAACCGGCCTTGTAGACGCCGTTGTTCAGCCCGTCATAGACGCGCGCATTCACCCCCTCGATCCCGTCGCGCAGCGCCTCCGGCCAGAAGTCGAGGGTGTTGCCGGTGATGCGATCGAAGGCCGAGTTGAACATGCGGATGATCTCGGCCGATTCGTTCGAGACGATCGTGCCGCGCGCCTTGTCCCAGAGGATGGGCACCGTCACCCGGCCGCTCGCCTGGGGATCGGCCTCGGTATAGACCTCGCGCAGGAACTGCTTGCCGAGCACCCTGTCGCCCGTGGCGGCGCCGCCATCTGTCGCGAAGCTCCACCCGTCCTCGCCCATGAACGGGTGGACGACGTCGACGGAGATGTGGTCCTCCAGTCCCTTCAGCGCGCGGAAGATCAGCGTCCGATGCGCCCAGGGGCAGGCCAGCGAGACATAGAGGTGATAGCGTCCGCTCTCGGCGGCAAACCCGCCCGTTCCGCTCGGCCCGGCCGCGCCGTCCGGCGTGATCCAGTTTCGCCAGCTTGTGGTGGTGCGCTCGAATCGCCCCGCGCTGGCCCCGGTGTCATACCAGCCCGTGTGCCAGGTACCGTCCTTCAGATAGCCCATGCTGCAGTCCTCCTGACCTCCAATCTGGCCGGCGCGCGCGCGAAATAAACCCCCGATCGGGGATCGGATTGTTTCCGCTTCACCCGCGGTGTCATCAAATCTTCCTCCACGCGGCGATTTCCCGTGCTAGCATCGGCGCGAAGACTCGCTTCACGGCGACCGGCCGGAGGGGATGGGGGATGGAGGAACGTTCGATAGCCGGGCCCAGCGGCGAAAGCTATCCGCCGCGGCGGAAGCGCGGCCGGGCGCTGTCGCTCGAGATCGGCCGCAGCCGCTTCCCGATCCTCAGCCTCGAGCCAGACGGCTGCACGGTCGAGATCCTGCCGGCGACCTACCTGCGCGGTTATGCCCGCGTGCTCGAGGGCGACGACATCGTGGCCCTATGCCTGATCACGCTCGGCGCCGCCGAGGGCCAGGCGCAGCGTGTCGTCTTCAAGAGCCGGATCGAGGCTCGGCTCTTCCCGCCGGCCGACTACGCATCTTGAGCGCCGGTCCTGCCGCCGGCGGCGGGCTCACCCTGGTCAGCGAGGTCTTTCCCCTCGCCTCCGCCTTCACCATCAGCCGCGGCTCTCGCCTCGAGGCGAGGGTGCTGCGGGTGACCATCACCCGCTGGGGCCGCTCCGGCATGGGTGAATGCGTGCCCTATGCCCGCTACGGCGAGACATCGGAAAGCGTCTCAGCCCAGATCCGCGGCCTGCCCCCGGCCTTCGACCGCGACGCGCTCCAGCGACTGCTGCCCCCGGGTGCCGCCCGCAACGCCGTCGACTGCGCGCTCTGGGATCTCGAGGCCAAGCTCAGCGGCCGCCCCGTCTGGCAACTGGCCGGCCTCGACGAGCCCGGCCCCCAGATCACCGCCTATACGCTTTCGCTCGACGCGCCCGAGGCGATGCGTGCGGCGGCGGCGAAGAACGCCCGCCGCCCGCTCCTGAAGATCAAGCTCGGCGGCCCCGGCGATCTCGCCCGGCTCGAGGCGGTGCGCGCCGGCGCTCCGGCGGCGCGCATCATCGTCGACGCCAACGAGGGCTGGACGCCCGCCATCTATGCGGAGCTCGCGCCCGAGCTTCTTCGCCTCGGCGTCGAGCTGGTCGAACAGCCGCTGCCGGCGGATGCGGATGAAGCCCTCGCCGACATGCCCCGCCCGCTGCCGGTCTGTGCCGACGAGAGCTGCCACGACCGCGCCAGCCTGCCGGCGCTGGCCGGGCGCTACGACATGGTCAACATCAAGCTCGACAAGACGGGCGGTCTCACCGAGGCGCTCGCCCTGCGCGATGCCGCCCGGGCGGCCGGGTTCGGGATCATGGTCGGCTGCATGGTGGGCACCAGCCTCGCCATGGCACCGGCGGTGCTGGTGGCCCAGGGGGCGGCCTTCACCGATCTCGACGGACCGCTGCTTCTCGCGCGTGACCGCAGCCCGGGTCTGACCTATGACGAGCGCGGCGTGCATCCCGCCACGCCCGATCTCTGGGGATGACATGAGCCGCATCGTCTACGTGAACGGCGACTACCTGCCCGAGGAGGAGGCGCGGATCAGCGTCTTCGACCGAGGCTTCCTCTTCGCCGACGGCATCTACGAGGTGACCAGCGTGCTCGACGGCAGGCTCGTCGACTTCGCCGGCCATCTCGCCCGGATGCACCGCTCGCTGGGGGCGCTGGAGATACCCGCCCCCGCCTCCGACGCCGGGATCGAGGTCATCCATCGCCTGCTGATCTCGCACAACGACGTGGTCGAGGGCATGGTCTACATGCAGATCACCCGCGGTGCCGCCGACCGCGACTTCGTCTGGCCCGAGGCGCCGAGGCCGAGCCTCGTTCTGTTCACCCAGTCGCGCCCCATCGCCGACACGGCGGCCGCCCGCGACGGGATCCGCGTCATCACCGTTCCCGACATCCGCTGGGGCCGGCGCGACATCAAGACAGTGCAGCTGCTCGCCCCTTCGGTCGCGAAGATGGCGGCGCGCAAGGCGGGGTGCGACGACGCCTGGCTGGTCGAGGACGGGCTCGTCACCGAGGGAACCTCGAACAACGCCTGGATTGTCACCCGCGACGGCACGCTCGTCACCCGCGAGCTCTCGCACTCCATCCTGCACGGCATCACCCGTGCAGCGGTCATGACCTATGCCCGCGAGGCGCAGATGCGCATCGAAGAGCGCCCCTTCACCGTGACCGAGGCGCAGGGCGCGGCCGAGGCCTTCATCACCTCGGCCTCCTCCTTCGTCACGCCCGTAGTCGAGATCGACGGCACGCCGCTCGGCGACGGCGCCCCCGGCCCCGTCGCGCGCCGGCTGCGCGAGATCTACCTCGCGGAGAGCCGCCGGCGCGCGACCTGACCCCGCTCAGTCGAGCTGGATGAAGGCGAGCGCGTTGTGGTTGTTCATCGGGATCACGAGCTGGTTCTGCGTCGAATCGTAGCACATCGAGGCGGCGCTCGGGATGCCGACCGCGATCACCTCGGGCTCCGCGGCGCCAGGGGTGATCTTCGACACGCTGCCAAAGCGCACGCTGCTCACGTATTTCGTCCCATCGGCCAGAACGACCAAGCCGTCGTTGCCGCCCTCTGCCGCGTGCTCGGTTGTCAAGAGCTCGCCCTCGGGGCTGAAGGTCATCACCTCGTTGTTGCCGATGTTCACCACCACGACATTGCCGTCGTTGTCGATCGCCACCCCGTTCGGCTGCACCAGCGGTGCGCCCTCGATAAGCGCCGAGACCTCGCCCGCGGCCGTGATCTTGTAGAGCGTGGAGGCCTCGCGTGTGTTCGACACGTAGATCGTGCCGTCGTCCGTGACCGCGATGCCGTTCAGCAGCTCGGAGCCGGGGACCTCCACCTCGCCCTGCGGTGCGCCCGTGGCGAGATCGAACCAGCGCACATGGCTGTTGTCAGCGGTATAGAGCATGCCGCCCGCCACCGCGCTGCCACGCGGATCGTTCAGCACCAGCCCGTCACGGGTCGCGCCGATCCACTTCGTCGTGTGCACCGTGCCGTCGGGGTTGATCAGCGAGACATAGCCGTCGTTCTCGGCCGTGGTCTGCGGCACGCCGAGGTTCATCGCGACGATGAGGTTGCGATCGGGATCAAATGTGCAGCTCTCGGCAAAGCGGAAGCTGCCGAAGACGCGTACGTTGTCACTGATCGGCGTTGCCTCGCCGGCCTCGTTGATCGTGCCGAGCGGCTCGCCCGGCTGGAACGTCTGCGCGCTCGCCGCGGCGGTGCCGGCGACAAGGATCGCGCTCATTGCTGCTATTGATCTCTTCATGGGTCCTCCCAAACCTCCAGAAGTCGCTGGTCGGGCGTGGCGGCGCAACCGTGCCGCGGGCCGCTGCAGGACAGCTGCCAGGCACGGGCCCCTGCCGGAAGCGCTCCGCGCGACCGTATGAAACGCTAGCTTGAATTCGCCTACGGGTCTACCCGCACGGAAAGGTTGAGCGGATCCCGGCGCCCGTCAGTCGCCGACCCGGAACAGCCGGCCGCGCTCGGTCACCAGCACGATGACGAGTCCGAGCAAGGCGAATCCGGCGAAAGCGTCGGTCAGCGGCACCACCGAGCCGTCGTAGCGCTGCCCGACCCAGCCGCCGAGCAGCGCGGCCATGCCGGTGGTGATCGCGCCCACGAAGGAAGAGGCGGTGCCGGCGATGCGCCCCATCGGCTCCATCGCCATCGCGTTGAAGTTCGGCATGATGAGCCCGAAGCAGAAGAGCGCCACCGCCAGCAACGTCATGAAAAGCGGCAGCGGCGGCGGCTCGGCCAGCCGCGCGGCCAGCGCCAGCGCCAGCCCCACGGCCAGAAAACCCAAGAGCGCCGCGTGCGACATCCGCCGCATCCCCAGCCGCCCGACGAACCGCCCGTTCAGCAGGCTCGCCAGCGCCATGCCGACAGCCGTCACTCCGAAGACCAGCGGAAACGTGGCGCCCAGCCCGTAGACGACCGTGAAGACCTGGTGGGCGGAGCTCACATAGGCGAGCAGTGCGGCGAAGAGCAGGCCGGTGGCCAGCGTGTAGCCGATCGTCACCCGCGTGGTGATGGCGGTGCGCAGCGCCCCGCCCAGCCAGGCGAGCGAGAGCGGGGCGCGGTCTTCGGGCGCGCGGGTCTCCGGCAGGCGCAGCGCCGCCCAGCCGAACATCAGCGCCGCGAAAATGCCGAGCAACACAAATATCTCGTGCCAGTCCCCGACCAGCAGGATCAGCCCGCCGATCGAAGGCGCGATCACCGGCACGATGATGAAGGTCATCATCACGAAGGACATGACCTCGGCCATCTTCCGTCCGCCATAAGTGTCGCGCACCACCGCCACGGCGATGATCCGCGGCGCGGCATTGCCGAAGCCCTGCACCAGCCGCCAGGCAAGCAGGTTGTCGAGCGTGGAGGAAAAGACGCAGGCGATGGCGGCGACGATGTAGAGCCCCAGCCCCGCAAACAGCACCGGACGCCTCCCGAACCGGTCCGACAGCGGCCCGTAGATCACCTGGCCCACGGCGAAGCCCAGCATGTAGGTCGCCACCACCAGCTGCTGGCGGTTGTCGACCGTGACGCCGAGATCGTCGCGGATCTGGTCGAGCGCCGGCAGCATGATGTCCACCGACAGCGCGGTCAGCGCCATCATCCCCGCAATCAAGGCGACGAATTCCGGGAAGCGCGGCATCGGCCGCGCTGGGATATGCTCGACTGCCATTGTCAGGATCCGTCGGTCAGGAGTGCGCAAGCGCGAAACCCCGCGAGGCTAGCGCCCCCCCGCGGCGGGGCCAACCCGTCAGCCGGTCCCGGTGTCGTGATCGCGCGCGAACTGCGCCTTGGCCGCGTCGCTGGCCACGGTCTGGTTCTCGGCCACCCAGTCGGCATAGGGCATGCCGTAGAAGATCTCGCGCGCCCGCTCCTTCTCCATCGCGATGCCCCGATCGACCGCCGCCTCCTGGTACCAGCGCGCGAGGCAGTTGCGACAGAAGCCGGCGAGGTTCATCAGGTCGATGTTCTGCACGTCCGCGCGCGTGCGCAGGTGGTCGCGAAGCGCCCGGAAGGCGGCGGCCTCCAGTTCGATGCGGGTCCGGTCGTCATCCATGCGGCGTCAACTCCTCCGTGTCCGCTGCGATCGCTGCGATCTCCGCCAGCATCGGCGCAAGCCGCGCGGCCCAGGCCCGCTGGCGCTCGTGCGTGTCGATCAGGTCGTGGCGCAGCTCGATCAGCACATGCGCCAGCCCGCGCCCGGTGCCGTGCCGGCTCAGGGTATCGCCCTCGAGCTGCCCCGAATAGGGCTGATTGTTCCCGACGCAGAGGTCAGGCTCGGCGCGCAGCCGCGCGAGCAGCGGCTGCGCCAGCCGCCCGTCGTTGTGCCAGAGCACGCCCACATGCCAGGGCCGCGGCGGGCGCCCCTTCAGCTGCGGCGTGTAGGAATGGATCGCGACCAGCGCCGGAGGCTGCCCCTGGGCGAGCATGCCGTCGATCTGGGCGTCGATCGCGGCGTGATAGGGCCGGTGGTAAGCAACCAGCCGGCGGCGCACCTCCTCGGGAGTGATGTGCCGGTTGCCGGGCACGATCGTCCGGTCGTAGAGCCGCATCACCAGCGTGGGGTCGTCCTCGCCGCGATTGGGGTCGATGACCAGTCGCGAGAAGCACGACAGGATCGCCGGCGCGTCCAGCATCTCGGCGAGTGCGAGCGTCACCCCGCGCACGCCGATGTCATAGGCGATGTGCCGGCCCATCTCCTCGGGCGACAGGCCGAGGCTGCCGCCCCCGACCGACATCGGCACCGCATTGCTCGCATGGTCGCAAAGCAGCAGGATCGGCGCGCCGCCCCGCTGGCCGCCGCCCTCGTTCACCGTCTCAAAGGCCCGCGCTTCGCGCATCCGTCTTCCCGCTCTGGTGACGCGCTGCACAATATGCCGGCCAGCCGGAGGGAACCAGACCGCCGGCGGGCTTTTTCATTCCATCCGCGGGCAGTTGGGCTATAAGCCGGGGGCCGTACGTCTGCATGGAACACCCGATGACCCCACTCCGCCGCCAGCGCGACGTCAAGATCGTCGCGACGCTCGGTCCCGCCTCGGACACCGTCGAGATGATCCGCAAGCTCCACCTCGCGGGCGCGGACGTGTTCCGTCTGAACATGAGTCACGGCGTGCATGACGACATCCTGCGCCGGCACGCCGCGATCCGCGCCGTCGAGGCCGAGATCGGCCGACCGATCGGCATTCTCGCCGACCTGCAGGGGCCGAAGCTTCGCTGCGGCACCTTTGCCAACGGCCCCGTGGCTCTGGTCGAGGGCGCGCGCTTCCGCTTCGACCTCGATCCCGCCGAGGGCGACGGCCGCCGCGTCGGACTGCCGCATCCCGAGATCTTCGCGGCTCTCGAGCCCGGCTCGATGCTGCTCGTCAACGACGGCAAGATCCGTCTGAAGGTGATCGAGAGCGGCCCCGACCACGCCGAGACCGAGGTGCTGGTGGGTGGCGAGATCTCCAACCGCAAGGGCGTGAACGTCCCCGACGTGGTGCTGCCGCTCGCGGCCCTGTCCGAGAAGGACCGCCGCGACCTCGAATTCGTCTGCGATCTCGGCGTCGACTGGCTGGCGCTCAGCTTCGTGCAGCGTGCCGAGGACGTGCACGAGGCGCGGGCGCTCGCCCGTGGCCGGGCGGCGATCCTGTCCAAGATCGAAAAGCCCGCCGCCGTGCGCGCCTTCTCCTCCATCCTCGGGGCCTCCGACGGCATCATGGTCGCCCGCGGCGATCTCGGCGTCGAGCTTCCCGTCCAGGCGCTGCCCCCGATCCAGAAGCGGCTGGTCCGCCAGTGCCGCGCTGCCGGCAAGCCGGTGATCGTGGCGACCCAGATGCTCGAGAGCATGATCACCGCCCCGGTGCCCACCCGCGCCGAGGTCTCCGACGTCGCCACCGCCATCTATGAAGGCGCCGATGCGATCATGCTTTCCGCTGAATCGGCCGCCGGCGACTATCCGGTCGAGGCGGTCACCACCATGAACAACGTCGCCGAATCGGTCGAGGGCGACGACATCTATCGCCAGGTGATCGAGGCCTCGCGCACCGCGACGCGGCGCAGCGTGGCGGATGCGATCACCGTCGCCGCCCGCGAGGTGGCCGAGACCACCAACGTCAAGGCGATCTGCTGCTTCTCGAACTCGGGCACCACCGCGCTTCTCGCCGCCCGCGAACGGCCCAAGGTGCCGATCCTCGCGCTGACGCCGCTGGTCTCGACCGCCCGGCGGCTGGCGCTGACCTGGGGGCTGCACTGCGTCGTGGTCGACGAGGTCGACCGCTTCAAGATGGCGGTCATCAGCGCCGCCCGCGCCGCCCGCGAGCACGGCTTCGCCACCGAGGACGACCGCATCGTCGTCACCGCCGGCATCCCCTTCGGCGTCGCCGGCTCCACCAACATCCTGCGCGTCGCGCTCTGCAACGAGCGCGCCATCTACGAGGGCGCCGGCGAGGACTGACCTGGCCGACACGCGTCGAGGATCGGCAAGGGTCACGTCCCGCTGCGCCCCCGTGGTTTTCATGTGGGCGCGGGCCGCCCGATGTTCTTTCTCACCCCCGATTCCGGCCGGCCAGGAGACGCGCACGAGCGTGCCCCAAACCTTTCCTAATGCTTACCCGTCCGGAATCTCCGTATGATTCCAGTGGCTTGAAAATTGGGCACGCGTGCCCACCCGCGCCCGGGCACACCCGGCTTGACGCATCCCGGCCCCGCGCCTATAAGCCCGCCTTCTCGACACGCCCGGCGAAAAGGGCTGCCGTGGCGTGTCCGAACCATCCTGACCAGGAGAGCGAAATGCCCAAGATGAAGACCAAGGCGAGCGCCAAGAAGCGCTTCAAGGTGACGGCCACTGGCCGCGTCGTCGCCGCACAGGCCGGCAAGCGGCACGGGATGATCAAGCGGTCCACGAAGTTCATCCGCAACGCGCGCGGGACCACGATCCTCTCGGCTCCGGACGAGAAGATCGTCAAGACCTACATGCCGTACGATCGCTGAGGAGGGCTGAGACATGTCGAGAGTCACTGCCGGCCCGAACAGCCACGCCCGTCACCGCAAGGTCATCAAGGCGGCGAAGGGCTACTACGGCGCCCGTTCGACCAATTTCCGCACCGCCAAGCAGGCGGTCGACAAGGCGATGCAGTACGCGACGCGCGACCGCAAGGTGCGCAAGCGGACCTTCCGCGCGCTCTGGATCCAGCGCATCAACGCCGCCGTGCGCGATTATGACGCGACGCTGACCTATTCGCGCTTCATCAACGGCCTCGACCTCGCCGGGATCGAAGTGGACCGCAAGGTCCTCGCCGATCTCGCCGTCCACGAGCCGGACGCCTTCGGCGTGATCGTCGGTCAGGCCCGCGCCGCGCTCGCCTGAGACCGCCCGCCTGCCAAGTTGCGGCGCCCCGTCGGTCCTCCGGCGGGGCGCCTTCGCGTCTGAGCCCCCGCGCCGTGTGCAGCCATGTCCCTCGACACCCTCGTCGCACTGACCATCTTCGCGCTGGTGACCACGATCACCCCGGGGCCCAACAACGTCATGCTCATGGCCTCCGGGGCGAATTTCGGCTTCCGCCGCACCGTGCCGCACATGCTGGGCATCGGCTTCGGCCTCGCCAGCATGATGGTGCTGACCGGTGTCGGCCTGATCCGGCTCTTCGACGCCTGGCCGCCGAGCCATCTGGTGCTCAAGGTCGTGTCGGTCGGCTATCTGCTCTATCTCTCCTGGCGCATCGCCACCGCGGCGGCACCCCGGGAGGGCGAGAGCCGGGGCGCGCCCTTCACCTTCCTGCAGGCGGCCGCCTTCCAGTGGGTGAACCCCAAGGCCTGGAGCATGGCGCTGACCGCGAACGCGGTCTACGCGCCCTCGCACAGCCTGGCGACCGTGCTGTCCATCGCGGTCGTCTTCTTCCTCGTGGGCATGCCGGCGATCAGCTGCTGGACGCTGCTCGGTCAGGGGATGCGGCGATGGCTGGTCACCGGCGTGCGGCTTAGAGTCTTCAACGTCACCATGGCGCTCCTGCTCGTCGCCTCGCTCTATCCGGTCCTCATGACCTGAGCCCGTCCCGGGCGACATTTGCGTGACACCCGCCGCGGCGCGTTGACAGCCGCCGGATCCGGGCCCTACTGCTGCGGGGCGCAGACACCCTGGCAGACGGAGGTGAAATCATGGCCGAGCACGAGCCAGAGCGCGAGATCTCCCTCGACCAGCTGCGGCTCGATCACACCACGGTCGAGGACGCGCGCGAACTCGACATCGTCGCCGAGGAACTCGCACTCTACCTGCGCCGGGGCGACGTCGCCTCGGTCAAGGGTTTCTTCGTCATCCAGGAGCTCGCCGACATCGCGAGCCTGCTCGAACACATGGACGACGAGGACGCGCTGCTGGCCATCCGCCAGCTTCCCGTCGAGGATCGCGCCGAGATCCTCGGGCACCTGCGTGCCTCCAGCCAGGTGGCGCTCGCCGGCAAGATGAGCCGCGAGGAACTGGCCCGCCTGATGGCCGCCATGAGCCATGACGAGCGCGCCGATCTCTACAAGGCGCTCGACCCCGGCGCGCGCGAGGCGGTGCTTCCCGCCCTCGCCAAGGCCGAGCGCGACGACCTGCGCCGGCTCGCCGCGCATCCCGAGGGCACGGTCGGCGCGATCATGACCTCGGACTACGCGACGCTGCTGCCCGGGCTTACCGCGCCCCAGGCCCTCGACGCGCTGCGCCGCCAGGCGAGCGACGTCGAGACGGTCTACTACGCATACGTGGTGGACGACGCGCACCGCCTGCTGGGCGTCGTCTCGCTCAGGGACATCCTCCTCGCCCGCTCGCGCCAGACCGTGGCCGAGATCCTGGAGGCCGACCCGGTGACGGTCGAGGTCGACGCCGAACAAGAGCAGGCCGCCGAACTGGTCGCCCGCTACGACCTTCTCGCCATCCCGGTGGTGGACACCGAGGGCCGGCTCGTCGGCATCGTCACCCAGGACGACGCCATGGACATCGCCGAGGAGGAGGCGACCGAGGACATCCTCAAGGCCTCGACCGTCGGCGAGTTCGAAGGCGACATCCGCGATGCCGGCATCTTCTCGCTGTGGAAGGCGCGCATCGTCTGGCTGGTGCTGCTGGTCTTCGGCAACATCTTCTCCGGTGCGGGCATCGCGGCCTTCGAGGACACGATCGCGGCCAATCTTGCGCTGCTCTTCTTCCTGCCGCTGCTGATCGCCTCCGGCGGCAATGCCGGCGCGCAGTCCGCGACGCTGATGGTCCGCGCGCTGGCAACCGGCGACGTGCGCACCGGCGACTGGGCGAAGATGTTCGCCCGCGAGGTTCTGATCGCCCTCGCGCTGGGGATCACCATGGCCGTCGCCGTCTCGTGGATCGGCATCTGGCGCGGCGGTCCCGGGATCGCCCTGGTGGTTTCGCTGGCCATGATCGTGATCGTGCTGATCGGCGCGCTGATCGGCGTGTCGCTGCCCTTCCTCTTCGCCCGCTACGACCGCGACCCGGCGGCCGCCTCCGGCCCGCTCGTCACCTCGATCACCGACGTGCTTGGCGTGCTCGCCTATTTCAGCATAGCAGCGGCGCTCCTGAACCTCGGCTGAGATCCTTGCCATCGCCGGGCCGCCCGGCTAGTGCCAAGCCTCCGGCAGGAGATGGACCGATGGACGACGCAACCGGCCTTCGCGCCAAGTACATCGAGGCGATCGCGGCCGCGGCCGACGAGGCGGCGCTCGAGGACGTGCGCCTGGCCGCCCTCGGCAAGAAGGGCGAGATCGCGGCGGCGTTGAAGACCCTCGGCAGCATGTCGCCGGACGAGCGCAAGACCGCAGGCCCCGCGCTCAACGCGCTCCGCGACGAGATCGCCTCGGCGCTTGCCGCCCGCAAGGCGGCGCTGGGCGACGCGGCGCTCGAGGCCCGCCTGGCCGGGGAATGGCTCGACGTGACCCTCGCCCCGCGTCCCGCGGCCCAGGGCACGATCCACCCCGTCTCCCAGGTGATGGACGAGATCACCGCGATCTTCGCCGATCTCGGCTTCGCCGTGGCCGAAGGGCCCCAGATCGAGAGCGACTGGTACAATTTCGACGCGCTCAACATCCCGCCCGAGCATCCCGCGCGGCAGGAGCACGACACCTTCTACATGGCGCGCTCCGAGGGCGACAATCGCCCGCCCCATGTCCTGCGCACCCATACCTCGCCGGTACAGATCCGCGCGCTGCAATCCCAGGGCGTGCCCATCCGCGTCATCGCGCCGGGCCGCGTGTTCCGCGCCGACTACGACCAGACCCACACGCCGATGTTCCACCAGGTCGAGGGCCTCGCCATCGACCGCGACATCTCCATGGCCAACCTGAAATGGCTGCTTGAGGAGTTCTGCCGCGCCTTCTTCGAGGTGGAGGGCGTCGAGCTGAAGTTCCGCGCCAGCCACTTCCCGTTCACCGAACCCTCGGCCGAGGTCGACATCCGCTGCTCCTGGGCCGGCGGCCAGCTCAAGATCGGCGAGGGCGACGACTGGCTGGAGATCCTCGGCTCGGGCATGGTGCATCCCAAGGTGCTCTCCGCCGCCGGCGTCGATCCGACCCAGTGGCAGGGCTTCGCCTTCGGCATGGGCATCGACCGGCTCGCGATGCTGAAATACGGCATCCCCGACCTGCGCGCCTTCTTCGAGAGCGACCTGCGCTGGCTGCGCCACTACGGCTTCGCGTCGCTCGACGTGCCGACCCTGGCAGGGGGCATCAGCCGCTGAGGCGGGTGCTCAACGTTGAGCATCCAGCTAACAGTTTGACATAAAAGGATATTCCTTTTTGCGTTAACCTGGGATCAACCTTTGCGCGGCGCCCTGGCCCCGCGTTCAGATGATCGCCGCCCGCACCTTCGAGGACACCCATTCGCTGACCACCACCGTCCCGAGGATGACCAGGCAGATCAGCAGAACCTGCGGCCAGGCCAGCATGTTGAGGCTCGACTGCAGCTGCATTCCCAGGCCGCCGGCGCCGACCAGGCCGAGGATCGCGCTTTCGCGGATGTTGATGTCCCAGCGGAAGGCGCTGACCGACCAGAAGGTCGGTAGCATCTGCGGGACGATCGCGTAGTTCAGCACCTGCGCCCGGCTCGCGCCCGTTGCCGTCACCGCCTCGACCTGCCGGGCATCGGTCTCCTCGATCGCCTCGTAAAGGAGCTTGGCCACGAAGCCGACCGAGCGAAAGCCGATCGCGATGATCCCCGCCAGAATGCCGGGCCCGAGGATCGACACCAGCAGCAGTGCCCAGATCAGGGCATTGATCGACCGTGAAGCGACGATCAGGAACAGCGCCGCGGGCCGCAGCACGAACCGCGACGGCGTGGTGTTCGACGCGGCGAGAAATGCGAGCGGCACCGCAATCACCACGCCGAGCAGTGTCCCCAGTGTCGCGATGTTGAGCGTATCGACGAGCGGCCCCCAGAGCCGGTCCATGTAGCTCCAGCGTGGCGGCCAGGCCCGTGACGCGATATCCGCGGCCGCCACCGGCGCGTCCCACACGAAGACCCACATCGTCCGCGCCGTCATCAGCTGCCAGCACCAGACGAAGAGCGCGACCGTCGCGAACCAGAACCCCCAGAGCACAAGCTGCGCCCGCGGGGTGCGATGTCGCCAGACGCCGCTCATTTCACCCGCCCCCGGATCAGCCCCGAGACGTATTCCGACGCCAGCACGATCGCGATGATGATCAGCAGGATCGCCCCGGCGCTGTCATATTCATAGCGCGACAGCGCGGTTTCCAGCGAGCCGCCGATGCCGCCCGCGCCGACGATCCCGATCACCGCGCTCTCGCGAAAATTGATGTCGAGCCGGTAGAGCGACAGGCCGATCAGCCGCGGCATGACCTGCGGCTGCACGGCATAGTTCACCACCTGCCCCCAGCCCGCGCCCGTGGCCCGCACCGCCTCGACCTGGCGGGCGTCGATTTCCTCGATGTCGTCGGCGAGGAGTTTGCCGATGAAGCCGATCGTGGCGAAGGCCAGGGTCAGGAACCCCGCAAACGCGCCGAAGCCGAAGAGCGCGACGAAGAAGATCGCCACGATGATCTCCTGCAGGGCGCGCGAGATGGCGATGATCCCGCGGCAGATGGCACTCACCCAGCGCGGCGCGAGGTTGCGCGCCGCACCCGCGCCAATCGGCACCGAGATGAGCACGCCCGCCACGGTCGCCGTGAAGGTCATGGTCAGGCTTTCGACCAGCCCCGCCGAGATGTCGCGCCAGCGCGTGGTGAAGTCGGGCGCGAGGAACCCCGCGATGAACCGCTGCCCGCGCACCCAGCCCTCGGCCACGCGGGTCCAGTTCACGTCGATCGTCCCCAGCGCCAGCACCAGATAGGCGGCCGCGCCGATCAGGATCACCCAGCGCCAGAGCGGCGAGCGGATCATCTGCGGCGGGCGCCGCCATGTGGTCGGAAAGACCCTGCTCACAGGGCCCCCACGAGGCGGCGGCCTTCCTCGCGGGCGGCCTCTTCGTCTTCGGCGGCCTCGGCGGCGCCGCGGCGCATCGCGTTCCAGTCCTCTTCGCCGTAGATCGCGGTCAGCGCGGCTTCGCTCAGCGCCGAGGGTGCTCCGTCGAAGACCACGCGACCCGCGCGCAGCCCGATGATCCGGTCGGCAAACCCCTGCGCCAGCACCACGTCATGGATGTTGATGATCGCCGGCAGCCCGCTCTCGCGGCAGATCTCGGTGATCAGCCGCATGATCTGCCGGCTGGTGCGCGGATCGAGGCTGGCGGTCGGCTCGTCGATGAGCAGCAGTTCCGGCTCCTGCGCCAGCGCCCGCGCGATGCCGACCCGCTGGCGCTGACCGCCCGAAAGCGCGTCGGCGCGCTTGTCTGCGTGGTCCGACAGCCCCACCCGATCGAGCAGGCGGAAGGCATTGGCGATATCGGTGGGCGGATAGCGGCGGGTGAAGCTGCGCCAGAACGGCACATAGCCGAGCCGCCCCGACAGCACGTTCTCCATCACCGTCAGCCGCTCGACCAGCGCATATTCCTGAAAGATCATCCCGATCCGTCGCCGCACCCGGCGCAGGCCGCCCGTGCCCAGCCGGGTGATCTCGGCCCTCCCCAGTCGCACCGAACCGCTGGTCGGCTCGACGAGGCGGTTCACGCAGCGGATCAGCGTGGACTTTCCCGCCCCCGATGGCCCGATGAGGCCGACGACCTCGCCCCTCGGCACGGTGAAGGCGACGTCGCTCAGCGCGCGGTCGCCGGTGGCGTAGACCTTTGTCAGGCCATCGATCGTGAGCATGCGTCCTCGCAACGGCAGCGGGCGGGGCAGCACCTGCCCCGCCCTTCGGCCGGGTCTCGTCCGGTCAGTTGCAGGTGTATTCGACGCCCATGGCGGCATCGATCTCGCGGATCACCGACCAGTCGGCGGCGAAGGTGATCGGCACGAACCTGGTCTCGCCCTGCGCCTCGAACTCCGCCTGAAGCGCCGAGCCCTCCCAGTCGAAGCTGAAGAAGGCCTCGCGGATCTTCCCCTGCAGCTCGGGCGTCAGGTTGTGGGCATGGCCGTAGCCCGTGGTCGGGAAGGTGTCCGACTTGTAGATCGTGACCAGCGTGTCCGCGCCGACCGCCTCGCGGGCGATCATCCGCTTCAGGACCGAGTTCGCCACGGCGGCCGCGTCATAGTCGCGGTTCGACACGCCGAGGATCGAATTGTCATGCGCGCCCGAGAAGGCGGGCGTGTAGTCGGTCTCGGCGGTGAGGCCGAACTGCGAGGTCAGGAGCGCCTGCGGCGCCTTGAAGCCCGAATTCGAGGTCTCCGAGGTAAAGGCAAGCGTGCGGCCCTTCAGGTCCTCGACCGCTTCGATGCCGGAACCGGGCCAGGTGATGATCTCCATCTCGTAGCCGAAACTGTCGTCCTCGCGCGCCATCATGGCGAAGGGGACGAAGCCCGCGCAAGCGACCGCGATCGGATTGCCGCCGGTGTTCACGCCGGCGATATGCAGCCGCCCCGCGCGCATCGCCTCGTACTGGGCGGCGTTCGACTGCACGGGGAAGAACTGCACCTCCTTGCCGGTCACGTCCGAGAGATGCTCGAGAAAGCCCGCCCAGACGTCGACATAGACCGCCGGATCCTCGACGGGCGTATAGGCGAAGATGAGCGTGTCGGGATCGACGAGCGCGGCGGGATCGGTCGGCGTGTCGGCGACCAGGTCGCCGTCGGCATCGGTGTAGCGCGCGTCGAGCGTGAAGGCGCCAGCGGGCATCGCCATCACGGCGGCGATCGCGGCGGTCGCAAGCAGGCGAACGGACATGGGGGCTCCTGTGGCCGGGTGGATACCGGGCCGACCTAGGAACAGGCGGTGACATTGCTGTATCGAGAGGGTGACAGTTTGACGACCGTCGGGGAATTAGGCGGGGCGCCGACTTGACGGTCGCGGCGGGCGGCACGATATTCACTGCGTCGGCACGCATGATTGCTGCGTTTGACAAGACAGCGCGTGTGTGACAGTTAGTCGCGCCATGCCGGCGACATCACTGACCGGTCGTATCCCAACACCCAATCTGCATCCTGCGAGGCCTTGGTGAGCATCCAGATGGATTTGTCTACCGATATCGAACAGCTTTCCCTTGCCGAGCTGAAGGCCAAGAGTCCCGCGGACCTGCTTCAGCTCGCCGAGGAACTCGAGATCGAGAACGCCTCGAGCATGCGCAAGGGCGACATGATGTTCGCCATTCTCAAGGACATGGCGGAAGAGGGCGTCGAGATCTCCGGCGACGGGGTGCTCGAGGTCCTGCAGGACGGCTTCGGCTTCCTGCGCTCGCCCGAGGCGAACTATCTCGCCGGTCCCGATGACATCTACGTCAGCCCGAATCAGATCCGCCGCTTCAACCTGCGCACCGGCGACACGGTCGAAGGCGTGATCCGCGCGCCCAAGGAGGGCGAGCGCTACTTCGGCCTGGTCAAGGTCTCGACCATCAACTTCGAGGATCCCGAGCAGTCCCGCCACAAGATCCATTTCGACAACCTCACGCCCCTCTACCCCGACGAGCGCCTCAAGCTCGAGATCGAGGATCCGACGCTCAAGGACCGCACCGCGCGCGTCATCGACCTCGTCGCCCCGATCGGCAAGGGCCAGCGCGGCCTGATCGTCGCGCCGCCGCGCACCGGCAAGACGGTGATCCTGCAGAACATCGCCACCTCGATCGCGGCGAACCACCCCGAATGCTACCTGATCGTGCTGCTCGTCGACGAGCGGCCCGAGGAGGTCACCGACATGCAGCGCTCGGTGAAGGGTGAGGTCGTCGCCTCGACCTTCGACGAGCCGGCCACCCGCCATGTCGCCGTCGCCGAGATGGTGATCGACCAGGCGCTTGGCCTTCTCGATCACCA
>CAYLHK010000040.1:0-23049 GCA_964383295.1 uncultured Rhodovulum sp.
AGCGTGCCCTACGGGCGGATGGGGCGGGCGGAGGATCTGGTCGGCATGGCGGTCTTCCTCGCCTCGAAGGATGCGGATTACATCGTCGCGCAGACCTACAACGTCGACGGCGGCCAGTGGATGAATTGAGGCGGATGAGTTGAGGCGGATGAGCTGAGATGGATCTCGGGCTTGCGGAAAAGGTGGCGGTGATCACCGGCGGCAGCGTCGGGATCGGGCTCGGCGTCGCCCGCGCCTTCGCCCGCGAGGGCGCGCATGTCCTGATCGCGGCACGCGACCGCGACCGGGTGGTCGGCGCCGCGGCGGAGATCACCGCCGAGTTCGGCATCGACGCCGTGGGACACGCCTGCGACGTTTCGACGGCCGAGGGCTGCGCCAGCCTCGTCGCGATGGCGCGCGAGGCGTTCGGCGGGGCCGACATCCTGGTGAACAATGCCGGAACCGGGTCGAACGAGACGATCCTGGAAGCGCCGGACGACAAGTGGCAGGCCTATTGGGACCTGCATGTCATGGCCGCCGTCCGGCTCGCCCGCGGGCTCGCCCCGATCATGGCAGACCGCGGGGGTGGCGCGATCCTGAACAATGCCTCGATCTGCGCGGTGCAGCCGCTCTGGTACGAGCCGATCTACAACGTGACCAAGGCGGCGCTGATGATGCTGTCCAAGAACATGGCGACCGAGTTCATCCCGATGGGCATACGGGTCAACACCGTCAATCCGGGGCTGATCCAGACGCCCGACTGGGAGAAGACGGCGCGCGCCCTGTCGGCGGACACCGGTGGCGACTGGCAGGGGTATCTGCAATCGGTCGCCGACGAGCATGCGCCGATCCGCCGCTTCGGCACGGTGGAGGAGCTGGCCGATTTCTTCGTCTTCCTTTGTTCCGACCGCGCGTCCTACGCAGTCGGTGCCACCTTTCATGTTGACGGGGGCATGCTGCGTACCGTCTGAGGACCAGACCATGACCGTATCGCTCTCGCTCCGGACCCTTGGCGATTTGCCCAAGTCGGTGGCCCGCCCGTCCTATGCCCGCACCGGGCTGCGGCCGGGGATCGTCCATTTCGGGGTCGGCAACTTTCACCGCGCGCATATGCAGGTCTATCTCGACCGGCTGTTCAGCGCCGGGCGCGACTGCAACTGGGCCGTGATCGGCGCCGGCGTCACCCCGCATGACGCGCAGATGCGCGACCTGCTCGGCGCGCAGGACTGGCTGACCACCGTGGTCGAGCAGTCGGCGGAGGCCTCCTCGGCGCGGGTGACAGGGGTGATGACCGGTTTCCTGCCGCCCGAGAACACCGTCGGCATGGTCGCGCGCATGTGCGATCCCGCAATCCGCATCGTCTCGCTGACCGTGACCGCGGGCGGCTATTTCGTCGACCCCGCCACCGGCGCCTTCGACGCCGAGCATCCGGCGATCCGGGCCGATATCGCGAGCCCGGACGATCCGCGCACCGTCTTCGGCATGATCCTCGCGGCGCTGCGCATCCGCCGTGCTGCCGAGGACGCGCCCTTCACCGTGCTGTCCTGCGACAACGTGCCGCACAACGGCCGCGTCACCCGCAACGCGGTGGCCGGGATCGCCGAGGCGCAGGACCCGGCCCTGGGCGCGTGGGTGCGCGAGACGGTGGCCTTTCCGAACGGCATGGTCGACCGGATCGCGCCCGCCACGGGCGATCGCGAGCGCAAGATCTGCCGCGAGCAGTTCGGCATCGACGATGCGTGGCCGGTCTTCTGCGAGGACTTCATCCAGTGGGTGCTGGAAGACGACTTCCCCGCCGGCCGGCCCGCGCTGGAGGAAGCCGGCGTCACCTTCGTCGAGGACGTGACCCCGTTCGAGACGATGAAGATCCGCATCCTGAACGGCGGCCATGCGCTGATCGCCTACCCGGCCGGGCTGATGGACATCCATTTCGTCCATGACGCGATGGCCCATCCGCTGGTGCGCGGCTTCCTGCAGAAGGTCGAGCGCGAGGAGATCATCCCGGTGCTGCCGGAGGTCCCCGGCGTCGATCTCGGCGAGTATTTCCGCCTGGTCGAGCGGCGCTGCCTGAACCCCAAGATCGGCGACACGATCCGCAGGCTGTGCCTCGACGGGTCGAACCGGCAGCCGAAGTTCATCATCCCCACCATCGCCGACCGGCTGGAGCGCGACCTGCCGGTCGAGGGGCTGGCGCTGGCGAGCGCGCTCTGGTGCAGCTATTGCGAGGGCACCACCGAGGGGGGCGCGGCGATCGCGCCGAACGATCCGAGCTGGGACCGGCTGCAGGCCCAGGCCCGCGCCGCCCGCTCGGACCCGGCCGCCTGGCTGGCGATGAGCGACATCTACGGATCGGTGGGCGAGGCGGAGCGCTTCCGCGAGGCGTTCTCGGCCCATCTGCGCGCCCTCTGGGCCGAGGGGACAGAGGCGGTGCTGCGGCGCTACATCGGGTCGGCGTGAGCGATCTGGTCATCTTCGACTGCGACGGCGTGCTGGTGGACAGCGAGCCGATCGCGATGCGGCTGCTGCTCGAGACGCTGGGCGAGGCTGGGCTGGTGATGACGCCCGAGGCGGCGAGCGAGCTCTTCCTCGGCCGCAGCCTCGCCAGCATGCGCGCGGTCCTGGCCGAAGATTTCGGGCTGACGCTGAGCGATGCGGCGCTGGCGGGGATGCGCCGGCGGCTCTATGCGGCCTTCGAGGCCGAACTGCGCCCGATCCCCGGCGTCGCCGAGGTGCTGGCGGCGCTGCCGATGCCGTTCTGCGTGGCGTCCTCGTCGCAGCCGGAGCGGATCGAGCTGTCGCTGAAGGTCGCCGG
Source organism: uncultured Rhodovulum sp. (assembly GCA_964383295.1). GTDB lineage: Bacteria > Pseudomonadota > Alphaproteobacteria > Rhodobacterales > Rhodobacteraceae > Amaricoccus. Next base: position 2,792 of record CAYLHK010000040.1, read on the forward strand.
CCTCTGGCCGCGGTTCGAGGGGCGGATGTTCAGCGCGACCGAGGTCCCCCGCGGCAAGCCCGCGCCCGACCTCTTCCTGTACGCGGCCCGGTGCATGGGCTATGCTCCCGCCGCCTGCCTGGTGGTGGAGGACAGCCCGGCGGGCATTGCGGCGGCGAAGGCCGCCGGCATGCGGGTCGTGGCCTTCACGGGGGGGAGTCATGCGTCCACTGACGCGCATCGCGACGCCATCGCCGCAGCGGGGCCGGACGCCGTCATCCACGACATGCGCAGCCTCATGACGCTCGCCGCGTGAGGTCCGGGGCCTTTGATGGCTGAACTGGTCGCCGCCGTCGACGTCGGCACGGGCAGCGCGCGCGCCGGGATCTTCGATGCGGCCGGGCGGATGCTCGGCCGGGGCGAGCAGGCGATCGACACCCGGCACGACGGGCTTCAGGCCGAGCAGGACAGCCGGCAGATCTGGGCGGCGGTCTGCGCCGCGCTGGCGGCGGCGCGCGCCGAGGCCGGCGCCGCCCCGGCGGATGTGGCGGGGCTGGCATTCGATGCCACCTGTTCGCTGGTGCTGGGCGATGCCGACGGCGCGCCGCTGCCGGCGGGGACGAGCGGGGACGCGTGCTGGGACACGGTGCTCTGGCTCGACCACCGGGCGCGGGCGGAGGCCGAGGAATGCACCGCGACCGGCCATGGGGTGCTGGACCGGCTGGGCGGCAGCATGTCGCCCGAGATGGCGATCCCGAAGCTGATGTGGCTGAAGCGGCATCTGCCGGGCAGCTGGGCGCGGGCGGCGCGGATCATGGATCTGAGCGACCATCTCGCCTGGCGGGCCACCGGGACGGCGGCGCGCTCGCAGTGCACGCTGGCGTGCAAGTGGACCTGGGCACCGGAGGGGGAGGCCGGCTGGCAGGACGATTTCCTTCACGCCGTGGGGCTCGAGGATATGGCGGCGCGGACCGGGGTGCCGGCGCGGGCGACGGCGGTGGCGGCCGATCTCGGGGGGCTGACCGCGGCTGCGGCGGCGGAGCTTGGGCTCGGGGCCGGGACGCGGGTCGGCTGCGGGCTGATCGACGCCCATGCCGGGGCGCTGGGGGTGCTGGGGCATCTGGCGGCGGAGCCGGGGGTCGAGGGGCAGTTCGCGCTGATCGGCGGCACATCTTCCTGTCTGATGGCGCTGAGCCCGCGTCCGCGGCCGGCGCTGGGGATCTGGGGGCCGGATCTCGGTGTGGTGCTGCCGGGGCTCTGGATGAGCGAGGGCGGGCAGTCGGTTTCGGGCGGGCTGCTCGACCATGTGATCCGCGCCTTCGGGGCCGGGCTGGAGCCGGGGCCGGCCGCCCACGATCGCATCGCCGCGCGCATCGCGGTGCTGCGGGCCATCGAGCCGGATCTGGCGCCCGATCTTCATGTCCTGCCGGATTTCCGCGGCAGCCGGGGTCCGGTGGCAAATGCGCGGGCGCTGGGCGTGATCGCAGGGCTCGGCATGGACGAGGGGTTCGACGCGCTCTGCCGGCTGTACTGGCGCACCGCCGTCGGGCTGGCGCTGGGGCTGCGGCAGATCCTCGAGCATTTCGCCGCCTACGGAATGGCGGCGGAGGCGCTGCATGCGGCCGGGGGGCATGCGCGGAGCCCGATGCTGATGGCGCTCTATGCCGATGCGACCGGGCTGCCGGTCGTCGAGCCGGAGGCGCCCGATCCGGTGCTTCTCGGCACGGCCATGGTCGCGGCGACGGCGGCGGGGATCCATCCCGACCTGGCCACCGCGGCGCGGGCGATGCATCACAAGGGACGGCGGCGGCTGCCCGATGCGGGCGCGGGCGAGCGCATGGCGCGCGACTGGCGGGTGTTCCAGGCGATGCAGCGGCAGCGGGCGGAGCTGGTGGAGATCGGGCGGGGCTGACGACGGCGCGCGGGCTGCTCGCGCGCGAGCAGACGGCAAGGCATTGAAATCAAAAGCGCCGCAGACTGTCTACACAATGTGTAGACAAGGAAGTGCGGGCTTCGATTGTGGCCTTCGCGGATTTGTCCGTCGACAAATCCGCGCGCGCCTGCCTGCCCCCGGCAGGCGCGTAAACGCGCCCGCCAGGCAGGCGCGCGCGGATTACAGAGCGACGGGAATGCCCGGAGCCCCTCGACCTGCGCGCTCACGCGCTCCGGCCGACGAACCCGCGCGACGCAGTGCGTCGCTGGTGCGGGTTCGGAAAAAGGGCAAGGAGCGCGAACCGATCAAGCGGAGCTCGTGCGGAAGGCGTGGTCAGCCGGCGACCACCGGAGCCGGCGCCTTGGCGGCGGCGGCCTTGCGGAGCTCGGGCGCGACCTTTGTACCGAAGATCTCGATCGCGCGCATGAGCTTCGCGTGCTCCATCACGCCGATCGCCATCTGGATCAGGAAGCGATCGAATCCGAAGACCTCGTGGGCGGCGAGGATCTTGTCGGTCACCTCGGCCGGGCTGCCGACGAAGAGCGCACCGCGCGGACCGCGCGAGAGGTCGAACTGCTGGCGGTTGGTCGGCCCCCAACCGCGCTCGCGACCGATGCGGTTCATCACCTCGGCCTGGGGGGCATAGAAGATGTCGGCCGCTTCCTGGGTGGTCTCGGCCACGAAGCCATGGACATTGATCGAGGTGGCGAGGCGCCTCGGGTCATGGCCCGCGTGATCGGCGGCCTTGCGGTAGAGATCGAAAAGCGGCGCGAACCGGTGCGGCTCGCCGCCGATGATGGCAAGCGCCAGCGGCAGGCCGAGCATGCCGGCGCGGGCGACCGAATTGGGCGTGCCGCCGACCGCGAGCCAGATCGGCAGCTGCGCGCCGAAGGGGCGCGGATAGACGCCGCGGCCGTCGATCTTCGGCGTGTGGTCGGTGCCGGGCCAGGTGACCTGCTCGACGTCGTTGAGCTGCATGAGCAGCGCGAGCTTCTCGGAGAAGAGCGTGTCGTAGTCGTCGAGGTCGTAGCCGAAGAGCGGGAAGCTCTCGATGAACGATCCACGGCCGGCCATGATCTCGGCCCGACCCTGGCTGAGGTTGTCGAGGGTGGCGAACTGCTGGAAGACGCGGATCGGATCGTCGGAACTGAGCACCGAGACGGCGCTTGTCAGGCGGATGCGCCGGGTCTGGGTCGCTGCGGCGGCGAGCGCCACGGCCGGCGCGGAGACCGCATAGTCGGGGCGGTGATGCTCACCGAGGCCGAAGACGTCGAGCCCGACCTGATCGGCCAGCACGATCTCCTCGACGAGGTTGCGCAGGCGTTCGGACGGGCTGACCCGCGCGCCTGTCACGGGGTCCGTGCCCACGTCGCCGAAGGTATAGAGTCCGAGTTCCATCGCGGGTCTCCTGTTGCGGCGCAACAGATAGGTGCGCATGGCGCCGGGATAAAGTCCACGCTTCGGGGACAGTCCGTTCAGGCGAGCGTGGTCTCGAGGCGATCCCACTCGTGCGCCGGTCCCGGCAGGCCGAGCCGGAGGAGATCCCCGCTCCAGGGGAAGCTGCGTGACCAAACCTGCGCGCGGGCGAGGCGCGCCTGCGCGGCGGCGGCATCCCCGACCCGGTAGAGGCGGAAGAGCGCGGTGCCGCCGATCAGCGGCCAGCCGGCGCGCGCGGCGATCGCGTCGAGCCGGGCGGCGTCGGCGCGCAGGCGGGCGATGGTGGCGTCGCGCCAGTCCCGGTCGGCGAGGGCGGCGGCGCCGATGGCGAGCGCCGGGCCGGAGACGGGCCAGGGACCGGCCTGGCGCGCGAGCGCGGCGATCAGCGGTTCGGGGGCGATGGCGAAGCCGAGGCGCAGGCCGGCGAGGCCCCAGAACTTGCCGAAGGAGCGCAGCACGATCGTGTTCGGGGGCAGGTCGTCGCCGGCGAGGCTGACCTCGGGATGGGGGTCGGCGAAGCTCTCATCGACGATCAGCAGGCCCACGCGCGCGGCCAGCGCGCGCAGGTTCTCGGGCGCATGGCGGCGGCCGTCGGGGTTGTTGGGATTGACCAGCACGGCGGCATCGGCGTCCTGGAGGTCGGCGGGGTCGGTGACTTCGGTGACCTGCCAGCCGGCCTGCGCGAAGGCGGCGGCGTGCTCGTTGTAGGTGGGCGCCAGCACCGCGGCGCGGCCGGGAGGGCGCAGGCGGGGCAGGAGCTGGATCGCGGCCTGGGCGCCGGCCAGCGGCAGGATCCCGGCGCGCACGTTCCAGGCCGCGCGGGCGGCGGCGATGGCGGCAGCACTGGCCTCGGCCGTGGGCAGGGCCTGCCAGACCCGGGCCGGCAGGTCGGGGACCGGCCAGGGCAGGCGGTTGATGCCGGTCGAGAGGTCGATCCAGTCCGAGGCTGTGCCGCCGAAGCGGGCGATGGCCCGGCCGAGATCGCCGCCGTGGTCGCGTGCGTCGGTCATGGGTCTCCGTTACGCCGCGATCAGTGCCAGCGCGAGCAGGATCAGGCCGGCGAGCGCCATGGCGCGCAGGTAGATGCGCAGGCCGCGGGCGAGATCGGCCGCCGCGGGGTCGGGTGCGGCGGCGTTCAGCCAGGGTTCGTCGCGGATGCCCTCGCCGTAGCTGCGGGGACCGGAGAGGCGGATGCCGAGCCCGCCGGCCATCGCCGCTTCGGGCCAGCCGGCATTGGGCGAGCGGTGGCGGCGGGCGTCGCGCAGCGTGGTCGCGAGCGCCTGCCTGGGCCGGGGCGAGGCGAGCGCGATCAGGAGCGCGGTCAGCCGGGCGGGGATCCAGTTCGCCACGTCGTCGGCGCGGGCGGCGATGCGGCCGAAGTGGAGATAGCGCGGCGAGCGGTGGGCGATCATGCTGTCGAGCGTGTTCAGGGCCTTGTAGCCGGCGATGCCCGGCAGGCCGAGAGCCACGCCCCAGAAGAGCGGCGCGATCACCCCGTCGGAAGCGTTCTCGGCCAGGCTTTCGAGCGCGGCGCGGGCGGTGCCGGCCGTATCCAGCCGCTCGGGATCGCGGCCGACGATCATCGCGACCGCTGCCCGTGCGCCGGCAAGGTCACCGGCGGCGAGCGGGCGCGCCACCGCCGCCACATGGTCGTGGAGCGAGCGGGTGGCGACGAGGGGTGCGGCCAGAAGGCCGGTGAGGAGGATGCCGGGCCAGCCGCCGGGCAGAAGCGCGGCGACGGCGGCCGCGGCGCCGGCGGCCAGCGCCACGACGGCAAGCGTGGTGGCGCCGCCGAGCGCGATGCGGGCGGCGGGGGCGGCGCCGGGCCGGTTCAGCCGGCGCTCCAGCGCGGCGATCAGCGCCCCGATCCAGGTGACCGGATGGCCGATGCGGCGGTGGAGCGCGGCGGGCCAGCCGAGCGCGGCCTCGATCGCCATGGCGATGAGCATGGCCGCGGCGCTCATGCGGCTTCCCTGGGCGCGTCCTTGCCGGTGCCGGGGGGCGTGGTTAGGAGGGGTGTCGTCACCGGCGGGACCATCGCAACTGGGCCGCCGATCCTAGCCGCCGCATCCCCGAGGTAAAGGCCATGACCGCTGCCCCGCGCATCATCCTCGTCACCGGCGGCGCGCGTTCGGGCAAGAGCACCTGGGCCGAGGGCCGCGTGCGGGGGATGCCCGGCGCGCCGATCTACATCGCCACGGCCGAGCCGCGCGATGCCGAGATGGCCGCGCGCATCGCCCGCCACCGCGAGGTGCGAGGGCAGGGCTGGCGCACCGAGGAGGCGCCGCTGGCGCTGGCCGCGACGCTGCGGGCGACCGACGGGGCGGGGCCGCGGCTGGTGGACTGCTTGACGCTGTGGCTGTCGAACGTGATGCTGGCGGGGCTGGACTGGGAGGCGGAGGCAGGCGTGCTGGCGGCGGCGCTGGAGGCGCAGGTCTCGCCGGTCGTTCTGGTGACCAACGAAGTGGGGGCGGGGATCGTGCCGGAGAACGCGCTGGCGCGGGCCTTCCGCGATGCGGCCGGGCTCCTGAACCAGCGGGTCGCCGTGCTGGCCGACGAGGTGGTGATGACCGTCGCCGGCCTGCCGCTGGTGCTGAAGGGGCCGCCGCCGGCCGTCTGATCCCGCGCCTAGCGCCCGCGGCCCAGCAGGATCTGCACGGCGAAGGTGGCGAAGATCCCGGCGAAAGCCCAGTCGATGGCGCGGGCGATCCGCGGGCGGCGGCGCAGGAGCACGGCGACCCGGTCGGCGGCGAGCACGATCGGCAGGGTGACGACCAGTGCGATCGCCATGAAGAGCAGGCCGAGGGTGATCAGCTTCCCCGCCGCATCGGGGTCGCCGGGTGCGACGAACTGCGGCAGGAAGGTCATGAAGAACAAGAGGATCTTGGGGTTCAGCAGGTTGATTGCCAGGCCCGAGGCCCAGGTGGCGCGCAGGCTCGCGCGGGTGGGCGGCGTGCCGGGCAGGGCGAAGGCCGAGCCGTGGCGGATCGCCTCCACCGCCAGCCAGGCGAGATAGACTGCCCCGGCGATCTTCAGCGCCAGGAAGGCGGCGGGCGCCGCCACCACCAGCGCCGAGAGGCCGAAGGCCACCAGCATCGTGTGCACGAGGACGCCCGAGAACGCCCCGGCCAGCGCCGCAAGCCCGGCCGCGCGGCCCTGGGAGATCGCGCGGCCGACGAAGAAGGTCATGTCCGGCCCCGGCGTCAGCGTGATCGCCAGGGTCGCGAGGGTGAAGGGCGCGAGGACCGCTGGATCGGGCAGCATGGCCGGGCCTCGCGTTCCCCGTTACCGAGAGGTCTCGGTCAGCCGGCGGCGGACGTAGGATTCCACGCTGCCGATCATCTCCTCCATCCCCGGATCGAAGAAGTGGCTGGCGCCCTCGACGGTCTGGTGGGTGATGGTGATGCCCTTCTGCTGCTTCAGCTTGTCCGCGAGGCCAGCCACATCCGCCGGCGGCACGACACGGTCGGCGCTGCCGGAGATGATCAGCCCCGAGGACGGGCAGGGGGCGAGGAAGGAGAAGTCGTACTGGTTCGCGGGCGGCGCCACCGAGATGAAGCCGGCGATCTCCGGCCGGCGCATCAGAAGCTGCATCCCGATCCAGGCGCCGAAGCCGAAGCCCGCCACCCAGCAGACCTTGGCATTGGGGTTCAGCGCCTGCAGATAGTCGAGCGCCGCCGCGGCATCGGACAGTTCGCCGATCCCCTGGTCGTATTCGCCCTGGCTGCGGCCGACGCCACGGAAGTTGAACCGCAGGCAGGTGAATCCCAGCCTGTGGAACGTGTAGTGGAGATTGTAGACGACCTTGTTGTTCATCGTGCCCCCGTAGAGTGGGTGGGGGTGCAGGATGATCGCGATCGGTGCGTCCTTGGTCTTCTGGGGGTGATAGCGGCCGTCGAGACGGCCGTCGGGCCCTGGGAAGATCACCTCTGGCATGCGGCGCCCTCCTGAAAACTGCGCGAAGCGTTACTTGACCGAATCCCTCGCTCAATCTAGAAGAATTCTAAATTGCGGCGCGGGCGTCGTGGTTGGCATGCCAGTTAAGGTCTCGGTCCCGTACCGTCAACTGCCGCGTGCCCGGGCCAGGGGAATTGCACGATGAAGCTCAGCACCAAGGGTCGCTATGCGATGATCGCGCTGACCGATCTGGCCGCGCAGGGGCCCGAGCGGCTGGTCTCGCTGAGCGAGATCGCCGCGCGCCAGGATATCAGCCTGGCCTATCTCGAACAGCTCTTCGTCAAGCTGCGCCGGGCGGAGATCGTCGAGTCGGTGCGCGGACCGGGCGGCGGCTATCGGCTGGCGCGGCCCGTGGGCGAGATCCGCATCGCCGAGGTGCTCTCCGCCGTCGACGAGACGATGGACGCGCTGAGCCGCGGGGCAGGGGCCTCGGGCGCGACGACGGGCACCCGCGAGCAGCACCTGGCCGACAAGCTCTGGGAGCAGCTTTCGGCGAACGTCTACGTGATGCTGCATCAGACGCGGCTGGGCGATGTGGTCAAGAACCAGCTCGCGCCGTGTCCGGCGGTGCCGGCCTTTGTCGCCGTGGTCGACGAGGCGGAGTGACGGGCAATGGCGGCGCGCGCCTATCTCGACTGGAACGCGACCGCGCCGCTGCGCCTTGAAGCGCGGAGGGCAATGCTTGCGGCGATGGACGTGGCGGGCAACCCGGCCTCGGTCCATGCCGAGGGGCGGGCGGCGCGGGCCGTGGTCGAGCGCGCCCGGGCACAGGTGGCGGCGGCCTTCGGGGTCGGCGCAGGCGAGGTGATCTTCACGTCGGGGGCCACCGAGGCGGCGGCGCTGGGCCTTGCCGGGCGCGGGCTGGCGGCGGCGCCGGTCGAGCATGGCTGCGTGGCGGCCTGGACCGAGGCCCTGCTGCCGGTGGACGGCTCGGGCCGGGTCAGCGTGCGCGATCCGGGCGCGACTGCGCTGCAGGCGGCGAATTCCGAGACCGGCGTGGTGCAGGACTTGCCGCGCGGCCTCGCCTTCGTCGATGCGGTCCAGGCTGCGGGCAGGATCGCCTTTGCCTTCGACTGGAGCGGGGCCGAGATGGCGGCGATCTCGGCGCACAAGTTCGGCGGGCCGAAGGGCGTCGGCGCGCTCCTGCTGGCCCCAGGGGTGACCGTCACGCCGGGACTGCGCGGCGGCGGGCAGGAGCTGGGCCGGCGCGCGGGCACCGAGAACGTCATCGGCATCGCCGGCATGGGCGCCGCGGCCGAGGCGGCGGCAGCGGAATTGGCCGCCGGCGCCTGGGACGGGGTTGCGGAACTTAGAGATATTCTAGAGAAGGCTCTGGAAGCGGCGGCATTGAACACTATTTTTGTCGGGAAAGGCGCGCGGCGCCTTCCGGGCACCAGCTGCTTCGCGGTGCCGGGCTGGAAGGCCGAGACGCAGGTGATGCAGATGGACCTGGCCGGGTTCGCGATCTCGGCGGGATCGGCCTGCTCCAGCGGCAAGGTGAAGCGGTCGCGCACGCTCGAGGCCATGGGCCTCGGGGCGGAGGTGGCCGAGAGCGCGGTGCGGGTCTCGCTGGGTCCCGCGACCACCAAGGATGAGGTCATGGCCTTCGCCGCGGCCTGGGAAAGACACCATCGCCGGTTCCGGGCCAGGGCGGCCTGAGCGGCGAGATGGAAGGAATGAGGTAGCGATGTCCGCATTCGAAGATATCAGTGTCCGCGAGGGCGTGGATCAGGAGACCGTGGACGCGGTGCGCAGCGTCGGCGCGCGCTACAAATACGGGTTCGAATCCGACATCGAGACCGAATATGCGCCCAAGGGCCTGAACGAGGATATCGTGCGGCTGATCTCGGCCCGGAACGAGGAGCCGGAGTGGCTGACGGACTGGCGGGTGAAGGCCTACCATCGCTGGCTGCAGATGGAAGAGCCGACCTGGGCGATGGTCAACTATCCCAAGATCGACTTCCAGGACGCGTATTACTATGCGCGCCCGAAAAGCATGATCAAACGGCCGAAGTCGCTGGACGAGGTCGATCCGGAGCTGCTGGCCACCTATGCCAAGCTCGGTATCCCCTTGAAGGAACAGGCGATCCTCGCCGGCGTCGAGGGCACCGAGGGGCTGGGCGGCGCGGACGGGCGTCCGGTCGCCGTGGATGCGGTCTTCGACAGCGTCTCGGTCGGCACGACCTTCAAGGCCGAGCTGGCCAAGGCTGGCGTGATCTTCTGCTCGCTGACCGAGGCGGTGCGCGACCATCCCGAGCTGGTGCAGAAGTACCTGGGCTCGGTCGTACCGATGAGCGACAATTTCTATGCGACGCTGAACGCGGCCGTCTTCTCGGCCGGGTCCTTCGTCTACGTGCCGCCGGGCGTGCGCTGCCCGATGGAGCTCTCGACCTATTTCCGCATCAATGCCGAGAACACCGGCCAGTTCGAGCGCACGCTGATCATCGCCGACAAGGGCGCCTATGTGAGCTACCTCGAAGGCTGCACGGCGCCCAAGCGTGACGAGCATCAGCTGCATGCGGCGGTGGTCGAGATCGTGGCGCTCGACGATGCCGAGGTGAAGTATTCCACCGTGCAGAACTGGTTCCCCGGCGACGAGGAAGGCCGCGGCGGCATCTACAACTTCGTGACCAAGCGCGCGGACTGCCGCGGGGATCGGTCGAAGGTGATGTGGACGCAGGTCGAGACCGGCTCGGCGATCACCTGGAAGTATCCGTCCTGCATCCTGCGCGGCGAGGCCAGCCAGGGCGAGTTCTACTCGATCGCCATCGCCAACAACCACCAGCAGGCCGATACCGGCACCAAGATGGTGCATCTGGGCAAGAACACGCGCTCGCGCATCGTCTCGAAGGGGATCAGCGCGGGCGTTGCGCAGAACACCTATCGCGGCCTCGTCTCGATGCATCCCAAGGCGAAGAACAGCCGCAACTACACCCAGTGCGACAGCCTGCTCATCGGCGACAAGTGCGGGGCGCATACCGTCCCCTACATCGAGGTGAAGAACAACTCGAGCCGGGTGGAGCACGAGGCGACCACGTCCAAGGTCGATGACGACCAGCTCTTCTACTGCCGCTCGCGCGGCATGGACGAGGAGGAGGCGGTGGCGCTCGTCGTCAACGGTTTCTGCCGCGAGGTGCTGCAGGTCCTGCCGATGGAGTTTGCCATGGAGGCGCAGAAGCTCGTCGCCATCAGCCTCGAAGGTTCGGTGGGCTGACATGCAGTTCCTGGGCGCCACGATCATCGCCGCACTGGTCTTCTTCGGACTGAGCTTCGGTTCGGAGCTGGTCTTCGGCGGGCCGAACGTGACCACGCTCAGCGCCTTCGTGCTGGCGGCCGCGAAGACGGCGGTGTTCGCGGTGATCTTCCACTACGTCCACAACTTCTTCGCGCGCATCCTGCGCTGGTATCGCATCGACGAGCCGGATGCGCCGCATCTCTTCGACCGCAATCCCGCGCTGGAGGAAGCCCGGCAGCAACGCCGGCAGTTCTGATCCGCGCAACGCGAATTCCAGAGGAAAGCCATGCTGAAAGTCGAGAATCTTCACGTCCGTCTCGAGGAAGAGGACAAGGTTATCCTGAAGGGGGTCAACCTCGAGGTCGGCGCGGGTCAGGTCCATGCGATCATGGGCCCGAACGGCTCGGGCAAGTCGACCCTGTCCTATGTGCTGTCCGGCCGTGACGGCTACGAGGTGACCGAGGGTTCGGCCAGCCTCGACGGCACCGAGCTGCTCGATATGGAGCCCGAGGAGCGGGCGGCGGCGGGGCTGTTCCTGGCCTTCCAGTACCCGGTCGAGATCCCCGGCGTCGGCAACATGACCTTCCTGCGCACGGCGCTGAACGCGCAGCGCAAGGCGCGCGGGCAGGAGGAGCTGAACGCAGCCGATTTCCTCCGCGTCGTGCGCGAGAAGGCCAAGTCGCTGGCGATCGACGCCGACATGCTCAAGCGCCCGGTCAACGTCGGCTTCTCCGGCGGCGAGAAGAAGCGCAACGAGATCCTGCAGATGGCGGTGCTGGAACCCCGCATGTGCATCCTCGACGAGACCGACTCGGGCCTCGACGTCGATGCGATGAAGCTGGTGGCCGAGGGCGTGAACGCCCTGCGCTCGCCCGACCGGTCTTTCCTTGTCATCACCCACTATCAGCGGCTGCTCGACCATATCCGCCCCGATGTTGTGCACATCATGGCCGACGGCCGGATCGTGCAGTCCGGCGGGCCGGAGCTGGCGCTGGAGGTCGAGACCAACGGCTATGGCGACCTGCTGAAGTCGGTGGCGTAAATGGCTGTTCCGGCTCTGAAACTCGATGGCGCCCAGGCGCTGCTGGCGGCCTGGCCCGCACCCGCGGGTGAGGCCGGCTGGGCCACTGCCGTGCGCGAGCGCGCGTCCCGCCGGCTGGCCGAGCGCGGCGCGCCGGTGCGCCGCGACGAGTACTGGAAGTTCACCGACCCGAGCCCGCTGACCGCGCAGCCCGCGCCGGCGCTGCCGCCCGAGGATGAGGCGGCGGTCTTCGCGACGGTCGAGCGGGTGCGGCTGCTGTTCGTGGACGGGGTGTTCGCGCCGGATCTCTCCGATGCGCCCGAGCTTGCCGGCGTCGAGATCCGCCCGCTGGCCGAAGTGCTGCGCACCGACATCCACTGGGCGCGCGATCTCTTCGGCGTGTTGGAAGCGCGCGGCCAGGACCCGGTCGACCGCCCCATGGCGACGCTGAACACGGCGCGCGCCACCGAGGGCGTGGTGATCCGCGCCACCGGCCGGGCCGAGCGGCCCGTGCACCTGGTCTATCGGCGCACCGCCGAGGGCGCGGACGCGCTGGTGCGGCACCTGGTGCGGCTCGAGGCCGGCGCCGACCTGACGGTGCTGGAGAGCGGCGTGGGCGGGGCGCGCTTCAACTCGGTGATGGAGGTCGAGATCGCCGAAGGCGCGGGCTTCCACCACCTGCGCACCCAGGGCCTCGACGCCGGGCGTACCACAGCCACCGGCATCTTCGCCCGGCTGGGGCGCGAATCCACCTTCAAGTCCTTCACCCTGGCGATCGGCGGGCGGCTGACCCGCAACGAGGCGGTGATCGAGTTCGCCGGCGACGACGGTGTCGCGCATGTGGCCGGCGCCAGCATCGGTGGCGGGGACTTCCTGCACGACGACACGATCTTCGTCACCCACGGCGGGGTGAACTGCGAGAGCCGCCAAGTGTTCAAGAAGGTGCTGCGCGACGGCGCGGTCGGCGTGTTCCAGGGCAAGATCCTGGTAAAGCCCGGCGCACAGAAGACCGATGGCTACCAGATCAGCCAGGGCCTCTTGATGGACGATGACACCCAGTTCCTCGCCAAGCCCGAGCTCGAGATCTATGCCGACGACGTCGCCTGCAGCCATGGCTCGACCAGCGGCGCGGTGGACGAGGAGGGGCTCTTCTACCTGACCTCGCGCGGCGTGCCGCGCCGGCAGGCCGAGGAGCTCCTGGTGCTCGCCTTCCTCGACGACGCGATCGCGGAGATCGAGGACGAGGGACTCGCGGCCGATATCCGCGAGCGGCTGGCCGAATGGCTGGCGCAGCCGCAGGCCTGAGCCCCATGCCGGGCGGGGTGGTCGATGCGATCGGCCGCGCCTATCGCGACCCCCGCGGCGCGATGGCGCGGCTGATGGCCGAGGGCCCGCGCGAGCCGCGCGCGCTCTTTCACCTGATGCTGGCGGCGGGGATCCTGTTCGTCGCCAGCCTGCCCAATGCGATCCGCGAGGCGCGGCGGCTGGAGATCGACGACGCGCTCTCGGGCGCGATCGCGGCGCATCTCTTCGCCTATGTCTTCCTGCTGCCGCTCATCGCCTATGGGGCGTCGGCGCTGGTGCATCTCGGCGCGCTGGCCTTCGGCGGGCGCGGCGGGTTCATCGGCGCACGGGCGGCGGTGTTCTGGTCGGCGCTGCTCGGCGCGCCGATCGCGCTGGCGGTGGCCCTCATCGGCGCGGCCGGCGAGGCCGTCAGCGGACGGCAGTTGCCCTGGCTCGATCTCCTGGGCTATGCCGGGCTCGCTTTCTGGCTGTGGCTCTTTGCGGCCAGTCTCGCCGAGGCGGAGGGTTTTGCGCGGACCAGCCGCGTATTGCTGGCGGCCGGCCTCGGCTTCATCGTGGCGGCAGCGGCCCTCGCGGTGCTGTCCGGGGCCGCAGCCGCCGCAGGATGACGACGGCGAGGCATGAGGATCAGGGACCGGAGGCGCAGATGTGGGCCGAGCTGATACGCGACACTCTGACCCGCCCGCGCATCGCCGCGCGGCGGGTGCTTGACCTCGGCCTGCCCGGCGACGTGCTGCTGACGGCGCTGGTGGCGGTGACCTCCGCGGGGATGGTGCTCGCCTTCCTCGCCGGGCACATGGCCTCGGGCGGGGTCGATGCGATGACCATGGCGGTGCTGCAGGCGCCGCTGATCGGGGCGGCGTTCCAGCTTCTGGTGATGGGCGCGATCGCGCTCGGCGCCTCGCGGATCGGCCGCGCCTTCGGCGGCACCGGCGGGGATGGTGACGCGCTGGCGCTCGTCGTCTGGCTGAACGTGATGATGCTGCTCGCCCAGCTCGCCCAGATCGCGGCCCTCGTCATCCTGCCGCCGCTCGCCTTCGTGCTGGCGATCCTGACCATGATCTGGCTGCTGTGGGCGTTTTCAAACTTCATCGCCGAGATGCACGGCTTTTCCAGCATCGGCGCGGTGCTGGGCGGCGTGGTCCTGTCGTTGCTGATCTTCTTCCTCGGCCTCGCGAGCGTTCTGGCCTCGCTGGGCTTCGGCCCGCAGGGAGCGAGCTGATGTATGACGTCGATGCGGTGCGCCGCGACTTCCCGATCCTCGGCCGCGAGGTGCACGGGCGGCCGCTGGTCTATCTCGACAACGGCGCCTCGGCGCAGAAGCCGCAGGTGGTCATCGACGCGATGACCCGGGCCTATTCGTCCGAATACGCCAATGTCCACCGGGGCCTGCACTATCTGTCCAACCTCGCCACCGACCATTACGAGGCGACGCGCGGCATCGTGCAGCGATTCCTCGGTGCGGCGCACGAGGACGAGATCGTCCTGAACACCGGCTCGACCATGGGGATCAACATGGTCAGCTACGCCTGGGCGGCGCCGCGGCTCGAGCCCGGCGACGAGATCGTGCTGAGCGTGATGGAGCATCACGCCAACATCGTCCCCTGGCATTTCCTGCGCGAGCGCCAGGGTGTGGTGCTGAAATGGGTGGATATCGAGGCCGACGGCTCGCTCGACCCGCAGCGGGTGATCGACGCGATCGGGCCGCGCACGAAGCTCGTCGCCATCACCCACATGTCCAACGTGCTCGGCACCGTGGTGGACGTGGCGGCCATCTGTGCGGCGGCGCGGGAGCGCGGGGTGCCGGTGCTGGTGGACGGCAGCCAGGCGGCGGTGCACATGCCCGTCAACGTCGCCGAGATCGGCTGCGACTTCTACGCCATCACCGGCCACAAGCTCTATGGGCCCACCGGCTCGGGCGCGCTTTATGTCCGCCGCGACCGGGCCGCGGAGATGCGCCCCTTCCTCGGCGGCGGCGACATGATCCGCGAGGTGCGCCAGGACGGCGTGACCTATGCCGACCCGCCGCTGCGCTTCGAGGCCGGCACGCCGGGGATCGTGGCGACGATCGGGCTCGGTGTGGCGCTCGACTACATGACCGGGCTCGGCATGGAGAACATCGCCGCGCATGAGCACAGCCTGCGCGACTATGCAGCCGCGCGCCTGGGCGGGCTCAACTGGCTGAACCTGCAGGGCACGGCGCCGGGCAAGGGGGCGATCTTCTCCTTCACCATGGACGGCCAGGCGCATCCGCACGACATCTCGACCGTGGTTGACCGCAAGGGCGTTGCCGTGCGCGCCGGGCACCACTGCGCCCAGCCGCTGATGGCCCATCTCGGCCTCACCGCGACCTGCCGCGCCTCGTTCGGGCTCTACAACACCACGGCCGAGGTCGACGTGCTGGTCGCGGCGCTGGAGACCTGCCACGAGCTGTTTGCCTGAGGGTGGGGGCGCGTGGGCGCGTTAACGAAGCTTTCCTAATGTTTACCCGTTCCGAATAGACAAGTCTTTTCAATGGCCTGAAAAATGCGCACATGTGCGCACCCCGTGCGCGCACACGGCCGGCCGGTGTCTCACCCCGCGTCCGGCAGGGGTGGCAGGCTGCGCAGGTAGAGCAGCACCGCGTCCAGATCCTCGGGCGTCATCTGCGCCAGGAACCCATAGGGCATGGGCGGGAACATGGGTGAGCCGTCGGGGCGGATGCCGTCCACGATCATCGCCTTGATCTCCGCGTCGGTATATCCCGCCAGCCCGTCCTCGCTCGAGGTCAGGTTGGACGCGATCGCGACCCCCCAGGGCCCGTGGAACGCGAACCCGCCCTGCCCGAGCGCGGTGCCCAGCATCGGCCCCTGCGGCCCCATCGGCGTGTGGCACTCCATGCAATGCGTGACCGGCCCGGCCAGATAGGCCCCGTACTCCACCGTCACCCCGCGCGGCACCTCCGCGACGCTGGTCACCGGCGGCCCGTAGGCGGGGGGCAGGGGGATGTTGTAGACCGAGGTGCCCGGGTCGTGCTCCACCGCCGGCAGGGTGCGCAGGAAGGCGATCATCGCCGCGAGATCCCCGTCCGACAGGCCGCGATACATCGCGAAGGGCATCGGCGGGCCGATCAGGCTTCCGTCCGGGCGCAGCCCCTCGCGGATCGCGCGGCCAAGCTCGGCATCGGACCAGTCCGCGACCCGCGACGCCGGGGTGATGTTGGGGGCGATCGCGGTGAAGGCGTCGCTCTTCTCCACCAGCCGGCCGGCGAGTTCCTGATCCGCGACGAGCCCCTCGGGTCCCATCGGCGTGTGGCAGTTGCCGCAGCCGGCCGGCCCGCGAACCAGATACGCGCCGCGCTCCAGCGGCGTTTCCGCATGCACAACAGCCGCCATGCCCGACAGCATGACGGCCACGAGACCCGTCGCCCGTTTCATCGATGTCCCCCAGCTGCCGCCGGCGCGAGTGCCGGTTCGGTTGCGGGCGGGAGTGTATCACACGATCAGGGTCCCAACAAAGCTGGGCGCGCTCAGGCCTCCTCGAAGCCTTCCAGCACCCCGACCGCGTTCAGCCCGATCTCCTCGACCGCATAGCCGCCCTCCATCACGAAGAGCGTCGGCAGGCCGAGCGCGCGCAGCCGCGCTCCGATCACCGGATAGTCGGGCGTGTCCAGCCGGAACTGGCTGATCGGATCCCCGCGGTATGTGTCGACCCCCAGCGACACCACCAGCCGGTCGGGCCGGAACGCGGCGACGGCGGCGCAGGCCGTCTCCAGCGCCGCGCGCCATTCGGAAAATCCGGTGCCGTGGGGCAGGGGGAGGTTCAGGTTGAAGCCCGCGCCGCGGCCTTCGCCGCGCTCGTCGGCATGGCCGAGGAAATAGGGGTACTCGACCAGCGGGTCGGCATGGAGATTCGCCACCAGCACGTCGTCGCGGGCGTAGAAGATCTCCTGCGTGCCGTTGCCGTGGTGATAGTCGATGTCGAGCACCGCCACCCGTGCCGCCCCTCGGTCGCGGAACCACTGCGCCGCCACCGCGGCATTGTTGATGAAGCAGTACCCGCCCGCAAACCGGCTCGACGCGTGATGCCCCGGCGGGCGGCAGAGCGCGAAGGCCGCGCGCTCGCCGCCTTCGACCAGTCCCGCCGCGGTCAGCGCCACGTCATGGCTCGCGCGCACCGCGTCCCAGGTGCCCGCGACGAAGCTGGCGCCGCCGTCCATCGTATAGAAGCCGAGTAGCCCGTCGATGTGCTGCGGGGCGATGTCGGCGCGCAGCCCGGGCACCGGCCAGAACGACCCGATCGCCGAGCCGTCGCGGCCCTCGGCCGCCCAGAGGCTCCAAGCCCGCGACAGGAAGTCGAGATAGGCCGGCCGGTGGACCCGCGCAGCAGTCGTCAGCTCGTGCGGCTCGGGCGCCACCACCCGCCCGAGCCCTACGGCCTCGACCCGGGCGCGGATGATCTCGGCGCGCTCGGGTTTTTCGAAGGCGGGCAGGATGCGTCCGTCCATCAGTTCGGAATTTCCCGCATGTCCGGCGTGGCGGGGGGAATAGACGGTCTGCATCTCTCTCTCCGGCGTTCAGAGCGGCGGGATGCCGGCGCGCAGCGCGCGCGAATAGGCGCGGCTGTCGAGCGTCAGCGGAACGTCCCCCGGCAATACGCTTATCGCCTGCAGCTCCGCCAGCGGATGGCGCATGTCGAGGGCCCGGATCGAATAGAGGTATTCGTCGAGATAGCCCGAGGCGATCACCCGCCAGTCGAGAGGCAGGCCGGGATCGATGCGGCGCACCAGCTCCCAGATGACGGTGGTGCAATTGGCCAGGATCGTCTGGTAGAACCGCGGCTCGGCTACCATCTCGTTGGCGAGGCTCACGTATTCGCGGAAGAGATCGCGCGCCACCTCAGGTGGCAGCGCGACGCGATAGAGCTGGACCGAGGTGTTGTGGTCCTGCACCGAGGCGCGCAGTCCGATCAGGTCGCGCTCGTCCCCGGCGGTGACGATCAGTTCGTAATCCTTGAAGAAACCGGCGATCGAGGAATAGACCTGACCGCGCGCGGGGCGAATGCCGACCGAAAACGCCAGGTGCTCGCCATCGGCAAAGCCGAAGCTGACCATCACATGTGCGATCTGGGGCCCCATCCAGTAGGTCATGATCACATCGGTGGTCTCCAGCGTGGACAGATCGTAGCTGCGCGTCTCCCAGCGTTCCTCGGCTGTGGTGGGGGTCAGCCAGTGGAAGTTGCGGACACTCTCAATGGTGACCAGATCCGGATTTGCCGGATCGAAGCTGCCGCTGACCAGCTCTGCCACCTCCGGCTGCCATTCGCGCTCGTTCGTCGGCACGATTGAGGCCCACCAGATCGCGAACGGCACCAGCGCCAGCACCACGAGCGCGAGCCCGTGGACCAGGCTGCGGCGGAGGGCGGCCACAAGGGCGGTCAGCGCCACGATCAACGCGAGGGCGATCCAGAGGGGCGCGGGACGCGACTGGAAGTGCAGGGCGAGCGCCACCCAGGTTGTGATGAGGACGAGGGCGAGGGCGAAGAGGACGAACCCCGCCCACCACAGCCAACCAGACCGACGTCGCATCATGTAGTGATCTTTCCCCGATTTGCGCTGCCCATCTCTAGCCGAAGGGCCCGGCGGCGGGCCAGTCCCGCGTGGGCGCCGCGCTGGCTTGGCCGCGCCGGGGCGCTCGATCATTGCGGCCGCGAGCGTCGCCACTTATAGTCCTCACAACTGCCCAAAATGGGACGCAAGACCTTGAGCGACCAGACTTCCGACGGTGACGACGACGCCCCCGAGGCGCCGCGCAACCCCCATACCGGCCCCGCCGTCGCCATCGAGCAGGAGATGCGCTCCTCCTATCTCGATTATGCGATGAGCGTGATCGTCAGCCGCGCGATCCCGGACCTGCGCGACGGGCTGAAACCGGTGCACCGGCGCATCCTCTTCGCGATGCACGAGACCGGCAACACCCACGACAAGCCCTATCGCAAGAGCGCGCGCCCCGTCGGCGACGTGATGGGCAAGTACCATCCGCATGGCGACAGCGCGATCTATGATGCGCTGGTGCGGATGGCGCAGGACTTCTCCATGTCGCTGCCGCTGCTCGACGGGCAGGGCAACTTCGGCTCGATGGACGGCGATGCGCCGGCCGCCATGCGCTATACCGAGGTGCGCATGGACAAGCCGGCGGCCTATCTGCTCGCCGACATCGACAAGGAGACGGTCGACTTCCAGCCGAACTACGACGGCAAGGACATGGAGCCCACGGTCCTGCCGGCGCGGTTCCCGAACATGCTGGTGAACGGCGCCGCTGGCATCGCCGTCGGCATGGCGACCAATATCCCGCCGCACAATCTCGGCGAGGTCATCGACGCTACGCTGGCGCTGATCGAGAACCCCGACCTGTCGGTGGCGGATCTGATGGAGTTCATCCCGGCCCCCGACTTCCCAACCGGCGCGCTGATCCTCGGCCGCTCGGGCGCGCGCAAGGCCTATCACGAGGGCCGTGGCTCGGTGATCATCCGGGCAAAGACCCGCATCGAGGAGGTGCGCGGTGGGCGCACGGCGATCGTCGTCTCCGAGATCCCCTATCAGGTGAACAAGGCGACGCTGGTGGAGCGCATCGCCGAGCTTGCCCGCGACAAGAAGGTCGAGGGCATCGCCCATGTCCAGGACGAGAGCGACCGCTTCGGCGTGCGGGTAGTGGTCGAGCTCAAGCGCGACGCCACGCCCGATGTGGTGCTGAACCAGCTCTTCCGCTTCACACCGCTGCAGACCTCCTTCGGCTGCAATATGCTGGCCCTGAACGGCGGACGGCCGGAGCAGCTCGACCTGCGTGCGTTCCTGACGGCGTTCGTGGCCTTCCGCGAGGAGGTCGTCGCTCGGCGCACCGCGTTCGAGCTGCGCAAGGCGCGGGAGCGCGCGCATATCCTCTGCGGCCTGGCCGTCGCGGTCTCGAACGTCGACGAGGTGGTGGCGACGATCCGATCGTCGGCCGATCCTGCCGAGGCCCGCGAGCGGCTGATGACCCGCGCCTGGCCGGCGCAGGATATCGCACCCTATATCGCGCTGATCGACGATCCCTCGCACCGCGTGCTCGAGGATGGGACCTATTTCCTGAGCGAGGCCCAGGCCCGCGCCATTCTCGACCTGCGCCTGCAGCGGCTGACCGCGCTGGGCGTCAAGGAGGTCACCGACGAGCTGGAGGAGCTGGCCGGCAAGATCACAGACTATCTCGACATCCTGCGCTCGCGCACCCGGATCATGGCGATCATCTCCGACGAGCTGCGCGAGGTGCGCGAGCTCTTCGCCGTGCCGCGCCGGTCCGAGATCGTTGAATGGGACGCGGACCTCGACGACGAGGACCTGATCGAGCGCGAGGACATGGTGGTGACCGTCACCGCCG